>NZ_JAGGPC010000072.1:0-42907 GCF_018614005.1 Streptomyces sp. ISL-99
TTTCAAACGAACCACCAACCCACCAGAGGTGGGCCGGGGTATCAACATATCTGGCGTTGACTTTTGGCACGCTGTTGAGTTCTCAAGGAACGGACGCTTCCTTTGTACTCACCCTCGCGGGCTTTCCTCCGGGCTTTCGTTCGGTATTTCGTGTTTCCGACTCTATCAGACTCTTTCGTGTCCGACTTCCTCGGCGCTTTCCAGTTCTTCGCTTTCGCGTTTCCCTTTCCGGCGACTCCGACTTTATCAGAAGTTCTGAGTCGGAATTCCCGCCCCGTTCGGGTAGTACCAGACGCACCAGTGCGCCGGGCTTCCCGTTCAGGAGGAGCCGTAAACGTACTGGAGCGGGGCGCCCCGATGCAAATCGAGGTGCCCCGCCCCCAGTTGACGTGCTACGGCGGCGTCAGACCTCGACGACGACCGGCAGGATCATCGGACGCCGGCGGTAGGTGTCGGAGACCCACTTGCCCACCGTGCGGCGGATCATCTGCTGGATCTGGTGCGTCTCCAGGACGCCGTCCTGGGCCGACTTGGCGATGGCCTCTTCCATCCGCGGGACGACGGCCGCGAAGGCCGAGTCGTCGATGCCGGAGCCGCGGGCGTGAATGTTCGGGCCGCCCACGATCTTGCCGGTCGCGGTGTCGACCACGACGAAGACCGAGATGAAGCCCTCCTCGCCGAGGATCCGGCGGTCCTTGAGATGGGTCTCGGTGACGTCGCCGACCGATAGGCCGTCGACGTACACATAGCCCGCCTGGACCTTGCCGACGATCTTCGCCCGGCCGTCGATCAGGTCGACCACCACGCCGTCCTCGGCGATGACGATGTGGTCCTTGGGAACACCGGTCAGAGCGCCGAGCTCCGCGTTGGCGCGCAGGTGGCGCCATTCGCCGTGGACCGGCATCAGGTTCTTCGGCTTGCAGATGTTGTAGAAGTACAGCAGCTCGCCGGCCGAGGCGTGGCCCGAGACGTGGACCTTGGCGTTGCCCTTGTGGATGACGTTGGCGCCCCAGCGGGTCAGGCCGTTGATCACGCGGTAGACCGCGTTCTCGTTACCCGGGATCAGGGAGGACGCCAGGATTACCGTGTCGCCCTGGACGATGCGGATCTGGTGGTCGCGGTTGGCCATCCGGGACAGGGCGGCCATCGGCTCGCCCTGCGAGCCGGTGCAGACGAGGACGACCTCGTGGTCCGGGAGGTCGTCGAGGGTCTTTACGTCGACCACCAGGCCGGCCGGGACCTTGAGGTAGCCCAGGTCGCGGGCGATGCCCATGTTCCTGACCATCGAGCGGCCGACGAAGGCCACGCGACGGCCGTACTCGTGGGCCGCGTCGAGGATCTGCTGGATGCGGTGTACGTGGCTGGCGAAGCTGGCCACGATGATGCGCTTCTGGGCGTTCGCGAAGACCGTACGCAGGACATTCGAGATGTCGCGCTCGGGCGGGACAAAGCCCGGGACCTCGGCGTTCGTCGAGTCGGAGAGGAGGAGGTCGATTCCCTCCTCGCCGAGCTTCGCGAACTTCGGGAGGTCGGTGAGGCGGCGGTCCAGCGGGAGCTGGTCCATCTTGAAGTCGCCGGTGTGGACGACCATGCCCGCCGGGGTGCGGATGGCGACGGCCAGCGCGTCCGGGATGGAGTGGTTGACCGCCACGAACTCGCAGTCGAACGGGCCGACGCGCTCGCGGTGGCCCTCCGTGACCTCGAGGGTGTACGGGCGGATGCGGTGCTCCTGGAGCTTCGCCTCGATCAGGGCGAGGGTGAGCTTGGAGCCGATCAGCGGGATGTCCTGCTTCAGGCGGAGCAGGAAGGGGACGCCGCCGATGTGGTCCTCGTGGCCGTGCGTGAGCACGATGCCTTCGATATCGTCGAGACGGTCCTTGATGGACGTGAAGTCCGGCAGGATCAGGTCGATGCCGGGCTGCTCCTCCTCGGGGAAGAGCACGCCGCAGTCGACGATGAGCAGGCGGCCGCCGTACTCGAAGACCGTCATGTTGCGGCCGATCTCGCCGAGACCGCCGAGCGGGGTGACGCGCAGGCCGCCCTTCGGGAGCTTGGGCGGGGTACCGAGTTCAGGATGCGGATGGCTCAAAAGACTCTCCTCACCACACACGCCACGTACCGCTGAGGCACGTGGCGCGCATGACATTCGTGCACTTGCTGTTGTGTGTGGGTTTCCTGCGTATTCAGTTGTGAAGTCTGTGGTTAGAGCTCTACTCCACCGGCCGCGAGATCCCGCTTGAGCTGTGCCTCTTCGTCCGGCGTCAGCTCCACCATGGGGAGGCGCAGCGGGCCTCCGGGCAGGCCCTGGAGGGCGAGGGCGGCCTTGGTGGTGATGACGCCCTGGGTGCGGAACATGCCGGTGTAGACCGGGAGCAGCCGCTGGTGGATCTCCGTCGCCTTGCGTACGTCGCCGGCGAGGTGGGCTTCCAGGAGCGCGCGCAGCTCGGGGGTGACGACGTGGCCGACGACCGAGACGAAGCCGACGGCGCCGACGGAGAGGAGGGGCAGGTTCAGCATGTCGTCGCCGGAGTACCAGGCGAGGCCGCTCTGGGCGATGGCCCAGCTGGCGCGGCCGAGGTCGCCCTTGGCGTCCTTGTTGGCGACGATCCGCGGGTGCTCGGCCAGCCGGACGAGTGTCTCGGTGTTGATCGGCACACCGCTGCGGCCCGGGATGTCGTAGAGCATCACGGGGAGCCCGGTGGCGTCGGCGATGGCCGTGAAGTGGCGGAGCAGGCCCTCTTGCGGCGGCTTGTTGTAGTACGGCGTCACGGCGAGGAGGCCGTGTGCGCCGGTCTGCTCGGCGGCGTGGGCCAGCTCGACGCTGTGGCGGGTGTCGTTGGTGCCGACTCCGGCGACGACATGGGCCCGGTCTCCGACGGCTTCCAGTACAGCCCGTACGAGGTCGTTTTTCTCCGCGTCGCTGGTGGTCGGCGACTCGCCGGTGGTGCCGTTGACGATCAGCCCGTCGTTGCCGGCGTCCACCAGGTGGGCGGCGAGACGCTGGGCGCCGTCGAGGTCGAGTGCGCCGTCCGCCGTGAACGGCGTGACCATGGCGGTGAGGACCCGCCCGAAGGGGGTCTGCGAAGTGGAGATCGGAGCCATGGGTAACACGCTACTCGCTGCTCAACGCGTCGTGTCCCCTCGGGGGAGGTCAGACGTACGGGAAGTGGAACCCGACACTGCCTGCTCGGGGGTTCAAGCAGTGCCGGGTCCGTTTGATCAGCCTAGATGAAATTCTTGAACTGCGGCAATACGGACACTTCGGACTGTAGGTCCGTACATCTGTACTCAGGCCGGTGTCCAGGGCTTACGGCGCGACGCGTCCGTTGTTGTTGAAGGCCGCGTAGGTGAGGGGCATGAGCTTGGCCCAGTGGGCCTCCATCTGCTCCCCCACCATCTCGATCTCGCGCTGCGGGAAGGAGGGCACCTTCGCCAGCTCGTGCTGGGTGCGCAGGCCGAGGAAGTGCATGAGCGAGCGGGCGTTGCATGTCGCGTACATCGAGGAGTACAGGCCGACGGGGAGGACCGCGCGGGCGACCTCGCGGGCGACTCCGGCGGCGAGCATCTCCTGGTAGGCGTCGTACGCCTGGCGGTAGGAGTCCTCCATGGCGCGGGTCGTGAGCTCCTGCTGCGCCTGGGTGCCCTCGACGAACTCGTACTTGCCGGGACGGCCCTGCTGGACGAGCTTGCGGGACTTACCGGGGACGTAGAAGACCGGCTCCAGCTCCCTGTAGCGGCCGGATTCCTCGTTGTACGACCATCCGACGCGGTGCCTCATGAACTCGCGGAAGACGAAGATCGGGGCGTTGATGAAGAACGTCATCGAGTTGTGCTCGAAGGGGCTGCCGTGCCGGTCACGCATCAGGTAGTTGATGAGGCCTTTGGAGCGCTCCGGGTCCTTGCTCAGCTCCTCCAGGGACTGCTCGCCGGCGGTCGAGACACGGGCGGCCCAGAGCACGTCGGAGTCGCTCGCGGTGTGCTTCACCAGCTCGACGGTCACTTCGCTGCGGAAGCTGGGCTTCGGGGTCTCTGTGGGGGTGCCATCAGGGGTAACAGTCACCGGCGGGGTCCTTCCATGTACATCGCTCGGGCGACCCACACTCTACGGGCCGGGGCTGACAGTGACGGCCCGTCCGGCCTCGGTCGGCCGTCGGGGGACATTGTTCGGCCGATTCGGGGAAATCGGGCACCAAGCGACAGCTTTGTACGTCTGTCCCTTTAGAAGCCCTGGTACCAGATCAAAATGAGCAAAGGAGTACCGCCCCATGTTGCGCCGGCGAGAGTCCGTCCCCTTCGCATTCGTTGCCGAGGCAGACCGATTCCGCAGTAACGTCACCCCTCCGCCCCCCGAACGTCCGAGTGCGTCCCAGGTCGTCGGACGTACGCTCATTGGTCTCACCGTCGTCGCCGGACTGGTGGGATCGCTGCTCTTCGGGGTTCCCGCCCTGGACCCGGCGCAGGCTCCGGGCGCGACACAGAAGTCCGAGGCCGCTGAAGGGCGCTGAGCGCCGTTGAGGGGCGCTGACTCGTCCGGGCCCCCTGGGGTGGCCCGGCGAAGACCTCCTCGGTAGCCTCACCGGGCACAGCCCAATCGAGCGTGCTGGTGAGTGAGGATCAGTCGTGCCCCTGCCCTTCCTGACGGCCGACCGTGCTTTCGAAGCGTCCGGTGAGACTTCCGACGATGTCGCCCTGCCCTTCGACGACCACGATCAATGGCGCAGGCCCTATCGCCCCGGACCCTGGCGCGTAGGAGCGGCAGCCCTGCTGCTGCTCCTCTCGTCGTTCGTACTGCTGGCGGCGATGGTTATCGCCTTTACGGGTGCGGTGCCGGGTGCGGGGGTCTGTCTGGGCCTCTCCGTGGTCGTGATCGCCTGCGCCCTGCGACTGCTGCGGGTGGGTGCCTGGGTCAGCCGGCACGGGCTGCGGCGCGTGCGGTTCTTCTCGACGACCACGGTGCCGTGGGACCGGGCGACGACCGTGCGTACGGTCCAGCAGCCGGTGCGGTGGCTCGGGCTGCCGCGCACGGTGCAGGGGCAGGCGCTCGTACTGGTACGGCAGAACGGTGAGCGGCTGCAGTTGCTGACCGATCACAACGCCGATTTCCTGTCGCGGGTGGAGGCCTTCGACCGGGCGGCCGACACGGTCGAGGCCTGGGGCGACGAGTACCGGCCGGTCTGAGCAGCGGTAGCGCATGCGAAAGGGGGCGTCCGGTCGGACGCCCCCTTTCGCGTGGGCCTACCTGCCCTCGTGGAGCGCGATCGCCCGCTGCATCGCCTTGCGGGCGCGCGGGGTGTCCCGGGCGTCGTAATAGGCGATCGCCAGCCGGAACCAGGAGCGCCAGTCGTCCGGGGCGTCCTCGGTCTCGGCGCGGCGCCGGGCGAAGACCTCGTCGGCGGAGTCGCGGTCGATGCGGCCACTGGGCGTGCGTACCAGCTCGTCGACGGGCAGGCCGCCCTCGGCCTCCAGCTTCGCGGACAGCGCGTCCGCCTTGCGGGCGAACTGTGTGGTCTGCCAGAGGAACCAGATGCCGATGGCCGGAAGGACCAGCACCGCTACGCCGAAGGTGACGGTGAGGACGGTGCCTTCCCGGATGAGGAAGTACCCGCGGCTGCCGGCCAGGAAGAAGTAGACGACCAGGACTGCGGCGAGGGTGAAGTAGGTGATTTTTGCGCGCATGGCTGTTGCTGCCGTCAGTTCAGGTCGAGGAAGTTTTCCAGGCCGAAGGTGAGGCCGGGAGTGGTCACCACGCGGCGCGCGCCGAGCAGGATGCCGGGCATGAAGCTGCTGTGGTGCAGGGAGTCGTGACGGATCGTCAGCGTCTCACCCTCACCGCCGAGGAGTACTTCCTGGTGGGCGAGGAGGCCGCGCAGGCGGATGGCGTGTACGGGTACGCCGTCCACGTCCGCCCCGCGGGCGCCGTCCAGCGCGGTGGTCGTGGCGTCCGGCTGGGGGGCGCTGCCGGCCTCGGCGCGCGCCGCCGCGATGAGCTGGGCGGTGCGCGTCGCGGTGCCCGAGGGGGCGTCGGCCTTGTTCGGGTGGTGCAGCTCGACGACCTCGACGGACTCGAAGTACGGGGCCGCCTGCTGGGCGAACTTCATGGTGAGTACGGCGCCGATGGAGAAGTTGGGCGCGATGAGCACGCCGGTCTCCGGGAAGGCGGCGAGCCAGGAGCGGAGCTGCGCGAGGCGTTCGTCGGTCCAGCCGGTGGTGCCGACGACCGCGTGGATGCCGTGGCGTACGCAGAAGTCGAGGTTGCCCATCACCGATGCGGGGGTGGTCAGCTCGACGACGACCTGGGCGTCGGCTTCGACGAGGGCTTCGAGCTTGTCGCCCCGGCTCAGCGCCGCCACCAGTTCCATGTCGTCGGCGGCCTCGACGGCCCGTACGGCCTCGGAGCCGATACGGCCCTTGGCACCGAGAACGGCCACGCGCAGCTTGCTCATTGCTTGCTTCTTTCTGTCTGACGTCTCTAGGCGACTGTTTCGTGCAGGCGGTCGGCCTGCTTGTCCTTCAGCGGGCCGATGACCGACAGCGAGGGGCGGTGGCCAAGGACTTCGGCGGCCACCTCCCGTACGTCGTCGGGCGTCACTGCCGCCATCCGGGCGAGCATGTCGTCGACGGAGATGTGGTCGCCCCACGCCAGCTCGCTCTTGCCGATGCGGTTCATGAGCGCGCCGGTGTCCTCCAGGCCGAGGACGGTGGAGCCGGAGAGCTGTCCGACGGCGCGGTCGATCTCCTCGTCGGGCAGACCGTCCGCGGCGACCTTTTCGAGCTCGTCGCGGCAGATCTTGAGTACGTCGTGGACCTGTCCCGGCCGGCAGCCGGCGTACACGCCGAAGAGTCCGCAGTCGGCGAAGCTGGAGGTGTACGAGTACACGCTGTAGGCCAGGCCGCGCTTCTCCCGTACCTCCTGGAAGAGGCGGGACGACATGCCGCCGCCGAGAGCCGTGTTCAGTACGCCCATCGCCCAGCGGCGGTCGTCGGTGCGGGACAGGCCCGGCATGCCGAGGACGACGTGCGCCTGCTCCGTCTTGCGGTTCAGGTGCTCGACGCGGCCCGCGGTGCGGATGACGCGGGAGCCGTCGCGCGGGTCGAGCGGGACCGCGTCCGTACGGGACAGGGCGCCGGCCCGCTCGAATGCCTTGCGGACCTGGCGTACGACGGTGGCGTGATCCACGTTGCCCGCGGCCGCGACGACGAGGTGCGTCGGGTCGTAGTGCTTCTTGTAGAAGCGGCGGATGCGGTCGGCGGACAGCGCCTCGACGGTCTCGACGGTGCCGAGGACCGGGCGGCCCAGTGGGGTGTCGCCGAACATCGTCCTGGCGAACAGGTCGTGGACGACGTCCCCCGGGTCGTCCTCGGTCATCGCGATCTCTTCGAGGATGACGCCGCGCTCGGCGTCGACGTCCTCGGCCCTGATCAGGGACCCCGTCAGCATGTCGCAGACGATGTCGATGGCGAGGGGGAGATTGGTGTCCAGTACACGGGCGTAGTAGCACGTGTACTCCTTCGCCGTGAAGGCGTTCATCTCGCCGCCAACCGCGTCGATCGCGGAGGAGATGTCGAGGGCACTGCGCTTCTCGGTGCCCTTGAAGAGGAGGTGCTCCAGGTAGTGCGTGGCGCCGTTCAGCGTGGGCGTCTCGTCGCGGGAGCCGACATGCGCCCAGATGCCGAAGGTGGCGGACCGTACGGAGGGCAGGGTCTCGGTGACGATCCGCAGGCCGCCCGGGAGGGTGGTCCTGCGGACGGTGCCGATGCCGTTCTGGCCCTTGAGCAGCGTTTGGGTACGGGCGACGGCCCGCCCCTCCGAAGAGGTGCGGGCCGTCGTCACGGAACTACGGGACGTCACTTGTCGGCGTCGTCCTTCTCGGCCTCGGAGCCCTCTTCGCCCTCGATCACGGGGACGAGGGAGAGCTTGCCGCGGGAGTCGATCTCGGCGATCTCGACCTGGACCTTGGCGCCCACGCCGAGCACGTCCTCGACGTTCTCCACGCGCTTGCCGCCGGCGAGCTTGCGGATCTGCGAGATGTGCAGCAGACCGTCCTTGCCGGGCATCAGGGAGACGAAGGCACCGAAGGTGGTGGTCTTGACGACCGTACCCAGGTAGCGCTCGCCGACCTCCGGCATGGTCGGGTTCGCGATCGCGTTGATCGTCGCGCGGGCCGCCTCGGCCTGCGAGCCGACCTGGGCACCGATGTAGATGGTGCCGTCGTCCTCGATCGTGATGTCCGCGCCGGTGTCCTCCTGGATCTGGTTGATCATCTTGCCCTTGGGGCCGATGACCTCACCGATCTTGTCCACGGGGATCTTGACGGTGATGATCCGCGGGGCGTTGGGGGACATCTCGTCCGGCGTGTCGATCGCTTCCATCATCACGTCGAGGATGTGGAGGCGGGCGTCGCGGGCCTGCTTGAGGGCCGCGGCCAGGACGGAGGCCGGGATGCCGTCCAGCTTGGTGTCGAGCTGGAGGGCGGTGACGAATTCCTTCGTACCGGCGACCTTGAAGTCCATGTCACCGAACGCGTCCTCGGCGCCGAGGATGTCGGTGAGGGCGACGTAGTGCGTCTTGCCGTCGATCTCCTGCGAGATCAGGCCCATGGCGATACCGGCGACGGGGGCCTTGAGCGGCACACCGGCGTTCAGCAGCGACATGGTGGAGGCGCAGACCGAGCCCATGGACGTCGAGCCGTTGGAGCCGAGAGCCTCGGACACCTGACGGATCGCGTACGGGAACTCCTCGCGCGTCGGCAGCACCGGCACCATTGCGCGCTCGGCGAGCGCGCCGTGGCCGATCTCGCGGCGCTTGGGCGAGCCCACGCGGCCGGTCTCACCGACGGAGTACGGCGGGAAGTTGTAGTTGTGCATGTAGCGCTTGCGGGTCACCGGGGAAAGGGTGTCCAGCTGCTGCTCCATCCGGAGCATGTTGAGGGTGGTGACGCCCAGGATCTGGGTCTCGCCACGCTCGAACAGCGCCGAGCCGTGCACGCGCGGGATGGCCTCGACCTCGGCGGCGAGCGTACGGATGTCCGTGACGCCACGGCCGTCGATGCGGACCTTGTCCTTGATGACGCGCTCGCGGACCAGGTGCTTGGTCAGCGCGCGGTACGCACCGGAGATCTCCTTCTCGCGACCCTCGAACTGCGGGAGCAGCTTCTCGGCGGCGATCTCCTTGATGCGGTCGAGCTCGTTCTCGCGGTCCTGCTTGCCGGCGATGGTGAGCGCCTGCGTGAGCTCGGACTTGACGGCGGCGGTCAGCGCCTCCAGCACGTCGTCCTGGTACTCGAGGAAGACCGGGAACTCGCCGGTGGGCTTGGCAGCCTTGGCGGCGAGGTCCGACTGGGCCTTGCAGAGGACCTTGATGAACGGCTTCGCGGCCTCGAGACCGGCGGCGACGATCTCCTCGGTCGGGGCGTCGGCGCCGTCCTTGACGAGCTGGATCGTCTTCTCGGTGGCCTCGGCCTCGACCATCATGATCGCGACGTCGCCGTCCTCCAGGACGCGGCCCGCGACGACCATGTCGAAGACGGCGTCCTCGAGCTCGGTGTGCGTCGGGAAGGCGACCCACTGGCCCTTGATCAGGGCGACACGGGTGGCGCCGATCGGGCCGGAGAAGGGCAGGCCCGCCAGGATCGTGGAGCAGGAGGCGGCGTTGATCGCGACCACGTCGTACATGTGGTCGGGGTTGAGCGCCATGATCGTCTCGACGATCTGGATCTCGTTGCGCAGGCCCTTCTTGAAGGAGGGGCGCAGCGGGCGGTCGATCAGGCGGCAGGTGAGGATCGCGTCCTCGGAGGGCCGGCCCTCACGACGGAAGAAGGAGCCGGGGATCTTTCCGGCTGCGTACATCCGCTCCTCGACGTCCACCGTCAGGGGGAAGAAGTCGAGCTGGTCCTTGGGCTTCTTGGAAGCGGTCGTGGCCGACATCACCATGGTGTCGTCGTCCAGGTACGCCACGGCGGAGCCGGCGGCCTGCTTGGCCAGGCGGCCCGTCTCGAAGCGGATGGTGCGGGTGCCGAAGGAACCGTTGTCAATGACGGCCTCGGCGTAGTGGGTCTCGTTCTCCACTAGCGTTATCTCCGATACTTTTCGTCTTTCGTCCCCGTCGCCCGTGTGGCGGGGGGACAGTGGCGGAGAAGCGCTTCAGCTGCGGGCCGGTCTTCGATCGAAGACCCCGGTGTCGATGTGCTCCGGGGGCCACTACCGAGGACCGGCGGCGGGGAAGCCGCTTCTCGCTCGTGCTTCTGTGTTTCGTTGTACGACCAGACTACTGAGCGTCCGGTACGTCTCGCACGTACAGCAAAGGGAGCGGCCCCTGGAAGTGGGGTACCGCTCCCTTCACGACGTCCGTCTTACTTGGCGCCGCCGGCCGCGCCACGGCGGATGCCGAGGCGGTCGACCAGGGCACGGAAGCGCTGGATGTCCTTCTTGGCCAGGTACTGCAGCAGGCGGCGACGCTGGCCGACCAGGATCAGCAGACCACGACGGGAGTGGTGGTCGTGCTTGTGCGTCTTCAGGTGCTCGGTCAGGTCCGAGATCCGGCGCGAAAGCATGGCGACCTGGACCTCGGGGGAGCCGGTGTCGCCTTCCTTCTGAGCGAACTCGGTCATGATCTGCTTCTTCGTAGCGGCGTCGAGCGGCACGCGTACTCCTCTTGGTCTTCGTATTGCCATCGAGTGCCCCAGGTCGAATTCTCTGGGGAGCTTCCGTTACTCGGGAGGCGGGGATCCGCTGGGCGCAGCCTCCGGATGTCCGGGGGCGCATACACAAGCGGCCGTCATGCAGCTTACCAGCAGAAGCGAGTGCCCCTGACGGCGGGCCGCACGGGTCAGAAGCCGCCGCGGACCTTGGCGTACACGTCGAGGACCGCCAGGCAGATCGGGATGAGGGAGAGCAGCACCAGCGAGTCCGCCAGGTCCAGCATGCGGCCCCAGAAGGGGGAGAGCCCCTTCTGCGGAACGATCAGGGCGATCGCGATCAGGAGCATCGCGCCGGCCGCGACCGAGGCGCCGAGCCACAGGGTCCGTACGTCGATGCCCGCGGAGTTGCCCTGGGCCAGGTCCGCGATGATCCCGAGCGGCGGCGAGATCGCGAGGCCGAGGATCAGCAGGCCCATCGTGAGGACGCCGGCCACCAGCAGGCACGTGACCTGCGCGGTGTAGCGGAACAGGCGTGCCCGGAGCATCGCGGCGAGGCCGGTGATTAGGGCCATCAGCTGGGCCCAGCCGCTGTCGCTGAAGCCGAGCACCGCGCCGCCCGCGCCGAGGATGACGACGGCGCAGCCGCCGACGAGGCCGAGCAGCAGCTCGTGGCCGCGGCTGGTCTGGGCGACGATGCGCTGTACGTCGACGGCCTCGAGGTTGCCCTCCTGGCCCTCGCGGCGGGCCCTGGCCAGGTCCTCCGGGTTGCGGAAGCCGATCGGCAGCTTGGCGAAGCGGGCCGACCAGCCCGGCAGGAAGCCGACGACGGCCAGGGCGACGACCGAGGTGACGGCGGCGATCTCGCGGGGCTGTGCCTCGGTGAGTACTCCGCCGAACGCGGCGAGGGTGCCGATCGCGGCGGCCAGCGCCGCGGCGACGAACGGGGCGTCCCCCTGCGGCAGCAGCATGATCAGTACGACGGAGAAGAGCAGTACGGCGACGCAGCCGACCAGGAACTGCAACCTCCCCGGGCCTTCACCGGCATCCTGCGGGATGACACCGGAGCCCGCGATGAGCGCGTGCGGCAGTGCGGCGATGCCCAGGGCGACGGCGGAGGCTCTGTCGTCGTACACCCGGCCGCGTACACCCGCGAGGGCCGTCAGCGTCAGCGCGACCACACCGGCGACGATGCCCTGGAGGCCGTGCATGTCGTGCCGCAGCGGGTCCGCGAACCAGAACACGAAGCCGAGCATCGCCAGCAGCAGTACGCCGGAGACCAGACCCGCGACCCGCATCAGGTTGTCGTTCCAGCCGCGCAGGTCCTGCTTGACGGCGGTGGCGACCGCGTCGACCACGTCGTCGTGGACGGCCGGCGGCAGCGAGTCGGCGAACGTGCGCAGCAGCAGCACCTCGCCGTCCCTGATCCGGTGCTCCAGCAACGACCGGCTCGCGTCGAGCACATGGCCGTCGCGGCGTACGAGGTGGTAGCCGGCGAGGCTGCCGTCGGACTGGACCATGCCCGAGAGCCTGATGATCTCCGGGTAGATGTCCTGGATCGGCAGGTCCTCCGGCAGCGCCACATCAATACGACTGTCCGGCGCTGCGACGGTGACTCGGCAGAAACCCGTCGATGTGCCCGTGCTCACCTGGTAGTTCCCCCTGTAGACAAGCTTCTTTACGCCGCTCGTACGACGCGGAGCGCCACCTTATCGTCCGCTCCGGGGGTCACAGATCCCGCCTCCCTCATTCCTCCTCGCACTCCCCCGCATCTCCACGCTCCTGCCTCCCGGCGCGCTCTGGCGTAACAGTAGGATCAACGGCTACGCGTGCCTGCTCTTTGGGCCGGGGGTCCGGGGGTTGCACCCGGAAAAAGACACAGCAATCGCGAAGGATGAGTGCATCGGTGAGCGTCGTCATCATCAAACGGCAGCCGCGGATCCAGCCGCCTGCTGTCCCGGACGGCGAGGTGAAGCTGGAGACGCCGCCCGAGATTCCGCGGGAGGGTGACGACGGTGTGCTGATGAACCTGCTGCCGATGATGGGCATGCTGGGTTCTGTCGGCTTCTTCTTCATGCCGAACCTGCCTCCCTATATGCGGGTGGTGGGCGGGCTGATGCTCGCCTCGACCCTCGCCATGGGCATCGCCCAGTTCGCCAAGTCCCGGCAGGGCGGCGGCGCGGGGATGGCGCAGGACCGGCGTGACTACTTCCGCTATCTGGAGCAGGTCCGCAAGGACGTGCACAAGACCGCTGAACTGCAGCGGCGTACGCAGCTTTTCCAGCACCCGGACCCGGACCAGCTGTGGGCGCTGGCCGCGGACGGCAAGCGGCTGTGGGAACGGCGCCCGACCGACGCCGACTTCGCGTCCGTACGCATGGGGCTCGGCAGCCAGCAGCTGGCAACTCCGCTGGCGGCGCCGGAGACCGCGCCCAAGGAGGAGCTGGAGCCGCTGACGGCGGCGGCCATGAAGGCGTTCCTCGACGCGCACGGGAGTCTCGCCGATCTGCCGGTGTCGGTTTCGCTGCGCGCCTTCTATCACGTGGTACTGGCCGGGGACAGCGACACGGTCTACGGCAACGCCCGAGCGGCGATTGCCCAGCTCACGACGCTGCACTCGCCCGAGGACCTGATGGTCGCCGTGGTCGCGCACCCCTCCGCCGCCGTGGACTGGGACTGGATCAAGTGGCTGCCGCACAGCCAGCATCCGAAGGCCAAGGACGGAGCGGGCTCGGCCCGGCTGCTCTTCGACGACCTCGGTGAGCTGGAGGAGGCGCTGGAGGACCAGCTGGCCGACCGGCCGCGCTGGAACCGGGACGCGAACCCTGTCTACGACCAGCCGCACCTGATCGTGGTGCTCGACGGCGGCACCGTACCGCCGGACTCGGGACTCGCCGGCACGGAAGGTCTTCAGGGCGTCACCTTCCTGGAGATCGCCCCCGGGGAGCTCGAGGACGAGCTGCGGGGCAACCTGACGGCGTATCTGAAGCCGAACAAGCTTCAGCTGTACGTCGGCCACGACTCGGCGTACAGCGGCAAGCCGGATGTGCTGAGCCTCGCGCAGGCCGAGTCGCTCGCGCGACAGCTCGCCGCCTTCCGGGTCGGTACTGCGGAAGAGGGCGAACCTCTGCTGTCCAACCTCGACTTCACCGACCTCATGGGCATCGGCGACGCCGGCTCCATCGACGTCTCGCGCACCTGGCGTCCGCGCACGCTGCACGAGCGGCTGCGCGTACCGATCGGTGTCGGTGAGAACGGCGAGCCGGTCATGCTCGACCTCAAGGAGGCCTCGCAGGAGGGCATGGGCCCGCACGGCCTGTGTGTCGGAGCGACCGGTTCCGGTAAGTCCGAGGTGCTGCGTACGCTCGTACTCGGCCTCGCGGTGACGCACTCCTCGGAGACGCTGAACTTCATCCTCGCGGACTTCAAGGGTGGTGCGACCTTCGCCGGCATGGTGGACATGCCGCACACCGCGGCCGTCATCACCAACCTCGCGGACGACCTCACACTTGTCGACCGTATGCGCGACTCGATCATGGGTGAGATGCAGCGCCGCCAGGAGCTGCTGCGTACGGCGGGCAACTACGCCAACATCCACGACTACGAGAAGGCGCGGGCGGCCGGTGCCGCGCTCGAGCCGCTGGCTTCTCTGGTGATCGTGCTCGACGAGTTCTCCGAACTGCTCACCGCCAAGCCGGACTTCATCGACATGTTCATCCAGATCGGCCGCATCGGCCGCTCGCTGGGTGTGCATCTGCTGCTTGCCTCGCAGCGCCTGGAGGAGGGCAAGCTGCGCGGGCTCGACACCTATCTGTCGTACCGGATCGGTCTGCGTACGTTCTCCGCCGCCGAGTCGCGTACGGCGATCGGTGTCCCGGACGCGTACCACCTGCCGTCGATTCCCGGCTCCGGGTATCTGCGGTACGACACCGACACCATGGTCCGCTTCAAGGCGGCGTACGTGTCGGGGGCGTACCACGGTGAGGGTCCGTCGCGGGTGCACCGCTCGACTCAGCTGCGGCCCGCGCTCTTCACGGCGCAGCACGTGGCGCTGCCGCCGCAGCCGGTGATCGAGGAGCCGGAGGCCGACAACCGGATCGACGACGCGCTTGCCGACACCGTCCTGGACGTCATCGTCGCCAAGATGGAGAACCAGGGGCCGCCCGCCCACCAAGTGTGGCTGCCGCCGCTGGAGGAGGCGCCTTCGCTGGAGCAGCTCCTGCCGGCGCTGGCGGTCACGGCGGAGCGCGGTCTGACGGCGCCCGAGTACACCGCGCTCGGCCGGCTCAATGTGCCGGTCGGTCTGGTGGACAAGCCGTTCGAGCAGCGGCGCGACGTGCTGTACCGGGACTTCGCGGGTGGTGCGGGCCACGGTCTGTTCATCGGTGGTCCGCAGTCCGGCAAGTCGACTCTGCTGCGCACGCTCATCTCGTCGTTCGCGTTTACTCACACGCCGAGCGAAGTGCAGTTCTACTGCCTGGACTTCGGCGGTGGCGGTCTGATCGCGATGGAGGATCTGGCGCACGTCGGCGGGGTCGCGAACCGGCTCGACGGCGAGAAGGTCCGTCGTACGGTCAGCGAGGTCGAGGGCATCCTCAACGCGCGCGAGGAGTATTTCCGCGCGAACAACGTCGACTCGATCCAGACCTACAGGCAGCGGCGGGCGGCGGGGCTGCTGCCCGACCAGCCGTGGGGTGACGTCTTCCTCGTCATCGACGGGTGGGCGACCTTCAAGACGGACTACGAGATGCTCGAGGCGTCCATCACCGACATGGCGATGCGCGGGCTCGGCTTCGGCGTACACGTGATTCTGACGGCGAGCCGCTACACCGAGGTGCGGCCCGCGCTCAAGGACATGCTGCAGAACCGCATCGAGCTGCGGCTCGGTGACCCGACGGAGTCGGAGATCGACCGCAAGGTGGCACAGAACGTGCCCGCGTCCGTGCCGGGCCGTGGTGTGACCACGGACAAGCTGCACTTCATGACCGCGCTGCCGCGGGTCGACGGCTCTTCGGAGACGGAGGACCTGGCGGAGGCCACGGCCGTACTCATCCGGGGCATCAACGAGAACTGGCAGGGCAACCCGGCTCCGGCCGTGCGGCTGCTGCCGAGGATCATGGAGGCGGACCGGCTGCCGAAGGGCTTCGAGCACCCGGAGCGGGGTATCGCCTTCGGTATCGACGAGTCGGCGCTCGCGCCGGTCTTCATCGACTTCGAGACGGACCCGCACTTCATCGTGTTCGGTGAGAGCGAGTCGGGTAAGTCGGCGGTGCTGCGGCTGCTCATCAAGCAGATCACCGAGCGTTACACGCCGGACCAGGCAAAGATCGTCATGGGTGACTACCGGCGTGCGCACCTGGAGGCCGTACCGGAGTCGCACCTGTCGCGCTACTGCGCGTCGGCGCCCGCGCTGACGGAGACGCTGGAGGGCCTTGCCGGGTCGCTCAGCCGCCGGATGCCGGGGCCGGACGTCACGCCGGAGCAGCTTCGCAACCGGAGCTGGTACAACAGCCCGGACGCGTACGTCATCATCGACGACTACGACCTGGTGGCGACCGGCATGAACCCGCTGTCGCCTCTGGTGGAGTATCTGCCGTACGCCCGTGACGTGGGCCTGCACGTGATCATCGCGCGCTCGGCGGGCGGCGCGAGCCGGTCGCTGTACGAGCCGGTGATGCAGCGTCTGCGGGAGCTCGGGGCGCAGGGTCTGGTGATGTCCGGCGACCGGTCGGAGGGTGCGCTGCTCGGCAACATCTCTCCGTCGCAGCTGCCGCCGGGGCGTGGGTACTTCCACACGCGTCGGCGCAGTGGGCAGATGGTCCAGGTGGGCTGGCTGCCGTCGCGGTTCTGATCTCTGCTGCTGGTGGACACATGTGAGGGGCGGGCGCCGATGGGCGCCCGCCCCTCACGCTTGTCCCTCACGCCTGCCCTCACGCTTGTTTCCTTGGAAGCGGGGCGGCTGCGGCATTAGGCTGACGGTGCGACAGACGTGCGGATTACAGGGGGAAGTTGCAGTGGGGGACGACACGATGAGGGCCGATGCGTCGGTCCTCAAGGGCGAGGGCTTCCACATGTTCGAGGTGGGCCAGGACTTCGCCATCGCCGCGAAGGCGCTGTTCGAAGGCCTGAACGCCATCGAGAAGGGTTCGGGCAAGACGCCGCCGTGGGGCGACGACGAGATGGGCGAGTACTTCGGCGTGGTCTACGAAGGTCTGCGCGACGGCATGAAGGACTCGATGCCGAGCCTGGCGAAGCGGATCGCGGGTATGGGCATGAAGTTCACGGCGATGGGCGTGCGGCACGAGAAGCACGAGCAGGAAGAGGACGCGAAGTACGCGGCCCTCAGGGCGCAGCAGGATGCCGATGTCGGCTCGAAGGTGGACAACCTCAAGTCGGTCTGACGCACCTTGTGGCCGACGACCGGGCCGGCAAGTCCCCCACACAGGGCAGACGCGAGTCAGGCAAGGAACCCATGACCTCCGAGCAGGCTCTCGAGATCGTCCGCGGTCGCTACGCCCAGCCCATGCTGCCGGACGGCACACCAGCCCCCATGCACGTCCACGAATTCGACATCGGCTACCTGGTGTACGCGACTTTCCCCCCGACGACCGACGCGGCGGGCCGCCCCCGGCCATCCCCGCCCGGTGGGAGCAAGATCGTGGTGGCCAAGGACACCGGCGAGACCGTAACGGTCCCCAACTACCCGACCGACAAGGCCGTCGCCCTCTACCGCCGACAACACCAGCCGGACGCCTGAGAGGCCAGACGCTGCCGCCGCTACCAACGGCCGCACAGCCTGCTCGCGAGGCCGGTCAGTCTCGCAGCAGGGTTGTGACAGGAGCGGTCTGCAGCAACGCCGGTGATGGTTAGTAAGCTCAGGGCACGGCTGTACTTCGTGTGATTCTCCCGCCGTTGGGGGACGTTGTGCGGCAGTTGCCCATCGGGGGTGTGGCGCGCTGTGGCGATGATGTTGCCGGATGAGCTCGAGTGGGTCCTGAAGATGCTCGGCTACAACTGGCCGACAGCCAATGAGGATCTGCTCAGAGAATCCGCCAAGCTGTGGCGCAAGTTCGGGGACGACGCCCAGAAGCTGCGCCTGCGTGCCGACACCAGCGCCCGGACGGTGATCGCACACAACGCGGGCGAGTCCATCGACAAGTTCACCACGCACTACAAGAAGTTCTCCGACGGCGCCTCGGACGGCTACCTCGCCAACGCCGCCGAAGCCGCGTACATCTTGGCGAACACCTTCGAAGCCGCAGCCTATTTGGTGGCGTTCGCGAAGTACGCGGTCATCGTCCAGCTGATCGCGCTGGCCATCCAGATCGCCGCCGCCGCGGCCGCGTCCGTCGTCACCTTCGGCCTCTCCGCCGCCGCCGGGATGGCCGCCACCCAGGTCACCCGCGTCGCCGTACGACGCATCATCGACGCGCTCAAAGACGCGCTGATGCAGGCGATCATCGAGGCGATGAAAGAACCGGCTGTCTCGGCGGTCCAGGCTATGGTCACCGACCTCGTCACGCAGTCCGTGAACGTCGGCTTCGGCACCCAGGAGGGCTTCGACCTCGGCAAGACCGTCTCGGCCGGCGCCAAGGGCGGCTGGGAGGCCATCAAGCAAACCCCCCAGACGTTCGCCGAGGGCCTGCGCGACGGCCTCGGCAAGAAGGCCGGCAGCAGCGTCCGCGACTCCATCGACAGCGGCTACAACAGCAGCATGGACGCCTACAACAACCGCTCCAACCCCACTTCGGGCGACAACAGCGGCGACGGCGGCGGCAGCGACGGCAATGCGGGGAACACCAGCTCCTCGAACGGCTCCAACTCCTCGAACTCCTCGAACGCGAACGCGTCCGGCTCGAACTCCTCCTCGTCCAACCCGTCGAACTCGTCCAGTTCGTCGAACTCGTCGAACTCGTCGAACTCGTCGGATTCCTCGGGCTCCTCGGGCTCGTCCAGCTCGGACTCGTCGACGACCTCACGTTCGAACACCAACACGGGCAACACGAACATCGGCGGTGGCATATCGGCCGACGGCGACGGCCCCGCGGCCTACAGCGCACCCGATCTCGGAAGCCTCCCCAGCACCGACACAGGAAGCAGCACCCCGGACTCCACGCCCAGCACCCCGGACGCCGGGCAGAATCCTTCCTCCTCGAACTCGCCCTCCCGGCCGACGCTGTCGGACTTCGACGACCCCGCACCCAGCAATACGCCACCCTCCTCCCCCTCCCCGGACACCAGCAGCAACAACAACAACAGCACGCCCGGCACCGGCGACACCCGCGGCGGCTCCTCCTCCACCGGCGGACTCACCGCGCCCACCCCCCAGTCGGCCCCCACCCCGGCGTCCAGCGGCACACCGTCCTCCACGAGCAGCGGCGGCTCGATCAGTACCTCGATCGACAGCCTCGCCGCCAACATCCCGACCCAGTCCAACGCCGCCCCCACTCCCACCCCCACCACGCCCGACCCCACGACCGCGGCCGGCCCCCGCCCGGACGGCAACTCCTCCATGCCGACCTCGCCCACGCCGCCCGCCACAGCAGACGGCGCGGCAGGCGCACGTACCGGCACGAACACCACCCCAAGCGGCTCCCCGTCCGGTACGAGCCCCACCAGCCCCAACCCAACAGCCGCACCGCCCCGGACCCCCTCCACCACCCCAGGCATCCCCAACCCCACAGCACCGGGCCCGGTCTCCACCCCGAACCCGACACCTTCCACGCCCCCGCGCAGTACACCGACACCGTCGACGGACGGCCGTACTCCAGGGACACCGGACGGGCGCACACCGAACCCGAACCAGAACACGCCGGGCGGGGCGGGCACCCGCAATCCGGGACCGAACCAGAGCACGCCAGGCACGAGTGACAGCCGCCCCCCGAACCAGAACACGCCCGGCTCGACCGGCGGTCGGCCCCAGGGCCAGGCACCTACTACGCCGAGCGCATCGGATGGCCGCAGCCCCAACACAAACCAGAGCCCAAGCCCAACAACCCCGCACCAGGACCCGCGACAGCCGACCCCACCCAGGAACTCGCCCCCGACGGCAACGCCGAACACAGCCAACACACCCGGCTCCGGCTCCCCCGGGCGTACACCCGACACGGCGCCGACTCCGGCCGGCAACACACCGCACACGCCGCAACCGGGTGCGGCCAACTCCCCCACGCGACCTCACCAGCCGTCGGGCAGTTCGCCCCAGACGCCCCACACGCCCCACACGCCGCAGCAGCCCAGCAGCACCAACCCCGCCAAGCCGTCGAACACCCCGAACCAACAGCCGCAGCAACAGCAGCCTCAGGTGACTGCGGTACCGATCCACTCCATGGTCCCCGGCCCGAACGCCCCGTCCCAGGCGTCGAACCCCAATCCATCCGGCCCGCAGACACCAGGCTCGCCACAGGCGAATCCCGGCGCGCCCGACAAGCCAGAACCGCAGACGGACAGTCTCGAGGACATCCGCAACGACCTGGATCACGAGCCGGGAGGACTCACAGAGCCCGACCCTCAGGACCAGCAGCTGCTGGCGAATGCCGTGCCGCGGAATCCTGACGGCACTCCTCAGCGGTTCCCCGATCCGTTCGGCCCCTGGAGCCAGCTGCAGAACGACGGCGGCAACGAGGTACCGGGACGCAGCAACAACTGTGCCGACTGCTCCCGCTCATTCCTCGAAACCTGGCGCGGTAACCCGCAGGTCTCGGCCCCTCGTACCCTCGACACCGACGAGAACGGGAACCTGGATCCCTGGTCGCCGGAGAGCAGCGCGAACGAGAACCAGATCCGCTGGTCGGGTGCCCCGCACTCGTACGCCGGTGAAGGCAGCGACCCGGACACCGCCCAGCGCATCGCGGACGACCTCCTGCAGGCGGGGCACGGCGCGCACGCCATCGTCCAGGTCGACTGGCCCGGCGGAGGCGGCCACGCCTTCAATGCCGTCAACCACAACGGCCAAGTCGTCTGGATCGACACCCAGAGCGGCGAGGTCAGCCATGACCCGCTGCACATCCCCAATGCCGAGCACGTCTGGCACATCCCGATGGACCCGGACGGGAACCCGCTGCACCCCGCGGAGACGGACACCGGCGACTCCCAGAATCAGAACGACGAGTCTCAGGCGGACAACTCCGAGAACGCGGAGAACCCCGACAGCAACGGGCAGCCAGACGACAACACGCAGAACGACGCCTCGGGCGACACCCCGAAGCAGCAGACCAGCGGCAACGAACCGAGCACCGAATCGCCCACCACAGCGGATTCCACGACACCGGACCCGGACCCGGCGAACAGCAAGGCCGAAAACGAGGACGGCCAGACACCGCAGGCCCCCAGCACGCCTGACGGCCGCCAGACATCCCCGGACGACGGCAACTCGACGCAACCGCGACAGGCGGAGACCCCAGAGCCGGCCACCGAACAGAACCGCCCGTCCCCGTCCGAGACACCCGACACCAGGGACCAGCGGCAGCGGCCCACCCACACCACGCCCGACAACGCCGACACCGGCACGCCGGACAACATCTCGACACCGCCCCGGACCGCGACGGACTCGCCGAGCGACCCCACCACCAACCGGGACACGCCTCAGCAGACCACCACGCCCTCGGACCCGCGTACGTCCATTCCGCATCAGCAGACCACGGACCCGCGCACCACCGATCCTCGCACTGCGGATCCGCGTACCTCCGATCACCGCGCTTCGGAACCGCGTACGTCGGACCCGCATCGGGACACCCCGCCGCGGCCGGACCAGACAGGTCCCGATCCCCTGGAGCATCCGCGGTCGGAGACCCCGGACAAGGACCGGTCCGAGCTGCCGGACCAACCCCGGCCGAACGCCCCTGCCCCGGACCGGTCCGACAGCCACAACGACCTTCCGAGCGACATGAACAAGGACTCCGCGGTCCCCACGCGCGAGAGCCTTCCGAACGGCAAGAACGCCGATGCGGCCAACTACGTCAAGGAATCCGTCAACGGGAAGAAGCCGCTGTACGGCGACATCGCGCCCGAGAACCCGGCGCAGGACTCCCGGCCGACGAGTCCTGAGCATCCCTCCGGACCTGCGGAGCCCGCAGGCAGCACCCCTGACGGCAACCGCCAGCCAAGCGGTCGGCAGCGTGATCTGGACATGCTCGCGCGCGCCAATGCGGGAATGCGCGCGCGGGACAGAGGGGAGGAGTCGGCGGACCGAACCTGGTTCGAGAAGTACTACCACCCGAATAGCGGGTACCGCAGGAGCAGGACGAACCCGGCCGAGGACGGACGCCCCGTTCCTCAGCTGCATCCGACAAACGATCCCGAAAACCCGTGGATGCTGGCCAACGATGCGCCGGACGCCCCTGAGGAAACGTACATCGACGAGGGAGCAAGGACGGGAGAGCGGGAGAAGGGGATCTCCGAGGAGAACCAGAAGCGGCTCGACAAGGCCGCAAAGGCCCGCCAGGACGCAATCGACGCGGACCGGCAGCCGCACAAGGATCGGAAGGCAGCCAAGGACGCGTACGAAAAGAACAAAACGCCCGAGAACAAGGAAAAGTTTGATCAGGCGGACGCGACACACAGCCCGCTGCACGGGGAGATGACGCGGGCCAGTGAGGACTACGGCGAGCAGGTGGCCGAGTTCCACGCGATGCCCGAGCACTTCGGGGAGTACACCCGCATCGACGACCGGGCCACGGGTAACAACCGGTTCGACCAGATCTGGACGATCCCGGACAGCGATCCGCCCAAGTTCGTCGTCGTGGAGGCCAAGGGATCTCCGGACGCCGAGCTCGGCCAACGACGCGGCATACCATCGGAGGAGGGCTCCACCCCGGCCTCGTCGCCCGACAGTTCCGCCCCGGACCAGACCGATGGCGGGCAAAGCGACGACCAGGACAGTCAGGACGACCCACGTCCTGGTGTGCCAAAGGTCAGGCAGGGTACGCGCGAATACTTCGAGACGATCCTGCACGAGATGGAGCAGCGGTCGCAGAGGATCCTCGCCGACCCCAAGAAGAGCGAGGCTGAGAAGCTGGCCGCCGTGGAAGAGGCAAAGCTGGCACACGCTCTCGCCGCGGCTCTCGAGGACGACCCGTGCCGGGTCACCTACATACTCGTCAAGGGCAAGGCCGACAAGCAGGGCAACCACGACGGCTACGAGATGAAGCAGTTCGACACCAGGCCGCAAGCAGAGAAAGACAGAGAACGAAACAATGACCAGGATCCCGAGGCATAACGCGCGCTCCACCAGCCACGTAGAGCTCCAGCTGGAAATCGCGAACAGCGGATTCTGGCAGAAGGTCGGTTTTCTCAAGAAGAGTCCGTCCTGGTTCTCGAATGCTCTGGCAGGGGCCGTACAGCTGTTGAATCTGCGCTGCTCGGTGGATACCGAGGCGGACAAGGTAGAGACCTGGGAGGCCTGCGTCACTGCGATGCAGGTCGGGTCCGCCCTGTTCGCCTCGGCCCGCGCCACCACCGACACCATCGAATGCCGCATCGGTCACGAGGTGCGCACGATCCGCGCAGGCGCGCTGCCCCGGGCTCACGCGGGAAACTGGCTGACCGCGTTCTGGCTGGCCGCCGTCTGCCGCGAGAAGAAGCGCATGAGCGAGCTGTGCCAGTTCCCGGTCTCCCAGCTGCGGGAGTCCGGCGCCACCTTCGACGCGTACATCTACGACTGGGTGGAAGCACTCCAGGCGTACTGGCTCAACAAGCCGGAGTTCGGCGACAAGCTGGTGGCCGCGGTGGAGGGAACTGACCCCGACTCGTTGCAGCACGCCCCGCGCGACAGCGTCCTCAAGATCATGTATCCCCCCATGAACCTACTGACCCAGTTGGCCCGCGGTGACGAGGAAAAGTTCAACACCGAGCTCGCCAAAGCCCTCGAATGGCACAAGGACTACTGGACGCACAACGAGGATCGCGCCCTGGACGCCGAAGGGCTCACTGCCCTGGGCCCCCTCGCCGTCTCATGCCTCGCCCGTGACAAGGGTTTCACCATCACCGTCGAATCCGAGTACCTCCCCAAGTACCTCCTCGACGGCGGCTGGGTGAACGAGTTCCCCACGTAATCCTCCGTCCGCACTCTTCCTGCACAGATGAGGCCCTCATGGCGCCGGAAACCCCCGCTGCCCCACCCCCACACACCCCGCCCACCACCCCCGACCAGGCCCTGGCCATCGTCCGCAGCCGCTACGCCCAGCCCAAGCTGCCGGACGGCACGACCGCCGAGCTGAACGTCCACGAGTTCGACATCGGCTACCTGGTGTACGCGGTCTTCCCGCCGCGCACCGACGCCGCCGGCCGCCCACAGCCCTCCCCGCCAGGCGGAGCCAAGATCGTGGTCTCCAAAGAGACCGGCAAATCCGTCACCGTCCCCAACTACCCGATTGAGCAAGCCATCGCGCTCTATCGCAAGAACCTCGAACGCAACATCTAGTCGTCACCCGACGCCAGACAGCCAGCCTTCGCCCGTTACCCGGCACCCGCGAGGACCACACCCATGACCGCCCCGACCAACGGCTACGCGCCACATCCCCACATAGGCGGCCGCGTCGCCGTACTGCGCGCCCTCGCTGCCTGGCGGATGGAGTGGCCCGGAACGCCGCGCGTTATCGTCCTCACCGGCAGCCCGGGCAGCGGGCGTTCGCACCTGGTCACCGGGTTCCTCATGCTGTGCGACCCGGAGTTCCGCAAACGGCTTCCGCTGGCCGACCTCGACCCGTCGACCGTGCCGCCCGAGCTCCCCGCCCCCGCGGTGCCGAGCCCGGCAGGGCTCACCGCGGCGCAATTCGGGTGGCTGCTCGCAGAACATTACGGTCTGCAGGCCACGCGCATCGAGGACGTGTACGCCGAACTGGCCGCCCTCGACCGGACCGTGACCGTCGTCGTGCCGGACACCGACCTGGCAGGCCCCTTCCGAACCACAGGTGAGCCGGCCCGGCTCGTACAGGAAGCACTCAGACCTCTCGCCACGACGGAAACCGTCCGGCTCCTTGCCGACGTACCGCGTGAGCTCGCCGCGAGCCTCATTGAAGGGTTGCCGCCCGGCACCGCGCAGATCATCGACCTCGACGACCCTCGGTGGGCGGACCCCCAGGGTCTGGTGCTGCAGGCCGAGGCCCTGCTCAGCCCCGAGCACGGGGCGCCGGAGCTGCCGTTCACCACCGACCCTTTGACCCGGCGAACCCTCGCTGAGGCGATCGGGCGCCGCGCGGGGACCAGCCCGCTCACCGTGCAGCTGGCCGTCCAGAGCATCTTGGCAAGTCCAGCAGGCTTCGTACCCACAGACGAGAGCCAACTGCCAACATGCCTGGGCGAGGCACTCGATCTGCACGCACGCCGACTCCGAGCCGATCCCCAGACACTGCGCCAACTGCTCGCTCCCCTGGCCTTCGCCGAGGGGGACGGTCTGCCGGTCGAGCTGTGGGGGCGGCTCGTCAGCACCCTGGCCGGCAAGGACATGACCACGGCGATCTCGGGCAGTGCAGCGCTGGCCGGTCCGTTCGTACAGTCCCTTCAGACGGGCGCGAACAGCGAGCGCACGCTGCTCCAGCTCATCCACCCCGCCCTCGCCGAAGAGCTCCGCTCCAGTCTCCCCAACGTCCGGGCCGCACAGTCGCAGATCGCCGTGGCACTCCTGGAAGCCGTCCCCGGACAGGACTGGAGCAAGGCCGATCCCTACATACGTGACTACATCGCCGGCCACACTCTGGAAGCGGGGCTGCTGCCCCAACTTCTGACCGACCCGGGCTTGTTCGTGTACGCCGCCCCGATACCGCTGCGCGCAGCGGTCGAAGCCGTCCCGGTGGAGGAGCTCGGTGCACCGGGACGCACGTATCTGCGTATCGCCCCCCTGCTGACCCGCACGCAGGCGCCCACCCTGTCCCGCGCTGCGCTGCTGGAGAGCGCGTTCGTCGAGGACCAGCTTCCGGATTTCGCCGCGGCGGTGCACCGGCTCAACCTCGACCTGCCCTGGCAGACGCTGTGGAGCGTCCGCCTCCGCAACATCGGCGAAGTCACGATCGGCACGCTCCCACGCCCCGCAGAAGCGCCCACCCCTATCGCCGCTCTCTCGGTACCCACCGGCACCCCCGGCGCCTGCCCTGTGGCCGGGAACAGTGATTCCGCCCTGCTCATGCACAGCCTCGTACAGCCGACTCTCTTCAACGATCCGGGACCGGAACAGCTGCTGCGGCTGTCCGAACAGGACCGGGCAACCGCCCCGCTCACGCTCCTCCGAGGCACAGATCAGCTTCGTGTCTGGGACCGGTCACGCCAGACAGTCGTGGCTGCCCTGATCTCGGACTCCCCCTTCACCGGCGCCGACCTCTCCCCCGACGGCATCCTGGTCGCCGCGACAGAGCATGGGGCGAAGGCGCTGCGGATCCGGCAGCCGGCGCCGGCCACCTCGTAGTTCCGCGAACAACAAGGGGCAGGAATGACCACGCGAGTACGCCGTCACGAGGTGCCTGCCGACCGCGTTTCCAGCGTGCAAGCACTCATTCCTTCACCTGTATCACCGGAACAGGCCCTGGCTGAGCTGCTCGAGTGGCAGAACAGTGAAACTCGAGGGGTGGCTGAGCTGACCGGCCCCTCGGGCTCCGGGCGGACGCAGACACTGTTTCGGTTGCGCGAGGCCGTCCCCGGGACGGTTTTCGTGGATGCCACCGGTCTGACCTCTGAGGACCTCATCGAACGGGTCATGGAGGCAGCCGGACTCGACGTTCCACATGAGCGCCGTGCCGACTGGGGTTACGCCCTGCGAAACTCCTCGTTCAGCGGTGGCTTGGTCATCATCGCCAACGCCCAACGGGCAGGCCGCACACGACGCTCCTCGGAGCCTGACCGGATGGTGCACCGTTTCACAGTCGAACTGGCTGTTGCCGGCCGCTTGAAGGTGCTGATCGAGCGGGACGTGCCCGATACCAGAAGATCGCACAGGAACGTGGTGGTGACTCTTCGGCCGAGTACGGGCGCAAAGGCTGCGAAGGCCGTGGAGCAGCAGCTTTCCCAGATGGATGCTGACGCTCTGCGGGCGCTCGCCCTGGCCGAGGTGCGCCATACCCCGCTGGTCGTCTGGACAGCACTCGCCCGGGCCCTGGGATCGCATACGGGGCGCCCCATCGACGTCGCTGCGACGCTGCAGTCAGCGAGTGAGCTGCTCGAGGTGGATGCCACCGGCCGGGTCTCCTTCCGCGACGAAGTCATCGCTGAAGCCCTTCGCCGCACCACCGCCCCCGATGTCGTACGCGCAGTGAACCTGGAGTTCGTCGAGTGGCTGCGGAGCCAGCCCGTAGCGGAGCCAGCAGGCTGGTACCTGGCACGGGGGCTGGCCATGCATGCTGTACAGGCTGACCAGTTCGACTCCGTGCAGCGCTCCGGCCGCCTGGTGGCCCACCTCGACCAGGTCGCTCTGATCGACGCAGCCCACTGCCACGACCGCTACCGGGTCGACCCGGACTCCCCGGCCGGAGATGCGGTCAATCTGTGGATGTCCGGCGTCGATTCCCTGCCGCAAGGCGAATGGGCGTCCTGGCTGCATCTCATGAGCACCATGCGCGGCGACCTGGAGACCGCTGCCGACATCGCGGCTTGTGGGCAGCAACTCCCGTGGCGAGTACGTTGGGCACACTGGCGGCCGCCGGGCGCACTGAGCACGGCGTTCGTCCGGCCCGGCCCATTGGGAGACCCGATCGTCGCCCCTGAGGACTACTGCCCCGGGCGGCGTGCAGTGATCGCCCAAGGGCAATGGGACCAGCGGTACCGCGCCTGGGACGCCGAGACCGGCGAGGAGCTGGCCGGTCCCTGGCCGGATGCGGTGCCCGCACCAGGACAGCGGGAGACGCTGTGGCTCCCCGACATCGAACGCGACGTCACACCTACCTGGGACGACCTGACCGTGTTCGACTCCTTGGGACCGCCCTTTGTCTCGGAGCAGGTGGCGTTGGGCGACCTTGTGGTGGTGACGGGGCTCGGCGGCATCTTCGCCGTCGAACCCCAGGACTCCGCTGCCGCACCAGAGCTCAGCAGAGTGCACGGCGAGCCGATTTTCGAGGATCACGGCTTTGTTCCCGCCCTGCACAGCAGGACGCCGCACCCCCGGGGCGCGTACGACGCCGACCTCTTCGAACCAGGTGTTGTACGTCGCCTGCCTACCCACCGGCTACCCGAGGGGGTGACGGACGCCGAGGCCCGCCGGGTCCTCACCGACATCGGCCTACCCGCCTTCGAGGGCGTCGAGATGCAGATTGCGGCCCTGGACGAGCAGGGCCTGCCCGAAGTGGACATGGCCGACCTGCCAGCAGAGGCCCTCCCCGGGGCGTACTACAAGATCGGTGTGTGGGTGACCAGCGACATGGTCCTGCACGGCCCTACCGGGCAGGTCCTTCTCCTGGACGCGGACGCCTGGAGTAACACCGAGGACGACTTCGACGACTACTTCGACGACGAGTCCGGCGACGAAGTACAGGGCAGCAAGGCCGTGTGGATCGCCAGCAGTCTGGCCGCGTTCATCGACCTGCTCCAGTACTACGTCATGGGTCGGTGCATGCTGGCAGCATCGGGCAGCCGCCTCGAACGCGCGGCGGTCAGAGACGACTTGGCGGACACGCTGCCCGACCTCGACCCGGCAGGCACAACCGCAGGCATCTGGACCGCGGCCTTCCAGGCAACCGACTGACCATACGATTTGCTCGTATCAGCCCCTTCTCAGTGAACGGCGGAGGACCGAGACTGTGACCGCCTCGAGCGACGGCTACACGCCTCACCCACACATAGGCGGCCGCACAGCCGTGCTCCGCGCGTTGGCCGCGTGGCGCATGGCGTGGCCCGGTGCCCCACGTGTTGTCGTGCTCACAGGGGGGCCCGGCAGTGGGGTATCTCGGCTGATCACCGGTTTCCTGATGCTGTGCGACCCGGAGTACCGCAAGCAGCTGGCCCTCGACACGATGGACCCGGCCACGGTGCCACCGGAGCTGCCGGTTCCTGCCGTGCCCAGCGCTGAAGGACTGTCCGCCGCGCAGGTTCTGTGGCTGATCGCAGATCATTACGCCCTGAAGACCACGGACTCAGCGGGGGTGTACGCCGAACTGTCCGCGCTCGACCAGCCAGTAACGATCGTCGTACCTGATGTCGACCGAGCAGGGACGGTCCGCGGCTCGGGCGAACCCGCCCGAGTCGTGGGCGAGGTACTCAAGCCGCTCGCCGCTGTCGAGAACCTTCGGCTTCTTACCGAAGTGCCACGGCATCTCGCCTCCGATCTGGCGGCCGGCCTGTCTTCGGGCGTAGTGCAGGTCATCGATCTCGACGAGCCGGAGTGGGCCGATCCCGATGCGCTCGTCCGGCACGCGGAGGCGGCACTGAACCCCCAGTTCGGTGCCCTTGAGCTGCCGTTCACGGTCGACCCCGAGGCACGCCTCGACCTCGCTGCGGCAGTCGGCCGCAGGGCCGGGGCCAGTCATCTGGTGGTGGAGCTCGCCGTCCAGTGCATTCTCATGGCCCCCGATGGCTTCGACCCTGCCGACGAACAGCATCTGCCGAGCTCTGTGGGCGAGGCCTTGAACCTGCACGCCCGCCGGCTCGGCACTGATCCGCAGTTGCTCCGGACCATGCTTGCGCCGCTCGCGCACGGTCCGGACGACGGGATGCCGATCGACCTGTGGGTACGACTCGCGGGAGCCGTCGCAGGCCATGACATGAGTGCGCCGATGGCCGACGGGATGCCGCTCGCCGGTCCCTTCGTTCAACCGGGCGAAGGGGCCGAGGGTCGCCCGTCGGTCCGGCTGGCTCATCCGGCCATTGCCGACGATATACGCGTCGGCCTGCCCAACCTTCGGACTGGGGCAAGGCGGATCCCTATGTACGGGATCACATCGCGGGCCACACACTTGAGTCGGGTCTGCTCCCCCAGCTCCTCACTGATCCAGGGCTCTTCGTACACGCCGATCCGGTACTCCTGCGCGCGGCGATCGAGGCTGTTGCTGCTGAGGAACTCGGCACACCTGCCCACACCTATCTGCGTACTGCACCGCTGCTGACGCGCACCATGGCTCCCGTACTGCTGAGGGGCGCTCTGCTGGAGACCGCGTTCGTCGAGGACGGTCTGCCCGAATACGCCGCCGCCGTGCACCGCCTGGGCCTGGAGCTGCCGTGGCAGACTCTGTGGAGCCTGCCACTGGCGGGCGTCAAGGCGGTGACGGTCGGCAGCCTGGCGCAGCCTGGCGACGACAAGGCAATCCCCGTCGCGGTTCTCATCGTGCCCGAAGGGACACCTGGCTCTCGCCCTGTCGGCGATGGATCCGCGCTACTGGTCCACGGCCTTGTACAGCCGGCGCCTCTCGCTGAAGTGTCGCCGGAACAGATCCTGTTCCCCTCCGAGGACGAGCGGGTCGCTGCGCCACTCGCGCTCAGCCGTGGCGCCGACTAGCTACGGGTCCGGGACCGGTCCCGGGAGGAGATGGTGGCCGCATTGATCTCCGACCTTCCCTTCACGGGATCCGACCTTTCACCCCAAGGCATCCTTCTCGTCGCGACCGAGCGCGGGGCCAAGGCCCTGAGGATTCGCTCGCACGACGCAGAGATAGCCTCGTAACCTCACTTCCCTGTCAATTCGAAGGAGTTCCCCTCGTGATCAGCCAGGAGCAGGCATTCGCCACCGCCGACCGGTGGCTCAACCCCGACAACTCGGGGGCTCCGCGCCGCGAGGTCAGGATGCAGGAGTTCGACTTGGGGTGGGTCGTGTGGGCCGCGCCCGCGCCAATGGAGCGTGACCCGGAGACCGGGGAGCGGCGGCCGCCCGCCGAGATCGGGGACGCTTGCGGGGTCGTCGACCGGCGTACCGGGGAGCTGACCGTCTGGCCGTCCGTGCCGGTCGAGGAGGTGGTACGGATGTACCAGCAGAAGCAAGGCGGCGGTGCGGCGTCGGCGGAGGGCGGCCGTCCGGTCACCGGGCCGGGCAACACCGCCGTCTTCACGTACATCGACCCGGCGACCGGCGAGGAGACGACTCTCTTCCGCAATTCGGGTCCGGGACTGCCGCCCGTCGAGTACCAGGCGTGGTCCGAGCTGCAGCGCATGAACGTACCCATCGGCAACGTCGTCGCAATCCACACCGACCTGCGCCCCAGCCTGCTCCCCGGCGGCTACACCGCCGAGCTCCTCAACACCTTTCCCAACGCCGAGCTCTCCTGCACCCACAACTACGGCGCCCGGCCCGAAACCCGCGCCGAAGGCATCGCCTCACTGCTCCAGCACGTCGAGATGATGCACCAGATCGCCGGCCAGCAGCCGCCTCCCCGCCCGCACCGCGTCCCGGTCCCGACGAACGTGGCGCCGGCCGAGCCGATGCGCGACGTAGCTCTGGGGCGGCATCTCGTCGAGGTCTTCGGCCAGGACGGCGTACGCCGCTACGACGCCGACGACGTCACCGGCAGCCGAATGCCCGAGGCCACACAGGCGACGCTCACCTGGGCCGGGCTTCCCGCCGACCTGCCGCTCTTCTTCACCGCCGACCGACCCGACAGCCCGCCCGCAGGTGGCCTCTTCACGGACATCGCCACGAACCTGCGCGAGCGCCGCAGCCCGGCCGGCGAAGAGAAGATCAACGCTCTCGCTCACCTTGTACGTATCGGCTGGGACGGGGTGGCGGTCGTCGCGGTGCAGTGCCAACCCAATTCGACGGAACCCAACGGTCTCGGCGCACTCTGGGCGATCGACCCCGTCAACGCCGCGCCCCGCTACATCAACATCTCAGCTGCCGCCTTCGCCCGCTCCCTCGCCCTTCTCGCCACCACCCGGCAGCAGATGCAGGGCCTGGACCCGGTCGCGGCCGGTGCGGCGGTCGCTTCCTTCCAGGAGCAGCTCGTGGCCATCGACGCCTCGGCGCTGGCGAACCCGGACGCGTGGTGGTCGCTGATCGTCGAGCAGATGTGGCACGGGCTGTTCTGAAGCGGGAACCCGATGAGTTCACAGGATCCTCCGGTCCCGTCCGCTCCGCACCCATGCGGGTCGAGGAGTTCGACATGGGATACGTCGTGTACGCCGTCTTCCCGCAGCCCCGCGGGACCCGGGGGGGGCAGCAACGTTGTCGTCGCCAAGGACAACGGACAGATCGCCCTCGTGCCCAACTACCCGCCGCGGCTGACCATCGAGGCGTTCAGAAGGCATTACCGCGCGACCGTGCGGCCGCGGAATCATGAAGCCGAGGAGAAGCGGTGCACGACGAAGCGCTGCCCGGCAGCCATCGACAGCACGCGACCATGGTCGTCGACTACCGCGGTTCGCGAAGCGCCTGAACGATCCGAGCCATACGCGGTGGGGTCTCCTGGAGGCGTTCCAGCGGGAGTGGGGCCACTTCGACATGCTGGGGACGATGGTGTCCCGCCGAGTGGTGTAGCAGCGATGTCTGCGTAGCCCCTGGTTATGGGGCTGCCGTCGCGTAACTCGCGCCGTGGCCAAGCTCGTTGAAACGAGAGGTGGCGCGATGGCCTTGTCCCAGCATGACTTACTGCGCCTGATGGAGTCACTGCGTACGGCGGACGGAATCGAGTTGATCAGGGTCCTGGTCCAGCGGATCCTGCAGGAACTCATCGAAGCCGAGGTCACCGCCCACACCGGCGCCGAGCCCGGCGAGCACACCAAGACCCGCACGACGACGCGCAACGGGCACCGGAAGAAGGTGCTGACCACGCGGGCCGGGGACCTGGACCTGGCGATCCCCAAGGTCCTTACCGGGTCGTTCTTCCCGTCGCCGCTGGAACGCCGACGGCGCATCGACCAGGCTCTCTACGCGGCCCTCATGGAGGCGTACGTGCAGGGCGTGTCCACCCGCAGTGTGGACGAGCTGGTCAAGGCTCTGGGCGGGGACACCCGGATCTCCAAGAGCGATTTCTCCAGGATCTGCGACGAAACGATGCCCCACGGCACGAGGCGAGACAGGCACCGATGGCTGCCTCGCCTCGGAGGTCGCTAGGAATCGGTCGTCGGCAACGCTATGAGTGAGTACGCCTTACCGCCGAGGCCGACGGTGCTGCCGGTTCCGGAGACGTAGAGCGTGCCCTTGTTCCAATACGGCCGAGTCCAGACGCTCATTTCCTTGTAGACCTCTTCGGGATACTCGGCGACTGTCTTCATCGCACCATCCTTGGGGTCGAACTCCACCAGCTTCGGTTTCTTCAAGGCCTGAGTGACATACACCAGCGGCCGCTCGCTACCGGTGTCCCTCAGCGGAGTGAAGTGAATCGTGTCCGAAGTCTCTGACTTCCACAGTTCCTTGCCGCTGTCCAAGTCATAGGCAACCAACGCATTGTCCTCGCCCGGCACGTCACGTTCGGATACCTCCATGACGAAGATGTTTCCGAACCCTGCGGCCTCATGGGACGGGCCGCCGTTGTCCCCAAGGTGGAAAAGGTACTTCTCCTCCAAATCCGGGAACGCACCTCGTCTTTCACCTGTTTTCTCGTCGAGTGCGAAGCCGCCCTCGTATCCGCTGATCACAAGCGGGGAACTGCTGAGGACGACATCGACTTCATCCTCGCCAAACCTCTTCGTCCACTCAGCCTTGCCCGTGGCAGGGTCGATCAGCGATACCTGGGTCCACTTCTTCTGGTTGCCCTCAAGCGGATCTCCCTCGCTGCACGACACCTGGCTGATCAGGTTCTTGCCACCGGTAAACGCGCCCGTGCCGCAATCGTCCGTCGGCGGCTTCTTCACATCCCAGGCCACGGAGCCGTCGGCCGCCTTCAGTGCTACCTGCCCCTTCTTGCTACCGACCACCACCACCTGACCGGTGCGGGCCACGCTCAGCTCCTTGCCGGCGAAGCCTCGGTGCCACAGCTCCTTGCCGGAGTTGAGGTCGAACGCGGCAACGTTGTTGCAATCGCCCGGGGCCCCACCCACACCCGAGGCGCCATAGGCAACGATCCCGATGCCGCCATCAGAAACGGAGGGAGCGAGGCATGCTTCATTACCAGCGCCGGGCAGCGCTGTGGCCCACAGCTTCTTTCCTGTGTCGCGTCCATAGGCCTTCACCCCATCGGACGCGGTCTGGACCACGGCCTTTTCGGTGAACCAAGTGCCGTCCACCTCCGACTGGCCCGTACCCGAGTCCTGTTGCGTCTTCCCCTCCACGCTCCACAACGGCTCGGTGGGAGCAGCCGCCAGCACGTACCACGCGGCGCCGCCCGCCCCACCGAGTACGACCAGCGCGAGAACCAGCAGCACGATCAGGCCGGTCTTCTTCTTACGCGGCGGCGCTGCCGGAACGGGAGCCCCGGGGAACTGCTGCTGATAGCCATAGCCCTGCTGGGGCTGGGGCGCCATCGGCTGCTGCTGATAGCCATAGCCCTGCTGCGGTGCCGGCGTGGGCTGTTGCTGCGGATAGCCGTATCCCGGCTGCGGCTCAGACGGCTGCTGCTGAGGCGGCACGGGAGCCTGCTGCGGCATGGGCGGCTGCTGCGGCATGGGCGGCTGCTGCCCATAGGGGCCGGTGCCCGGCACGGGTCCGTTGGTGCTCATCGGCTGTTGCTCCTGACGTACTGGGCCCACGCGGTCTGGAATTCGCTCTCGCCCATGCCCACGGCCTTCCGCAGCTGCTGGTCGAGTTCCGTGGGCTTCTTGTAGTGGGCGACCACGAACTCGAAGGCCGCCTCCTCACCGCCCTTCTCGGCGATGAACCGGATGGCGAGGTAGCTGAGGGCATAGTTCATGCTGACCGGATTGGCGTCACTGTCGAAGTCGCTTCCGGGCAGCTCTCCGTCGAAGTCCTGGCCTGCCAGGGCATCCCGAACGCCCTGATCCCCCAGCTCTCTGTCGAATCGGTTCGTGACGTATTCCGCGAACCCTTCGACAACCCACGAACGGAGGCTCTTGTCCTCGCTATAGGCGTAGGAGCCGCTGTCTTGTGGCTGGACGAGAGCGTGCGCTATTTCATGACGCGAGATATCCGCAACGCCGCGCCTCCACGCAGGCGACGTGAAGCGCCCCGACGAGGCGTCCATCTTGATACGCGCGCCACCGAATTCGAGCCTGTCCTCCTCGTTGGCGCCGTAACCCTCATTGAAGGCCGGCATCGGCACACTCTGCCCGGCATCCCAGCCAACGTCCAGGCCACCATTGTTGTAAAGCTTCGTGTACGTCTTCCGGTCAGGTTCGACGACGACGAGGAAGCCCTCCGGAGTATTGGGAACCGCGGGGGCCTTCGACTTCCACAGTTCCAGATCGGCCTTCGCCCCCTGCTCGATGATCGGCGCGTAGCGACTCGCAGCGGCAGCATTCTTCTTCGCCGCGATCGTGACCGTGTGCTCTTCACGCTTGACGTACATGTCGTCGTAAAGGTCCCAGGGGGCCGGGTAGTAGACCGCGGTGGCCATCCCATACGCGGACGGCGAACCGCCCACGCCGGTGATGCGCGGCTCCGCTTCCTTGGAGTCCCGCTCGACCTCCCACCGGTACCACTCGGAGACCGGGCGTACATCAACGCCCTTGATCTGGTGGACGAAGGCGACATCGAGAGCGAGCTTCACATCGGATCCGTATTCATCCGAACCGTCGCCCGTCTGCTGGAGGACCATGTACTTGGCCTCGGCGAAAGGCACTTTGCGCAGATTTCGAAATATCTTGCGCTGTTCCTCCTTCGCCTCGCCGTGGAAGGGAGCGAGGTACTCGTCCTCGTCACCGCTCTTCAGCGCCTGGGTGCGCCCGTTGAGCAAACTGGCTATGTCCTCTTGGCTCAGCACCTGCTCGGAGTCGTCCCCCGACCCTTCGGCGCCGGGCAGGGAACCCCCACCAACCTCTTTGTACACAGCAAACCCGCCGACACCGAGCACAGCGACAAACGCCAGGACCAAGAGCCCGATAACGGCCGTCTTCAAGCCCTTACCGCCACCAGGGTCGTCGGGTGGCGGTGGCACAGGCGGGTACCACCCGGGCTGATGGGCCGGTGCCCCATAAGGACCACCGGCCTGCTGACCTGGTGCCCCGTAAGGACCTGCAGGGCCCGGACTTCCGGGCGGCGCCGAATAGGACATAACTTCCCTCTCGCATGATTCACCGTGTGAGGGAGTACGTGTTGGCACGAGCCGGCCGCGGGCATGAGCGAGCCAACAACTCGGCCGCTCTGCAAGGGAGTTGAGCGTGCAGGCCCAAACGAGCGACACGCTCACCCTCCGAAACACCCTCCCCGTTATTCACACAACACCCTATGGCCTTCACTAAGGCGAGGCTGCAGCGGCCGTCGTACGGGTCTGTGCGGAACTTGTGAGCGCTCGAGCGAAGTCACGCCACCGTCGGGTTGTCCCCCAACCTCGCGCAGATGACCCCGACCATCGCTGCGGCCATGGCCCCCCGAGTGCGCCCCCGGCGCGCAAGGACCGCGCCCAGAGCGCCATCCGCGACCCGCCGGCGTAGAAGGCGAGCCAACGGCCGACGCCATCGCCGGCAACAATGCGCACCACCATCAGCACCGAGCACACGACCGCGACGCCGACCGCGAACAGGAAGTACATCCGCCGAGCCTGCCGCACCGCACGCCCGCGGTCGGCCCGAGAGCCGACCCACCCTGGTTCTGGAACTGCCACCGCAGCTCCTCCGGCCGCACCCGGCGCTTGTTGCCGGCCGTCGGGCTCCCCACCCGCGGTCATGTCCCCTGTAGTGGTGTAACCGTGTCGGGTTGATCTTCAGGCGGATAGATCGTGTCCATGCTGCCTTCGGGGAGGTAGCGGCGGGGGCAGGCGATCCATTCATCGTGCATCTCGATGAGCACGGCGGTGGTGAGGCGTTCGAGGGCGTCGGAGCTGGGGAGGATCTGGACGACGTCGACGCGGCGCTTGATCTCCCGGTTGACCCGCTCCAGGGGGTTGGTCGACTGGACCTTCTTCCAATGTCGCTCGGGGAAGTCCGCGAAGGCGGTGAGGTCTGTCTTGGCTTCCAGGAGCATGGCCTGGACCTTGGGGAACTGTCGTCCGAGCATGTCGGCGACGGTGTCGAGCTGGGCGCGGACGGCCTCGGCGGTGGGCTGGGCGAAGATCGTGCGGATGGTCGCGGCCACCATCTCCGCGGCGTCCTTGGGGATCACCGCGAAGACGTTGCGCAGGAAATGAACGCGACACCTCTGGTAGGCGGCCCCGAGCATGACCTTGCGGACGGCCTTGACCAGGCCGCTGTGGTGGTCGGCGATGACCAGGCGGACCCCGGTCAGACCCCGCTCGCGCAGCGAGCGCAGAAACTCGCTCCAGAACACCTCGGTCTCGCTGTCGCCGACCATCAGCCCGAGCACCTCGCGTCCGCCGTCCTCGGTGATGCCGGTGGCGATGACCACGGCCTGGGAGACGATCTGGTGGTTCACCCGGGCCTTGCAGTAGGTGGCGTCCAGGTAGATGTAGGGGAAGCGGATGTGGTCCAGGGGCCGGGTGCGGAACACGCCCAGCTCCGCGTCGAGGTCGCCGCAGATCCTGGAGAAATCGCTCTTGGAGATCCGGGTGTCCCCGCCCAGAGCCTTGACCAGCTCGTCCACACTGCGGGTGGACACGCCCTGCACGTACGCCTCCATGATGGCCGCGTAGAGAGCCTGGTCGATGCGCCGTCGGCGTTCCAGCGGCGACGGGAAGAACGACCCGGTAAGGACCTTGGGGATCGCCAGGTCCAGGTCCCCGGCCCGCGTGGTCAGCACCTTCTTCCGGTGCCCGTTGCGCGTCGTCGTGCGGGTCTTGGTGTGCTCGCCGGGCTCGGCGCCGGTGTGGGCGGTGACCTCGGCTTCGATGAGTTCCTGCAGGATCCGCTGGACCAGGACCCTGATCAACTCGATTCCGTCCGCCGTACGCAGTGACTCCATCAGGCGCAGTAAGTCATGCTGGGACAAGGCCATCGCGCCACCTCTCGTTTCAACGAGCTTGGCCACGGGGCGAGTTACGCGACGGCAGCCCCATAACCAGGGGCTACGCAGACATCGCTGCTACACCACTCGGCGGGACACCATCCTAGGGACGCAGCGGGCAAGCGATTCCTGGGCGGCAAGCCGACCGGTGCACGCAGCGTCGCGCCAATGGCTCGGGTCGCCCCGCAACGCCGTCACGCAGGTCCCAGAACTCTTCTGCGTGCAACGGCTGTTGCCACCACACGAGCGGGCGTCGGAGATTCCGGTGCACGCCGACGACGTACCGGCCGATGCGCCCCGTCGCAGCCCCGACCGCGAATTCGACGGGACTTCCGCCAGCTCGAGATCGCGACACGGACGCGCGAGGCGCTGCTGGAGGCCGGCCGGGCGCTCGGCAGGGAATGGGACGACGACGACATCGGGCCACCGCCCGAGCCGCATCGACATACCGCCTGATCGCAACGAGGCTCGCACCGCGTGTCAGACGCCGCCCTCCATGCGCTCGACCGCGGTCTTGGCCTCCACGAGGTCGGCTCCGGTGATCTCGCGGTAGAGCTTGATGGCTTTGATCTTGTGCCCTTCTCGCAGGAGGGCGGCAACCTGTCCCAGTTCCGGGTCGCCGTCACGGACGCCAAGGTGCTCCATGACGAGCTGGAGATGCCGCTCGAGGCGGGCGACTCTGCGGTCCGTACGACGGAGTTTGGAATCGATGGCCCCGAGGAGCGCGAGAACGAGAACGACGAGAATGAAGAGCACCGTTATGTCCATGATCCACAACTCTAGTCGTCGGACTCCCTTGACGGCTCTCCTGCTCGTACGGCGGGCCGACCCGTACCGCTTAGTCGCTCAGGCGGCGGGCGGTACGGCCGCGTCGTAACACTCGGACCCGGGAACAGCCCATGCCGTCGGCTCGTCCTGGACGACGGCCCCGCAGTCGAATCCGTCCGTCTCTGAACGATCGCCGACCTGCCCGACCGTTCCCAGGGGCACGCCCGCGGGCTCAGTACAACGAGAAGCCACCGCTGTGCCGCGCCGGTCCCTTCTTCCGCGGCTCGGAAGGCTGCCCCTCCGAGCGCCGGGGCTCATTCGGTTCCGAAGGGGCGCCGGTGCCGTCCGGAGTCGCCTCACCGAGCCTGATCTGTTCGCGCTCTTCCTCGGAGAGCGACTCCCACTGGCCACGCAGGGACGCCAGGCCGCTGCCCAGGGCACGGGCGGCCGACGGGTCGTCCAGAGCCTCACGCAAGGACAGGCGGCCCGACAGCAAGTTCTTCGCCGTGTCCTGCAGTTCCCTGCTCGCGCCGCCACCGTCGGCGAGCTTGCGCAGCGCGGAGTTCAGGGAGCGGACCTGCTCCGGCTCGAGCGCTTCGTCCCACACGCCACGGTCGGGGTTGGGCCCCTGGGGGTTCCGGGGTTGCTGGGCCATCTCGCTTCTCCTCACCTGTGATCACCCGAAGTATCTCCCGTCAAGCGACGGCGGCGCTTCAGAGTTGGCACTCCATGCCCTCAACGGCGTTCTTCACCTCCAGCAGCTCGGCACCCGTCATGTCGCGGTAGAGCTTGATGGTCTGGATCTTCCTGCCCTCCCGCAAGAGGGCACCGACCTGATCCATCGCCGGGCCCGGGCAGACTACCGGCTCAAGGCGACGGCACCGGGCCCCTCCGCGGGGCGGCCACCCGGTGCCGTTGACGCGCTACAGCGGTCACCCGCCGTACCACATGATGGGCTGCTTCCAATTCCTCTTGTCGAGCCCCGCCCGCTCCGCGCGTGCGATACGTTCAGCGCCAGCCTCGGCGCGCCTCTTGGCCGACTTCTCCCAGTCCTCCGGGTTGAGAAACAGCAACGTCTCGTTGCCGGGCACCACCAGTACGCCGCCGAAAGCGAAGTCACCCGCGAACCATGCGCCGTTCTCCACACCTCCCGGCCAGCGGCGCTTTCCCGCAGCGTTGATGGCCAGCATGGTGGCGGCTCCGCTTTCACCCCGACTCGAGATCCGGAGCGTGTACACGTCGGCATATTCGGCGTGAAGCACGCTCTTCTTCACCACCCGGGTGTGAAACTCGAGCGGATAGTGGCGCAGCACCCTCGCACACTGCACGAGACGCACTCCGCACCTGATGCGGTAGACCGTCAGCACGAAGAAGACCATCGCGGCGACGAGAGGCAGGGCCAGGAAGAACGTTGCCTCGGCGCCGGACCTGTTCAACCAGATCGGCACACCGACCAGTACCGAAATGACGGTGATACGTGCAGCTAGAAGCCTGTAGAGCCGGCGATAGCCGGACTTCAGTACCTGCTCGACGTCCGGGGCCACCGGCTGGTCTGTCATCCGAAGTCGCTCCTCACCATCGCAGCCACGGATCCCGGTTCCGGATCCCCGTCCGTGGCATCCCCCGCCGATTCCGGAAGCGACGGGTCGGTGAACGAGACAGTGTGTGCGACACCGATCAGTATGTCCCGGTAGTGATCGGCGAGATCGACAGCAGGCGTCACCATCTGGAGCACGAGGATGTCGGAGTTGCCGGGGCAGGTAAGCGCGACCGTACCCTGCCACACGGTCTCGACGCGAGGGTCGTCGCTTCCCTCGGGCGGGGGCCCCGGTACAGGCATGCTTCGCTTCTCCTCGGCGAGCAGGCCCAGGCCGACGGGCAGCTCCAGCGGGCGCAGGCCCTCTTCCGATGAGTCGGCAGCGGTTCCCGCCATACCGGCAATGACCAGCTTCGCGTGGCCGCCGGATGCCTGGACCGTCGAGAACGTGACCACCGAAAAGGTGGGGCCGCCCTGATCATCCGGATGCATGCCGAACAGGCAAACTCGCGCGTCCTGCGCGTTCATCGAGGTAATGATGCCGGTGTAGAAGCGCAAGACGCGCTCCGCGCGGTCACGCTGTTCGTCGGGCAGGCTGAGCACCTGCTGGACAAGCGATTCGATCTGCTCGAGCGGGGGGTTCAGATCCAGCGGAACGTAGCCGTGCGGAATCAGGTACCAGAAATCCGGCTTCGGCTCCGTCACAGGACACCGCGCAGCCTGGCGAGACCATACGCTCCGACAGCAGCCTTTGTGTCCTCAGCGGCGTTGTGAGACGCGCCTTCCTTCGGCAGCATGCCTTCTTCTTCCATCGACGTCACGCTGTTCGCCGCGACGTTGAGACCGTTGGCGGTGATGTCGCCCATGAGCCTGGCGGACCCCCTGGCACTCTCGCCGGCCGCCTGCCACATGCCATAGGACCCCTCCCTGGCAGCCGTCATGTAGCCCGTACCGAACTCTCTGCCGAACTCGGTCACCTTTTCGACCATGGTCGGAGACACATTCATGCTTCTGGCCATCTGCAGTCCATCGCCGATCTCTCTGGCTGTCGCGCCCACAAGCCTCGCGCCCGGAACCATTCCGAGGACGTCGCCGCCAATGGAGGCCCAAGCAGAAAAAGCGTCCATCCCGCTCCCCTGGAACATCAAATCTCCACGGAATTTCCCGTCGGAGAGGTTCTTGCCCATGGAGAGCGCGCTGGCGCCGATCGCGATGCCGACGAAGAACGGGGCAAGGGGCGTGGGGAAAAGGGCCAGCAGCCCGGCGATAGCACCGATCGTTCCCGCGTGTTTCTTGAGGAAATCCCAGGTGCCACTGATGATGTCCCCGACTTTGCTCCAGAAACCCGGCTCCTTGGGCGCCAGCTTGTCCGTGGCACCGTCGAGCGCCTTGGCGACGATCTCCGCCTGATCTGCGTGCTGAGTCTCCAGCTCCTTGGCCTTGCGGGTGACATCGTTGTACGCCGCGTTGGCCTTCTCCAGCGACGCGGCCGCCTCGTTCATGCTCTTCTCGGCCGCCCGCAGCCGCGCCGTCGCCGCGTCGGCCTCGGCCTGGCTGGGGAACTGCTGGCCGGCGAGCTTCAGGTCCGGGTGTTGCCCTGCTTGCTCGTACGCTCCCTTGGCCTTCGCGGCTGCCGACTTCTTCTCCCCCGCGTCAGCGTCGTATTTCTGCGCCAGTTCGCGGTTGGACGTCAGATGGCCGTCCCAGTTCTTCAGCTGGTTTGATGCCTTCTGCAGAGAGTGTGCGGCGTTCTTGATGTATGTCGGCAGATCGCCGTCGATGGCCTTGCGGAACTCCTCTGCCGCATCACCCTGCCAGTAACTGCTCTCGCCGAGCAGCCTTTGGAGCTGTTTGTGGCAGGTGTCCAACGCGGTCGCCGCCGAGGCGACCTTCCGTTGCAGCGAGGTCACTTCTGTGGGAATGCCGGGTACGGGGTTCCAGCCGAGATTGGGGTAGGGGTTCGTCGCCATTACTTCGAGGCCCCCTTGCCCGAGGTGCTCTTCGCCATCTGATTGAGCACCTTCTCCAGTGCTTCTTCGACTTCCTCGTAACCCTTCTTGTTGGACTTCACGCCTTCACTGACAGCTTCGATCATCTTCTTGGTCTGCTCGGATCCGTGCTTCCAACGCTCCTGGAATCCGTCACACGCCTCATCGAGCCGACTCGTCCCGATCTGGTCGGCACGGACGTGCTCGAGAGCGGAACGCGCCTCATTGAGATCCCGGACGCAACCCTCGAGAGTCTTGAGGAACTCCCCCAGCTGATCCGTATCTGTCTTGAACTGATCCCCCATGGACCGGAGTTCTCCCTTACCAACTACCGAATCATCACGAAGACTGAACGGATCGCGGAGCAGAACCGAAGACCGCAGCATGCCGCAACTTGGCAGCCTGAGCAACGGACCGGGCGGCGTGCGGTTCCTCCCGAGGGGTCCTGCACGGAGAACGCCGCAGATGGGCCCCGCCCATGACCTGTGCCGGACAGGCACTATCGCCCGACGGGTCACACTCTCCATTAGTCACACAGCACCCTATGGCCTTGGTGAACACCAGGCCGCAGCGGCCGCCGTCAGGTTCCGTGGAGAACTTGTAATCGAGGCCCTGAGGGTGCAGGGCGCAGTGCGCCCGGATCCCGCCGACGGCCTGGACCCGGCGAGATCCGCCGGACAGCACAAGCTCCCGATGCCGCAGCCGGTCCGGCCGACCACGGTCCATCAGGAACTTCAAGCCCACCAAGCCAAGGCGGGAAGAGCAACAGCGGTACCGTGACAACAACCGACTACTACGGACGCCGCCCATCGTCAGTCGGTGACCGCCATGCGTCGGGCGAGGCCACACCCTGGGCCAGGTCGCGTGCGTACGAACGTGCGCGGTGGCAACTGAGGGACGCTGTTGGCTCATCCGAAGTCGTCCCTGATGTCACGCTGTTCGAGGGGAAGGCCCCTCGCGGGAGGCTCGTCGGCTCCGCCCGACCGGGCGTCGGCCGACGGGCGCCGGCCGCCGTCTTTGCGGCCGGCCCCAAGGGGCGTCGGGATTCGCTGGTGGAAGGACTGGGTTGCCCGGCGCGTGCAGCCGCTGGTGCGCCATGGCTCCGATCCCCCGTTATGTTTTTCGCGGT
>NZ_JAGGPC010000073.1:0-51666 GCF_018614005.1 Streptomyces sp. ISL-99
TGGCCGAACTCGGCCACGACGTGATCGGCATGGACGCCGACATGGACAAGGTGCACGTCCTGGGCTCCGGCAAGGCCCCGTTCTTCGAACGCGACCTCGACGACCTGCTGGCCAAGCACACCGCCTCGGGCCGGCTGAAGTTCACAGCCTCCTACGCCGAAGCCGCCGCCCACGGTGACCTGCACTTCATTGGCGTCGGCACCCCGCAGCAAGCCGGCGAGAACGCCTACGACCTCACCCATCTGTTCTCCGCCGTCCGCCAGCTCGCCCCGCGTCTCCACGGCCCGGCCGTCGTCGCGGTCAAGTCAACCGTCCCAGTCGGCACCGCACCGCGTGTCGCTGAACTCCTGCGCGAGTACGCACCGGCGGGTGAGAAAATCGAGGTCGCCTGGAACCCGGAGTTCCTGCGCGAGTCGTTCGCGATCGAAGACACCCTCCGCCCCGACCGGCTCGTCCTCGGCTTCAACACTGAGCACTCCTGGGCCGAAGCCGTCCTGCGGAAGTGCTTCGGCAAGATCATCGAAGCGGGGACACCGACGATCGTCACCGACTGGGCCACCGCCGAACTTGCGAAAGCCGCCGCGAACTCTTTCCTCGCCACGAAAATCTCGTTCATCAACGCGATGGCCGAAGTCTGCGAGATCGCGGGCGCCGACGTCGGCCAGCTCGCCGACATCCTCGGCCACGACGTCCGCATCGGCCGCCGAGGTATGCGCCCCGGTCTCGGCTTCGGCGGCGGCTGCCTCCCCAAGGACATCCGCGGCTTCATGGCCCGCGCCGGTGAACTCGGCGCCGACCAGGCCCTGACGTTCCTGCGCGAGGTCGACGCGATCAACAACCGGCGCCGCGCACGCATGGTCGACCTCGCCCGCGAACAGCTCGACGGCACCCTCATGGGCAAGCGGATCACCGTCTGGGGCGCCGCCTTCAAACCGAACACCGACGACATCCGCGACTCACCCGCCCTCGCCGTTGCCCAGCAACTCCACGAGCTCGGCGCCACCGTCACCATCACCGACCCTAAAGCCCTCGACAACGCCCGCAAACTGCACCCCGAACTCGGTTACGTCGACGACCCGATCGCCGCCGTCCAGGACACCGACCTGCTACTGCACCTGACCGAATGGACACAGTTCAGCCACGCCGACCCACACCGGCTCGCCACCCACGTCACCAGCCCGAAGGTCATCGACGGCCGCGGCACCCTCGATGCCGACCGCTGGCGCGAAGCCGGCTGGACCATCCGCACACTCGGCCGCCCCTGACCTCACGGTGGCTGCGACCGCAGACCGGCGCAGCCCACCGGCGTGGCCCGATGGTGCCGCTCGTTCACCCAACTCTTGGTTTCGTGGCCTGCGGTCCGCCCCCTCCCCTCATGAACCCCCGGTAGCACTGCCCTGTGAGCGCCAAAATGCCACTAGCCCTGGGCTTTTCCATCCTGCTCGACACCATGGCGGAGTGGATGAGGCAACCAGCGGCACGGCGCCCGGCACGAAGGCAGCCGTCCGGCAGGGCCGGATGCAATCGCGCATTAGCACGCCAGAAGGCCTTCTACTCGCGGGATCCGGACTGGAGTTGCCTTCCAGCGACGGCCGCTCGCAGATGTCACGTAGCCGCACGCTTCGAGCACTCTCTGACGCCGTCATCGCCAACCTGACCCAACCCTGGAACTCCGCCCTCGTTGAAGGCCACGTGAACCGGATCAAGATGCTCAAGCGCCAAATGCTCGGCCGAGCCGGACTCCAACTCCTCCGGAAGCGTGGCTGCTGGCATGAACGAGATGTCGAGGTCCAGCGACACTCGAGACCAGAACTGCTGCTAGCCGTGACTCGCGGGGTGGGATGGGGCCGACCGGATTCGAACCGGCGTCCTCCCACATGCGGTGAAGGCGCGACAACCACTGCGCTACGAGCCCCATCCCGCTCGTGATCATATGAGCCAACTGCATTCCGCCGCTCTTGAATTGACGAAGACGACGGATCACTCAGCGTGACAGCGCCACAGAACCTGAGCGAGAACCAGAATTGACGGCGTTGAGGGTCAGAGAAGTGTCTTGGCCATCACCTGCTCCCTGGTCACGCCGTCGGGCAACAGGTCCCCAAGCTCTTCGGTGGTGAGGAACCCGTTGCGTTGGTAGAGGGCGATGGCGGGCTTGTTTACTGGGAGCACCGCGAGCTTCAGTGTTGTGGAGCCCGATCGCAGGGCCCACTTCGTGACCGCCTTGATCAGCCGGTCTCCGACACCGTCGCCTCGCGCCTCGGGGCTGACCCACAACGACCTGAGTTCGCTCGTCTCTGCATCCGCGGGGACGCCCCTGACCATGCCGACAGGGAGACTGCCCCGCAGTGCGACGACGTTGTAGGAACCGGGGATGGCCAGACGAGCACGCCACTGCTCCTGGCCACCCCTGTGCCAGTCGCCGAGCCGGGATTTGAACGCATGCGGCGCATCGGTCAGGGCGGCGACACGGATCTCCTGCCACAACGGCCAGTCACCTGCCGTAAGGACTCGCAGATTCACCATGCCATGGAGTTTGTCGTAGGGCCGGCAAACGGGTAGGCAGTACTGGCGTCAGGGGACGTGCTTACGATCAGCCGAACTTGGCGGGTTCCTCTGCTCCGGCTCTTGTGCTGGCGAGGCGGTGACACCTCACGATGCCAAGCTGTCAAGCCGGGGCCGTGAAAGGCCGGTGTAGCCTCCTGTGGGTTCGATTTCAGGGCACGGGGTGGGGGTGCGATGGACGTTGTGCGCGTCATGGAGTCGTTGGCGGAGCAGGGAGTCACGGTGCTGTTCAAGGCCGACGCCGAGCGCATGCGCGATGGTACGAAGCCTTGGACCTTCGTCGCGAGCGGAGCGCCGTTTCGGGATGATCTCCTGGTACGCACAGACGCCGTGTCCGTGGAGGCGTGTCTGGAGGTCTGCCTTCCACGACTGCGCGAGTTCGGCCTGGTGATCCCCAATTGACGGTGCCGTGCCGGCCGAGGAACGTGCCGTGATCGAGCTTCCCGAAGGGTCGTGGTAGGACTACGTCGTTGCCTGGGAACCCGGCCAGCTGCGCCTGGGCGCCGGGCACGACCTCTCCTATACCCACGGCCTGGAGCTGGTGTTCAGCGACCCGGCCTTCGTCACGTGCCCGGCCGCCTTCCAGGATCCGGTGTTTCGCGAGCCGACACCTGACGAGGTCCGCCTCGTTGCCCGGCAGGTCGGTGAGACACCTCCCGTGCTGGTCGCCTTCGAGGCCGATGCGGGCGGGCCAACCCTCGCCTCGGGCCTGGTCGCGGCCGGGCAGCTCGACATCGTCCAGGGAACCGTCTTCCGGTACTCGCGCGAAAATCTTGGCACTAGGTGAACGCCTGGCTCCATGAGTGAGACCTCCGGTGTGATCGGTCTCCGTCCTATGCAGCTGCCGCACCTAGGGCTGCGCCTGAAGTCGGGAAAGCGGCGTGTTCGTCGAACGGCTGGCGGGCCTTGAGGCAGTGGTAGAGCTGGCCGAGCATTCGGTTGAAGAGGTTGCGCTGGGCGGCAGCGTGCCAGTCCGCGTGCTCGTCGCGTCGGCGCCCGTAGTGGGCCTTGGCTCCCGCAGAGGCCCTGAGGGACGCGAATGCCCAGAGATAACCCGCATGGTTGAGCCGGTCATTCTTCACCCAGCGCCGAGAGATGCTCGACTTCTTCCCAGAGGCCTCGGTGATGGGTGAGGCACCGGCGTACGCCTTTAGGCCACGGGCATCGGAGAACCGCTGGCAGTCGTCTCCGATCTCAGCGAGCACGCGGGCGTCGAGCTGGACGCCGAGGCCGGGCAAGCTGAGGATGATCTCAGCGTCCGGGTGCTGCGGGAAGGCTTCCTCCACCGCCTGGGCGAGGTCGTCGGCGGCGGTGCAGGCGGCCGTGAGCCGGCCAAGGAGGGTGAGCATCTGCCTGCCGAGCGCGTCCTCGACCAGCGGCGGCTGGTGCGCCCAGTCCTGGCGCAAGGCGCTCGACGGCTAAGCCCAAGGCCCCGCTGTGCTGGGTCAACGTGCACCGTCCGCGCGCTCGTCGTCGAGGCGGCGGCGGTTGGTCGTAGTAGCCCACGAGGGTGTCCGCCCGGCTGCGTATAGCTGGTCTCCCGGAGCGGAGCGTGGGGGCGGCGGTAATTCGGTGTCGATCTTTCGAATTGTTTCGAATCACGTCTGATTCCGACTTAACGGAATGCCTGCGGGAGCGGGCCGTGAAATTGCATGAATGACAGATTCCGCTTCTGTGGCAGTTTCACTACCTGGGGCGATGAACTCTTTGTCGTAGGAAGGGATTTGATGGCGCCGCAGCTGGACGGGCGCTACCGTTCATTCACGCGACGACGCGATGCTGAGGAGCCCCGGAAGGATTTAGGAAGCCACCGGGGCCCCTCTGAGTTCGACCAATCAGGGAAAGGAAATCCCATGTTTGACCGGTTTTCCGCTGCGCGCACTTTCGTGTCCGCAGCAGGACACGACGGTAACATTCCGCAGCTTGCCCCCAGCGAAACTCAGGCCCTGAATGCCTGGGCTGTCACGCTCGACGCGAGTGCCTTCCTGGCGCTACTTGTCGCACCGTTGGTCGTGATCAGCGGCATGTGGCAGGACCCCGCCGGCGCCGTGGTTCTCCTGACCGCTCTGGGCGTCACGCGCCGCTCACAGATCACACACAAGCGTGTGCGCGTGGGCTGAGCGATGTCCCCGGCTCCGGCGCACCGTTTGGGAATCGCTTCCATTGCGGTGCGCCGGAGCCGGGAGGTTTGGAGAACGCGGAAGAAACAACGTCGAGTTACAAGGAGGGGCAATGGTCCAGCCCGGCAGCTACCGCTCGTGCCGCTATTGCGGGCACCGGTTCGAGGAACGGCAGCAACCTGGCCGCAAAAGGGAGTACTGCAGTCTGGGCTGCCGCCAGCAGGCGCAGCGGGAACGTGATGGCCGCGTGCCGGTTCAGCCCTCCCCCAGCCTGGTGGGGCGGCCCATCGCTGAGGACTTGCAAGGCCTGGCGGCCGGTCTGCTGGCCGCTGAGTACGGCGGGCAGGATCTGGAGACACTGCTGCGTCTGGCCGGAAATCTGGCCAGGGAGGTCGAGCACTATGCGGCGGCTGCGGTCAGTGACGCGCGCTCGGCCGGAGCCGGCTGGGAGCAGGTGGCACGGGCGGCGCAAATCAGTGTCCCCACGGCGCGGACGCGGTGGAACGACCAGGAGGTCATGCGCCGGATGAAGCGGCGTGCTGCAGACAAGGCCGCAGTGCACGACGGAGATGCAGGCGGGCAGAGCGTGGCCGATACGGGGCAGTCGGCTGCCCGGGCGGGCCGCCGGCTTGCCTCGGCGCTGTCGTATCTGCATCGCACCAGCGGGCTGACGATCCGTGAAGTGGCCGAAGAAACGGGCCTGTCGGCTTCCTATGTATCGAGGATCCTGTCGGGAGAGCGGACGCCGACCTGGTCGGTGACATCGGCGCTTGCCACCGCTTTTGGCGGGGAGCCCGAGCAGGTGAGTGTCTTGTGGGAGAGCGCTCATTCGATGACGCCCGTGGCACGTCAGCCTTTTCCTCATCAGGCTGGTCGGCTGCGCTCTGCCTTGTGGGGGCTTTACCTGGCCGCGGCTCGTCCGGACACGGCGCACCTGTGCCGCATCTGCCCGGGCGTGCTGACTCCGGAGGTCGTCGAGGACCTGCTGAGCGGTGATCTGCTGCCGGACTGGGAGACGACCGGTGCGTTCGTCTCGGCGCTGGGGGGGTGGCCTGCCGACATTCGGCCGCTGTGGGAGGAGGCCCATTACGCGTTCCTGTTGTGGGTGCATCCCCTGCCGGACGCCGCGGTGCCGGGCCCGCAGGAGCCGCCCGACGGGGCCCGTCGGACCTGAACCTGCTGTGCCGACGCCCCAGGGAAGGAGATCACCAAGATGGCCGCGAAACCTCACCAGGGTTCATCCGGTCGCAGTAGCGTTCGCGCCCACCAGCCTTCGGGCCTGTCCGAGCCACTGACGATCTGCCTGCCGCTGGACTACACCGCGTTCTGCCTGCTGTACCGGGATGCCTACCTGCGCTATGCGCAGGCTCGTCTGGCCGATGCCGAGACGAGCCGGACAGTGGTGGAGATGGCGTTGGGGCAACTGGCCTTGAATTGGTCTGCGGCGCTTAGTTCCTGCCCTGCTGCCGTCGCCTGGCAGCTGCTCGGACATTTGATCACGTTGTCGTCGGGGCAGGCGGCGGCCGTCGCGACGGGCCGTGAGGACATATACCGGCAGCTGCCAGCCGTGCAGGCCGACGCGGTGATCCTGTGCCACCGCCTGTCGTTGACGCCGGGCCAGGCGGCGGCTCTGATGGGAGTGGAAGAGCCGGCCGTCAACAGTCGGCTCAGTGCCGCCCTGCGCAGATTGCCGGCCGCCTGAGACAAACTCCCGACGCCGCGAAGCACGTTGGGCGCACTGCCTTGTACCGTCCGTGCGACCCACATACGCGGGGGGCATATGCCGAGCGGCCGGTTCACTTCTGCTCGCTGCCGGTTCCCCCTATCGGGGCCTGGCTCTGCTGCTGCTGCCTTGCCTACGATGTGGCTTCACCGAAGCGACGCGCTGTCAAGGCAGCGCGCTGGGGGGCCGGATGCACCACGGGGAGAAAGAACTGTCTACGTCCATCGATGTGACCGTGCCGAGCGTGGCACGCATGTATGACTTCCTTCTGGGCGGCAAGGACAGCTATCCCGCCGATCAGAAAGCCTGCGCACAGCTGCTGGAGCAGGTACCCAGCACGAAGGCCCTGGCCCTGAACAACCGGCGCTTTTTGCAGCGTGTGGTGAAGACGCTGGCGAAGGAGTACGGGATCCGTCAGTTCATCGACCACGGCTCCGGCCTGCCGACCCGCGACAACGTTCACCAGGTCGCCCAGCGCGTAGATCCGTCCTCGCGAGTCGTCTACATCGACAACGACCCGATCGTGCTGGCGCACGGGCGAGCGCTCCTGGAGGAGAACCTCTCCACCACCGTCATCCACGCGGACATGCGCGATACCGATGCCATCTTCGACCACCCCGACACCCGGCGGCTCATCGATCTGAGCCAGCCGGTGGCCGCTCTGTTCGTGTCTGTGCTGCACTGCATTCCCGACGACGACGATCCAGCAGGCCTTATTCGCCGGGTGGCCTCGCGTCTGGCTCCGGGCAGCTTCCTGGTGGTGTGCCAGCTGGTCAGCTCGGACCCCGCGGTACGCAAGTTCGTCACCGACTTCATGGCGGAAAGCACGCAGGGCAACTGGGGACGTGTGCGTGAGGAGAGCGACGTGCACTCCTTCCTCGAAGGCCTGGAGATCATCCGGCCCGGCCTGGTCGAAGTCTCCACTTGGCGGCCCGACTCAGACCTGGCACCTCGCCAGAAGACCATGGAGTGGATCGAGTTCGGCGGCGTGGCCCGCGTTCACTGACCACGACCGCAGGACGGGCATCATGTCGCGAGTTCCCGGATCGTCTTCTGCAGCAGCTCACGGGTGGCGCTGGGGGTGAGGGCTGCCGCGGACAGGCGGTCCAGCAGGGCGCGGTACTCCACTGTCGCCTCAGGGCGCTCCAGGAACTCCGCACCATTGAGCTGTTCCAGGTAGACGACGTCGGGCACGTCCTGTTCCGGGAAGCGAAGATGGGTGAAAGGGGTATTGGACGACAAGGCCTCGGGTGCGTCCTGCGGGACCACCTGGAGTGTGATGGTGGAGTTCTCGTCCGAGAGGGTGGAGACGTCGAGCAGGTGCTGCAGTTGCTCCCGCATCACCTCGGGCTTGCCAAGGGTCCGGCGGAGCGCGGATTCGTCGACCAGCGCCCACAGCGCCGGCGGGTCCGGGCGCTTCAGCATCTCCTGGCGGCGCATCCTGAGCCTCGTTCGGTCCTCCACCTCAGCGCGGCCGGCCATCGGAAGGCCAAGGCTGATCACCGTGCGGGCGAAGCTTTCGGTCTGGAGCAGCCCCGGAATGAGCTGCACCTCGTAGGTGCGGATCGTCTCCGCGGACTCTTGGAGACCGATGAATTGCTCGAGCCAGTCGGGCAACATGCTGTGGTTGTAGCGCTGCCACCACACGGAGCCTTCGGCCTGCCGCAGCAGCTGGCGAACTACGGCCGCTTCGTCCGGGTCGGCGCCGTAGAGCCGGAGCAGGAGCACCACGTCCTGCTCCTCGACCGGCTTCTTTCCGTCGCCCTGCTCGATCCGGCACAGCTTCGAATTGCTGAAGCGGACGCTCTTGGCGGCTTCGCCCTGGGTAAGGCCCGCCTCCTCACGCAGCGCTGTCAGGTGGCGGCCCACGAGCCTCTTGAGAAGGACGGGGGCAGCACTCGGGCGCTGCAGGTAGCGCTCGAGAGACTCAACTCGGTTCGGCAGGGCGGACATAAGGGCTCCAGCTCAACGACAGGGTCGAAGCTGAGTGTCGCATTCAGAACCCCGCACGCCGCCCGATGTCCGCTATGTCGCACGCCCGTTCAAGCGAAGCGATCAAATTGCCCGTCCTTGGCACCGGCGATAAATGCGCCGATCTCCGCGCGCGTATATACCAGCGCAGGCCCCTGCGGGTCACGAGAATTACGCACCGCAACCTGATCGGATGAAACGTCTGCTACTTCAACACAGTTGCCCACAGCGTTGCTGTGCCGGCTCTTCACCCAGGTGACACCGACCAGAGAATCTGCCGGGATGCCGTTGCTGACCTGCCGCATAACACCTCTCCCACCGAACTGTTCGAACCCGCAGCACGACAACACGAACCCCATGGGTGCCACAATCAAAGGAACGGACGTTCCATAAAGGCAGCGGTGGAATTTCTCCTGCAATTGCACGCGGCGTACGGATGACCGGGATACTAGCTTCATCACCAGGCCGCTCACGGTGCCGCCTATCGGCACCTCCCGGGGGAGACAACGTGCCGCCACATGCGACAACCGCGCAGAGTCAAGCCGCTCGCACCACGGCACTCCCCGCGAGCAGACCGGACGGTTCACCCGAAAGAGAGCCGCAAGGACAGCATCCGACCCCGGACTGGGGCATCAATCTGCGGATCAGCGCCGCGGGATTCGCCGCACGCCGCATCACCCACAGCGCCGACGCACTCACCCGGGCACGGTCCCTCACCCGCCACACCCTCAACACCTGGGGCCTTGGCGCCTACAGTGACGACGCGCTGATCATCACCGGTGAACTCATCAGCAACGCCATCCGCCACGCCCTGCCTCAAAACCCCCACGACGATGGCGCCTGGCTCGGACTGATCAACAATCCCAAGCACCTGCTCATCGCCGTTACAGACCCCGCCCCCCACCCGCCAGGCATCGCCTCCCCCGCGCTCCTCGCCGAAACCGGGCGCGGCCTGCGCATCGTGGAGACCCTTGCCGACTCCTGGGGCTGGACCCCACCCACCCGCACAGGAAAAACCGTCTGGGCCGTCATCCGCACCTGGCCCCACCGGCCCTGTCCCTCCGTCTAGGCAGCATCGGGCGGTAACGCCGTCGACCGCGGTCCAAAGGCGCTCCTCGCCTGCCGGCGGGGAAGCTTATTCGTGTCGTGGCGTCCGAGGTCCGACCACGTGACGCCGCAACAGTCCAGCTGAGACACCAGTCTTCCTGCATGGAAGATGGACAAGACACGGGTCCCAGTGATGGCATCCGGCCGCTTTGCGCAGCATCTCTGCTGGGGTCTGGCAGCCCTGGTAGACCGGTCGTGTCCCACTCTGCGCCGCTTAAGGACCGAAGAATGCTGCTCACCGCTGACAGGATCTGCCCGCTGGTACTCAGGGGGCAGCGGGTCCAGGCGGCGATCACCGTCTTCGAAGACGAGGCCCAGCGCCGTGCCGCCGCCGGCCTCGGCGCTCTCGACCAACGGTCGCTTCTCACGTTCCTGTTCAACCTGCCCGCCGGTGTACCCGTCCCTCTCGACCAGTTGGATGCCAGCGATCGACGCAGGGCATCCACCGCCCCTTCCGGTGTCGTGGAAGTGGACCAGGAACATGGCGTCGTTGTACGGCGAATCGTCCCGGTCGTGCGTGTGGAGCAAGTCCTCGTACACGCCAAAGACTGGGACCAAGGAGTGCGCCTGGCTTCCCAGTTCGGTCCGTTCTGCACCCGAGCTTTCATCGTGCCCGAAGGAACGCCGGACACCGACCTGATCGTCCTCAAAGCGCGCTACTACGGCGTCGGCGTTGCCGTACAGGCCCCGGGCGGCAGCAGCCGCTGGCTCCTGGAGCCCGCACCGTACCGGCCCCGTCGGCACTCCCCTGCCCAGTGGCTCTTCCATGAACAGGCATGGCGTCAGATGGGCTCTTGGCGCCGTTGAACGGGAGCGAGCGGCATCGGCGTCGGGCGACGCCAGGCTTGCAGGACTTTCGGGAAGTCGATCTCCATCTCGATCTGCCGCGACAGTTGGCGATGCAGTTCGTAGGAGTCCCCCAGGGTCTGTCGCCACCACTCGAGCCGGTGGTGCCCGCGATGGCAGGCGGCCATGTCCTGGTGCAGAAGATAAAGCTGGCGGACGCTGTGCTGGCGCGCCTGAAGAACATCGGCAGCCTTGTCCGTGAACCGGTCCAGCGCGGCTCCCCTGCACACGGCGCAGTCGCAGGTCCACGGGTCACTGTGCGCGAACCAGTCCTGCAGCGTCGTGACCCTGAAGTAGCGCAGCAACCGGCCGAGGAGCACGACGGTAAACGGATTCCACGGACCGCCACCCCCGTCGCGGGCCGGATCGACGGCGTGGCGCAGGCCGGCTGTCACGCCGACGGCACCGGCGAGGGCGCCGTGCGTCATCGCGTCGAATGCCGCCAGGTCGGTACGCCACAGCACCAGGTCCGGACACGCCCGGCACAGCTGGCGCAAGCCCTCCGGCACCCCTCGGCGTTCCATCGGGTCACTGTCGGCCTGCAGCGTGAGCGCCACCGGATGACGACAAGCCGCCAGCTGCTCGGCGAACTGAACCAGTGCGGGCGGCTGGAGCCACTTGTAGCTGCAGGCGACCAGCACCACGGTGTCCTCGCGCTCCAGACGATTGGCCGCGGCGATCACCGAGCGCAGGACCGGGGTTCCGCCCTCGTAACCTAGGAACGTCGTCGGGGTCACGGCGAAGGAAGCGCCGTTGTGTATCTGGCCATCAAGTACCTCGTTCAGCGCGCCCGAGCCCAAGTGGCGCCATCCCTCAACGCTTTGGATACTGAAGGGAGATTCCTCGGTCGCGTAAGCCCGGGTGTGATTCTCGTAGTCGACCGCCAGCACGAGGTGCGGCGCCACATGCCGCAAGGCTCGGCATTCGGCAAGCGACCGGAATCCAGTGAGGACCATCCCACCCGACCGCTGATCCACGTGAGGGAAGACATCCACAGCCAAGCGTGAGTTGACCATGGTCAGTAACCGGTCGTGCAGTAGCTCTCTGGCCCCGATCCGACCCACCATGAGCCGCCCCCTCTACAGGTCGGGGCGAGCACCGTGTGCCTGATCCCCTGCCTCGCCCCTCCCCAAGTGTCCGGGCCACCACGCATCCCGCACAAGACGGCCTCTTCGGACAAGCCCGCCCGAGGGGCGGGGCCACGGAGGACGTCGGGACTCCCGTCTTCTCTGTCTGTTAGGGACAGCCATCACCCACCAAATATCGACAGGTGCTTTGCGCTGTCGGCAGATCTGGCTTGCGGGTGGTTGCGAATTTCGAAGCGAGCAGCAGGCACCGCTGGGTAGGTAAGGCAGGGGAACAGTGCCTGCACCGTCGCGTAGCCCGTGACTGGCGCGGGACCTAACACTTCCTTTGGAGAAGAAATGCGCCACCTGCGCGTTCCCGCAGCGAAGTTCATCGGCCGCCATCTCGAGCCCGCGTACGAGGCGGCACTCGGCGGCGAGGAAACCCATCGCCTTCTGGCCGCTGCCCACGCCGATCGTATCTGTCCTCCGAGCGGCCACAGGATCTCCTGGAGTGACTGCTACGCCTCAGCAGACCTTCACCCTCTGCCCCGCAAAGCTGGCTTACTGCTCGACCCGTCCGGCGATGCGCTCCCAGTCGTCGAGCTCCTCTCAGGCAAGGCCCAGGACCGGGCTGTAGCAGCTGGCAGGCTGGCTGAGCGGATCCGGCGCGAGGCCCGCCGTTTGGGCGTGGACCGCTAGGCGCAGTCTGGGGCGGGCGGGCCACGTGTCCGCCCCGTCCTGCAACGCGGCAGGAACCTCGTCGCCCGATGTGTCGATCCCGCGACCCTCCAGTTCGTCGAGTCATCGGTTCCGCTGGGGAACCACTCCGCTCACACCAGAGGCAAAGGGCGAGCTCTTTCAGAGGGTGCCCCCTCTGTCGGTCGCAGTCGGCCAGCCCTGGAGCACCGGCACCGTTGAAGTCCTCATTCGTTTAGGGGATTGGTCCGCACGGAGAGAACCAGGGGCAGCTGTGCGACGTCGCCATGGATCATGGACCACATTGACGAACAGCATGTCTCGGCGCCGGGTCTGCTCGTGTTGGATATCGCCGCTGCGGACGAGTCGACCGCGCTCGCCGCCCTCCGCCAGCTGAGCGAGTGCTGGGCTTCCTCCGGCACCCACCGGGTATGGCGGGTGCCGGGCGAAGCCGGGGTGCGAGCACGGCTGTACGCCGACATGCGCCGCCCAGGTACCAATGAGGGATGAGTGATCCGAGCGGGTGAGCTCACGTCGAAGTGTCCAGGCAGGCACCGTTCCCGCAGGCACGGATGCCCAGTTGGCTACGGGACGAGTTCGAAGGTGACGGTGGTGTCGGCGCAGCCTTCAACCAGCAGCTGTAGGGCGTCGTGTTCGGGGGCATCGAGGGTCAGGCCCCAACGCAGTTTGGTGGCAACCCAGTCGGCCGCGTACTGGCAGTGCACTTCGGCGGCCGGAGGCAGCCACTGTGCGGGGTCCTTGTCGGCTTTCGCCCGGTTGGAGCGGGCGGTCACGGCGACCAGGGAGCGTTCGGCGTCGAGGTCGTTGGCGTATGCCTCGCGGCGGACCGCAGTCCACTGCCAGGCCCCCGAGTCCCAGGCTTCGGCGAGCGGGACCATGTGGTCCACGTCCAAGGCGGACGCTGCGGTGACGTGCTGCCCGTCGTAGTACGAATGCCACACGCCCCCGGTCAGCGAGCACCGCTCCCCCACCGTCGGCGCCTCGATAGCCTCGGCGATGAGGACCTCGGCACGGGCGTTGCAGCCGTCGTCAAGTTTGCCTGCGTTCCAGTGCTTGAAGCTGTTGCGCTGGTACCCATCGCGGGACTCGGCAGCGAAAGCAAGCCGCTCGATGCCTTGGGACAGGGGCAGGCTTTCGGCGGCGTGGGCGGGGGCGGGCATCGTCGTGGTCAGGGGCAGGATGGTGAGCGCGGCAACCGAAGCGGCCCGCAGAAGAGACTTGATCACAAACGTATGTGTAGTGCCTTCCGCGAGCCGACCTGAGTCGATGAAGCGGCAACCCACCCATGTGGGTGGTCAAACTCACCGCAGAAACGACCATCTGAGGGCGCTGCGGAGGACGAGCGTCGACCGCGAACCGGCACTCGCGAGAGCTGCTTGAAGTCGGGAGTGGCGCCAAGGGCGGCGAGCCGTTTCACGTGGGGTGAGCAGCCGGCAGGCCGGGGCTCGCGTCGAGCATCGAGAGCGGCACTTCTCCTCAATGCCGAAGTCCGCATCGCTGCCTCCTGGGGTTGATGCTGGCTGATTGCGCGGTTCACCTGTGGGGCAGTGCTCATCAGGGTTCTCCAGACCGGGGGTGGGGCATGGCTCGTAAAAAGTCGCTGGCAGCTCAGGTGGTGCAGGCGTACCGCGATGCGCAGAAGGCGAAGGCGGCAGAGGCGAAGCGTCAGCAGCAGGAACAGGATCGTAGAGAGAAGGCCGCTGCGCTGGCGCAGCGGCAGCGTGAACAGGTGGCGGCCAAGCGGGAGCGTGAGCAGGCGCAGGAGGGGGTGCGGGCGAAGAAGGAGAAGGAGCGGCAGGAAGCGGAGAAGGCCCGTAAGGCGGAGCAGGTGGTGCGGGAGTTGGAGAAGCGTCAGGCGGCTCGGGAGCGTGAAGCGGAGCTGAAGAAGAAGGTGCAGGTGAAGGCAGCGGCAGAGGCGGCGAAGCTTGCCAAGCAGCGTGAGGTCGAGCAGTTGCGGCGTGCGGCGGAGGAGCGGACGGAGGCTGTGCAGCGGCAGGTTGCCCGGATGCATTCCGTCCTGGTGGAACGTCCTGGTGGCTTGCAGGCACACCGGGGTGCGGTGGAAAAAGCATTACTTCACGAGGGGCCTGAAGGGCTCATGGCCGCTGTGGACGAGGTGCTGGCTGCGGTGCCGTATCCGGAAGGGCTGCGGGGAACGTGGCGCTCGGCGTTCGCTCCCGAGACACGAGAGCTGCTACTGGAGATCGACCTGCCCGGCCAGGACGTAGCGCCGACGACGGCGCTCTACCGGTTCAAGGCGTCCGTACCACCGGCGGTGGTGCCGCAGCCGCGGAAGGACTCCGAGGTCAAGGAGTTGTACCGGACGTTGGTAGCTCGGCTGGCGCTGCGGGCTATCGACGAGGCGTTCGCGGTGACTCCCCCGTCGCTGGTGGACGTGGTGGCGTTCAACGGGCACGTGCACTCCAAAGACCGTGCCACGGGGAAGGCGATCAGGCCGTGTCTGGTCAGTGTCCGCAGCAGCCGCGAGACGTTCGAGGACCTGGTGCTGGACGAGCCGGAGCTCGACCCGGTGACATGCCTGCGCCACCTCAACGCCGTGGTGTCGCAGCACCCTTACGACCTGGAACCGGTACGTCCAGTGGTCACCTTTGACCTGAGCAAGTACAAGCGGGCGCCCGAGGTCGACGTCGTGGCCGGCCTCGACAACCGGCCCGACCTCGTGGCACTGGACCCGATCGAGTTCGAGCACCTAGTCCGCCGCCTGTTCGAAGCGATCGGGCTCAAAGCCTGGGTCACCCAGGCCTCCCGCGACGACGGCGTCGACGCGGTCGCCACCAACGAGGACCCCATCATGGGCGGGCTGTGCATCATCCAGGCCAAACGCACCAAGAACACCGTGCCCACCGAAGCCGTCCGCGCCCTGGCCGGTGTCATGCACGACAAAGCCGCCGCCAAAGGCATCCTCGTCACCACCGCCTGGTTCGGCAAAGCAAGCCACGACTTCGCCCAGCGCACCGGCCGCATGCAACTCATCGACGGCCGCGGCCTCAAAGCCCTCCTCCAAGAACACCTCAACATCGACGCGCTGATCGGCCTGCCCAAACTCCCACCCGGCTGGGAAACCCGCGACGTCCGGTAACAACCATCTGCTGGCGATCGGTTGAACCGTTGGCTCGTGAAGTGCATGCGGTCCTGGTGCCCTCACCGAGCCTCATCCACCACCCGCGGCCCGGCCGGTGTTGATGGTGGCGGCTGTTCAGTGTGCATGGCCGCGTTGGTTCAGTGAGAGGAGAGCCGGGCTGGTGACACCCAGGGCAGTTCCGGTGCTGCCCACCAGACGTCGTCCTCGTCCTCAGTAGCGTCGGGCACAGTGAGTTCGGCTTCCTGGAAGATTGGCTCCGGTTCGATACCGAGGGCGGTCAGTGCAGAGATCTGCGGTCCTGTCAGCTGTGCGGTGTTGGTACGGCATTTCCTGATCCAGCGGCCGAGGAGGACGTCGTCGCCGTGGAGGTTCTCCCGGTGCCCGATGGTGACCTGGACGTGCCCTTCTCGCTGGTGGAACTGCCGGGCGGCTTTAAGGCCGCGGTGGAAGGCGCGGGTCCGTGGAGCGGAGGCCGGCAGGAGCAGCAGGCTGTGGGGGTGGATGTCGGGGTGACGGGCGGCTAGGTCGTTCAGGAGCCGGACCTGCTGGGTGTGCAGGTCGCGTAGCTGTGTGATCTGTCGGTCCAGCCAGGTATGGGGGTCTTCGCCGGAAACGGGTGCGGGCTCGAAGGCAGCAGTGTTGGTCTGGGTGGCGAGCTGAAGGCATACGTGGGTGTAGTCGTGCTGCCAGGCCACCCCCCACGGCGGGTTCCACCACGGGTCGACAGCGTTGAGGGCGGCGGTCCGCGCGCTGTGCATGCGTCCGCTGTCGGCCAGGGCGCGCTGGCGGTTGAGCCAGCGGATCATCGGACCGTCGCTGCTGCTGGGGACGATGGTGAGGGCGAGAGTGCCGTGGGTGTCGGCGAAAGTCACCGCAGCTTCGAGGCGGTCTTCGAAGCTGCCTGGAGGATGGGGCCAGGAGATGTTGAGGCTGGACAGCGCCAGGGCCCGGTCGGGGGCAAGGCTGCCGTTGGCGTACAGGGAGCGCTGTTGGCCGATCCAGAGTCCGAGGGGGTAGCCGGACGGGTCGGTGTATTCGCTGGGGACGTTGAGGTGCTTGCGGCGCTCGTAGAAGCGGATGGCGGCGGTCCAGCCTGCCGACCATATGCGGGTGTCGGTCTGGTGGGCGCGCAGGCTTGTGATGGGGGCGATCTCGGCGGCGCGTTCGGGTGCAAGCGGGAAGGGGGCTTTGTCGTCGCGGTCGGGGTCGTGGCCTCCGCCGCCCAGGCGGCGCCAGACTTTGGCGTCGTGCTCGCGCAGCCCGTTGAGGACCTCCCAGAGAATCTTGAACTCTGAGGATTCCAGCGCCTGTTCAGTGGTCTGCCGGCGGCCTACGTATACCGGGATGATCAATACGGCGATTTTGCCGGAGCCCGGCGGCTGGCGGAGTGCGCGGCCGAGGGCCTGGATGATGTCGGAAGGGCTGCGTTTGGGGTCGGCGAACAGGACTGCGTCGGCGTCCGGCACGTCGACGCCTTCTCCCAGGACGCGGACGTTGGACAGTACGGCGCCGTCGACGGCATCAGGATTCCTGGTGCGGCGGCGCAGTAGGGGGATGCTTTCGAATTCGGCGAGGCGGCCGGCTCGCTCGCGCAGGGGCTGTCCGCTGTGGAGGGGGTAGGCCCATAGGCGGCGGATGCCGATGCTTTTGGCGGCTGCGGCGACGGTGTCGTGGAGTGTTTGGCTGAACTGGTGGGCGTTGGCTATGCGGCTGTGGAAGCTGATGACGCGGCGTACCTGGTGTGTGGCCATGGTGCGCAGGAGGCTGACCTGGAGGGCGGACAGGCGCAGTCCGTCGATGTGCTGGGTGGCGCCGCGTGTCTGGAGTACTTCGCGTAGCTCGTCGTCGTCGATGACGGGGACGACGATGCGGTAGTCGGCGAGAATGCCGCGGTCGATGGCGTCGGCGAGGCCGAGCTGGTAGACGACGGGGCCGTAGATCGTGGGGTCGTCCATCGAGGCGAGGGGTTCAGGTGGGCCGTCGGGGGCGGAGGGCTTCCTGCGGCGCTTCTTTTTGCCGGGGTCTTCGAGTCCCCAAGTGCGGGGGGTGGCGGTCATGTAGAGACGCCGCCGGGCGGGCACGGCGCTGTCCTTGTGGATGGCCGCCCACTGCTTGTTGCTACTGCCGCTACTGCGATGGGCTTCATCAATGATCGCGATAGCCCACGGCGGGAGCCGGTACTTCTTGTGGGCGCGGGTCAGTGCCGGGAGGGAGGAGTAGGTGGTGAAGACGACTGTGGGCCCGGTGTTGCCCGCCACGAGTTCGGCGATCCGGCGGGCATTGGTCGTCAGCGGGAGGCGAACGGTGCCGGTCTGGGCCGGGCTGAGGGAGCAGACGCCGAGCATGTTCTCGATGACGCTGTACCTGGCCCAGTGCCCGGCGGTCTGGCTGACCAGGTTCAGCGACGGGACGACGACGAGAATGTTGCCGCGGCTAGCGAAGTGCTCGGCGATCCGCATCGCGGTGATCGTCTTGCCGCTACCGGTGGCGGAGACCACGGTGACGCGGGGCATGTGGGCCAGGCTGCGGACGGCGGCTTTGAACGCTTCGCGCTGATGATCCCGCAGCTGGATGCCGGGGTGCGTCATGGGTCTGCGGGTCTCTCGCTCTCGTACCTGCGCTTATGCGGCACCAGGTTATGCACCAGTACGGCCCGGGTACCGAAAATGGCTCTGCGGCAGCGAAATTACCTTGTCAGGAGTAATCTCGCTCGTCGTTGCCGAAATCACCTGCAGGGGGCGAAGCGCCACACAGGAGTCAGCGCAGGGACGAGGTTCTTCAGTGCACCCACGGTCGCTGCCGCTCAAGGTCCGTTTCCTGGCCGGTGAGTCCACCGGCTCATACATGACACGTCTCGCCACCCGCAACGGACTGACTGCCAGCCGGCTCCTGGACAGCCTCGGCGAAGGGCAGTCCGCACCTGATGTGGATCCGCGCTACACCGAGCTGTACGTCAACCGGGCAGCAAGGGGCCGTCTGGCCGCACTGATCGGCCGGCCCGTCGGGGAACTGACCAGAGCGCTGCCCAGCACCAGTGACGAACATCTGCTACCCGACAACGCTGACGGCGGACCGGTGTGGAAGTGGCCGTGGGTGCCCCACGGCGGGTACCTGGTGCGAGGGTGCGCCCTGTGTGCCACCGTCCGGGAGGTCGATGAACCTGTGTGGCTCATCTGTCCCGACAGGTGGCACATTTGCGTGCGGCACGGGCGGTTCAGTGACAATTCGCGCGACGACAAAGTGCCCTTCATTGACCTGGCCCCCGGCCCCCACGTGGTGGAGGCAGAGCGTCGGCGCGTGGAGCTCGTTCGCAGGCTGGGGCCGGCGGGCCGGGTCCTGGTGGCAGATGCCTTCGGAGTCCTGGCACACGAGGCTGTACGAGCGCCGCGCCTCGGCACCGACCGCACCACACCCCTGCGGCTGCTGCCGACCGTGGTGAAGGTAGCCAGCGCCATGATCTCGGCGGAGCGCCGACGCGTCGAGGGACGCCTGACCCGTGTCCACCAGCGTGAGTGGTTGAGGCAAGCGAAGTCGGAATTTCGCTCGGACATTGGGATGGCTCTTCAGGCGTGGAGCGAGAAGCACACCCTCCCCCGGACGCCGGTTCAGCCGCGACCGCGCGGGACCCACCTGCCCCTCGCCCTACCGCACGAAGAGATCGGCGGAATGCAATCCGTCGACGAGATCACGTGTGTCCCATGGGGAGTCCTCGCAATGACCGAGCGGCCCTATGGCTGACCGAGCGGCCCCGTCGCGGCGAAGCGCCGAAGGCCAGCTATCCGCATACCCGTTCGCTTCACTGCCGTATTCTTGTGGCCAAGAATACCAAGCGCCCTATTTTGCCGGTGTCACCCAGGATTCGGGGATGGCGCTTCTGACAAGAGCACGCGCTTCGGCCTTGCCGCCGCGGGAGACGTATCAAGCACGACCACTGTCGACCAACTGCCAAAATTTTTCAATGTTGCCGTCGTTGACTAATGGCCCATCGCTGACCCGTCGCCAGCATGGTCTGGCGCGTGAAGCCGTTTCGTATCCGGTAAGAGTCCTTCGGAGGCCAGGTTCTCGTGTCGGTCAAGGAGTCTCCCAAAACAGAGTCCATGCCTGTGCTGCGGGCTCTTCCTCAGAGGATCGGCTTTCTGGCAGGTGAGACGAACGGTTCGTACGTGCAGCGTCTCGCCCGGGCCAATGGGCTGGGGACGACCGACCTGTTGACGCTGCTTGGCTCCGGTCCGGCGGGCCCGGTGCAGCCAAGCGAGACGGAGCTGTATCTGAGTGCCGCCGCATTGGAGCGTCTCTCCGTCCTCTCCGGCCGTCCCACAGCTCAACTGCAGAAGGCCCTGCGCTGTTTGCGTGATGGATCCCTGCTGGCAGGGCTCACCCCGCAGAGCGCCTGGCGATGGGAACGCCCTGCGCCGGGACTGCCACGTCTACTGCAGGGCTGCCACAGGTGCGCTGCGGTGAAAGGCTCTCGGCATCCGGTTTTCGTCTGGTGCGACATGCCGTGGCAGGTATGCCGACAGCATGGGTGCTGGCTGGATGCCCAGCCTGAACAGCAGACCATCCGGGCATCCTTGTGCGGTCGCATCCCGCAGGTGATTCGGGCAGAACAGCAGCGGATCCGCTTCGAGCAACGGCTGGGCACCACGGGCCGGCTCTTATTCTCCGATGCCTTGAGCGCCTGTGCCTACTGGTGGAACAACCCGCGTCTTTCGCTTCCTGTGTGGATCGAGCGGCAACGGCCGTTTCCCGCACTCGACTACAGTGACCCGTTTCCCGCGCTCGTCGTCATCTATCCGGAGGTCGTGCGGCTGGCGCAGATGTTCGCGCAGTGGCACCAGGGTCAGATGGAGGGCGGACTGAACCCGGGTGCGTGGGAGCGCCAGATGCGGCAGCTCTTCCGCTCGTGGGGAAGCCCGTTCGAGGTAGACGAGGTTCGTCTACCGGTCGAGCTGTGGCTGCATCGGCATCGCAGCCATACGGTGTCGAGGACCCGTGCGCCGCGCTGGAATCCCCGGACAGGGCTGGCGCGGGCTCTTTCCGAATGCGTTCCCCGGGGCTCCCGCAGACCAGTTGGAAACGTACAGGCGTGGGTTCAGCGGTCCTGCCTGCCGTTCAGATACGGCCGCGGAGTGTGGTCGTTGCCGAAGGAGCGCCGCAGGGACATCCTGCACTTGCGACCCTACTACGACCCTGTCGACGGAGGGGTCTGGGAGATGTTGCCGCAGCCGCTGCCTGGGCACGAAACGCTAGATCCGCGTCGTCTGCAGTGACCTAAACCCAATAATCACCCAAGAGTGCCATTCCAGCGAAATTCATACCAAAAGTACGCCTTGGCGACAGAACCTGTCCGCCGCCGCGAAGCGGCATTCAGTCGACCACGAGCACACCTGCACGTGGCGCCCGGGCCCCAGCCGATCTGTGCCGGCCGGGGCCCGGCCCCCGTCAGCCGGTCTCGCGCCACCAGGCGGGAGACACGCTGAGGCTCCACACGTCACCCGTCGACCCATGGGTGGCGGCGTCCACGCGGACCAAGATCCTCACGCCGGACTCGGGAACCCGGTAGCGGTGGAAGTCCGCGGCCGTCCCGTCGTCGTCCGGTTCGACCGAACAGCCGAGGCGGGTGATCGCGGCGACCAGGTCCTCGAAGGGCATCCGAGGGGCGAAGTCGCCGTACACGCTCCGGAGGGGTGCCGGCACGGCCGACTCCGTGTCCCACCGCAGCCGGTGCAACTGAACGCTGATCCCGAAGCAGGGCCAGGCACCGTGCTCCTCCTGGAACGACAGCTCCACGAGCCCGTAGTCGCGCCGCAGCAGACCTCCGTCCGCGTCGTCGACGTAGTCGGCCCCCAGCCGGCCCACCCACTCGGCGGGCTGCGCGCCGATGCCCACGCCCAGTACGTCGCCGCGGGCGGCGACGTGGGCGTAACAATCCAGATCGGACATCTACATCTTCTCCATTGCCTCAATCAGGGCCTGCAGTTCGGCCGTCCGGTCGTTGCTGAAGCGCCACTGCGGATTGCGGCCTTCCTTCATAGCCTTGGCGCTGGACTCGAAGACCTCCTTGGCACCCTTCGTTACCCTGATCATGTCCGCGCGCCACTTGGGGTCGGACTTGATCGTCGCGACGACGGCGTCGACCTGCTTCTGAGTGGCAGTGCCGCGCGACAGGCGGATCGCCTCGCCCCGGATACCGCCCTTGCCGTCCGGGCGCAGGGCCACCTCCATGCCGTCCTTCATGTTGACGTGAGCGCCCTTGGTGACCCAGTCCTGGTCCACCTGGCCGACGTGGTCGATCTCAAGGCTGCACTTGTTCTTCTTGGCATTGTGGACCAGGACGGGCGTGCTTCCGGCGAGCACGTAGTACGTGTGCAGCCGGGCGACGGTGAGGTTGTGGACCGTCTGTGGAACGGTACTGGTCTCGACCGCGGTGATCTGCGCTGCGGTTCCCGTGCTGGTGCGCAGCCACGTCTCGGGAGTGAGGTCGACCGCGTAGGTCCAGCCGTCGGGGCCGAGCGTCCGGAACGGGTGGTGGTCGGTCGCCGTGATCGTGTCCGTGCGGTCGCCGGCCGTGCCGTCGGTGTCCACGGTGAGAGTGACCAGTCGCTTGTCCCCCGATCCAGTGATCAGGTCGGTCACAGGTTCCGGCCTGGTGTTGCCCGTCTCAGGATCGGTGGCCAGGACCTCGTCGCCCTCGCGTATCCGCTCGATCGGCGTGGCGGCGCCGTCGCCCATGAGGACCAGAGTTCCGGCCGGGAAGCTGTTGTCCGTGACACTTCCAGCCACGCACGTGGCCTTGCGGGCGTCCCTCACGTCGTCTCCGGTGAGGGCCTTCTTGCCGACCTTGAGCCAGCGCAGTACCACCAACGCGCCCGTGGCCCGGTCGAGCCCGCTGAGCTCCTCCTCGGTGGCGAGGTCCTTGCCCGTGACGGCCTCTACGATGCCCTTTCCGTCCCCGATCCCGGGCAGCAGATCCAGCAGCAGACCCATGCGACGCTGCTGCTCGTCGGCGTCGAGTCCGGAGGTGCCGGAGCTCCAGGTGTCCTTGATGTGGGAGAAGTCGAACTCGATACCGGGCATCTCCTTGAGCTTCTCGGCGCCCTTCTTGATGCCCGGCACGTGCTTGTTGAGCTCGTCCATGCCCTTGTTGGCCTGGCCGACCCCCCGATTCATCTCCCCCATGCCCTTGTTGGCCTGGCCGATCCCCCGGTTCAACTCCTCCATGCCCTTGTTGGCCTGGCCGATCCCCTGGTTCATCTGGTCCAACGCACCGTTGACCTCGCCCAGCGACTTGTTCATGTCGTCCATGGCCCGACTCATCTGGCTCAGACCGGCGTTGATCTGGTCGAGGTCCTTGCCCACTCCCTCCAGACCGGTCCTGACGCTCTTCGCGGCCTTCTGGAACTCCGGGTCGCCGACGATGGCAGCCAGCGCGAAGATCACCTGCAGGAAGGCGACGGTGACCTCGGCCAGGGCCAGGACTGTCTGAATGGTCTCGTTGACCTTCGCCAGCCGGTGATCGACATCCGCCCGTGCGGCGGCGTAGGCGGCGTGGATCCGCTTCTCCGCCTCGGCCCGGGTGGCCGGGTCGGCGATCTTGGCGGGCTCCTGCTTCACCGCCTCCTTCAGCTGCTCGAATCCGGCGAGTTCCTTGCGCAGATTGACGAAGTGCTGGGTGCTGTCCTTGTGCAGGTAGTGAATGGCGTATCCGGCCACGCCTACGCCGACGCCGGCCCGGATCGCCTTGTCGGCGAACTCCCGGTAGCAGGCGGGCTTCTCCAGCAGCGGCTTGGCTCCACAGCCGGAGTACTTGGCGGCGGCCTTGACGATTCCCGCGATCTTCTCGGTGGCGTCAGCGGCCGCCTTTCGGTTCTCAATGCCCTCGGCCGCCGCCGCGGTTTTCTCCCCCAGGCCCAGGCAGAGAAAGACCGCCAGGACCGTCAGAAACGCGACAGTATGCCGCGTCATACGGTGATGCATATACGTCCTTCATCGAGGCCCGCGCATGCGTCACGGCTGGTCGACCGGCGGCGCGAACCCAGAGTCCTCGGACGAGAACTCCCCCTTAAGTTGCCAATCAGTAGCATACGTGGGCTGGGCGCCTGATCCGTGTGAAGCTCTTGAACGAACTGCCGGTTGAGCTCCCATGGAGGCCGGCCGCCTGCTGGCCTTCCCAGCAGACAGGCTGGATGAAGCCGTATCGGCTCTGGGCCTTCATGACCTGAGGCTGGCCACGACCATCGTGGGCGTGGCCGCCGCCCCCGAGGCCACCGATTCCTTGGAGTTCCTGGATCCCCGGGGTCAAACGGAGACTGCTTACCGGGTCTTCATCACCCCGGAGTTCGAAAGCTCACCAACTGCGGGTCTGCAGCGTGCCCGGCACCGACGGAGCAATCGCGCCGGTCCTGGTGCAGGTGGTTTGCGGGAGCCGTCGGAGGCTCTGGCGGACACCACCACGGCCGGGGTCTGATGAATCCCCGCAATATTCCCGTGGGCCTACGCCTGTTCCTGGTTATCCTGCCTCGTCCTGAACAAGCCAGGGAGGTCCACCATTATGAGTAGCACCATGTCGTCCTTGCCCGAGCGGATTGAGCTTTCGGGGGAGGGGCTTGTCCTCCGCGACTGGACGGAAGTGGACCTGTCCGCGATGCCGGGGCTGTTTGACCACCCCGACATCGCGTACTGGACACCGATCGTCTCACCCTTCGACGAAGCCGCCGCCCGTGCACCGCTGGACCGGGACCGGCAGATGCGGGAGGAGGGCACGACCATCCTGCTCGCCATCACCGTCGACGGCGGCGCACCGCTCGGCGAGGTAATGCTGCGGCGTGCACCCGAGGGCACGGAGCTCGGCTATGCGGTCGGCCCGGTGCACCGGGGCCAGGGGCTGGCAGCGCGGGCGGTGCGGGTGATGGCCGCGTACGCCTTCGATCAGCTTGGCGCGGAGCAGGTGATCCTGGAGCTGGAGGCCGAGAATGCCGCCAGCGTCGCCGTGGCCACCAAGGCGGGCTTCAGACTGCTCGACGTGCCGCTGATCACGGGTGAGGAGAAGGGGCGGCCATATGCCTTGCAGACGTGGGGTCTGAGCCGCCCCTGACCCTCAGACTCCACCACGCGCACCCGACCGAATCCTTCCTGCGCTGGGCACGGCGGCCGGTACCGGCAAGCAACTGCGTTCACAGGCGCGAGAAGCCGGAAGCCAAACACGGGCGCACACCCATCCACAGCTACTCCCGCAGGACTGACACCCGGACACTACGGCCACGGCCCCCAACTCGACGCTACCTGCGACGACGCGGTATCCGGCACACCAACTCGGAATACAGCTGCCCTCCGACTACCAAGTCCTCGTCGACGCATACGCTCCAATCCATCTCAACGGCCATCTGTATCTGTCCCATCCTGCGACCGAGCGATGGAACCTGGGGCAGTGGATCCGGGACACGGTCCGGGCCTTGAACGAAGTGCCCTGGGACGAACTCGACCTTGACACCGACGAAGATCCCCGCCTGCTGTTCGGACTCAAGGAGCTGAGCTTCGGCACCACCGACGGACTGTGGCCGATCGCGAGCACCGACCGTGGCGAGACCATCTTCCTGGCCCCTGGATCCGTCATCCCACGGCTCCTGGTCGAAGATGGAGAGATCGGCTGGACCGAACACCACATGAGCTTCGCTGAATGGGTCTACCGCTACCTCATCGGCGAGGACATGGCCGGCCCCAACAGCTCAGCCTTCTACCCCGGCCCTGTGCAGCTGCAGCGGCTCCCATGTCCGCCACCGAACGCCCAGAGCCGTGGAGCGGCCCGGAACGCGTCTTGTATCCCCCGTCAGTCACAAGGATCCGGGCACTTCTGGCCGCAGTGGCAAACCAAACGAGACGATCTCTAAGTCCGCCAGATAGCCGCCCAAGGGAGCAATTGCAACCTGTCCTGTGGGCAGCTTGCAATTGCCTATACCATCGGCCCGAGCACGTCACGCCGCCAAGGGCTGCGGGATGACGGGTGCGGGAAGGGTTGCCCTGGCCGATGAACGTACAGGTGCAGTACCGCAACGCGGCAGGCCGGACCTGCCGCGACGAGCCGGCTGGGCTGCGGGGTGTGCCGGTCGAGGAGCGTGAGCCGCTGTCCGAACCCCGCGCTTACAAAGGCCGCCGCTCCATCCTGACCAAGTGGGCCTCGGCCACCACCGGGCAGGTGGTGTGGTGCACGAGCACGGTGCAGATGGCCGCGGCGATGCTCCTCGACTTCGACCCGGACATCGTGTGCTTCCAGTCCGGTGTGGTGCAGGTGCAGTGGGAGCTGGACGGCCGGCGCGGCACCGTAGAGCCGGCATTCGTCGCCCGCACCCGCGACGAACGCCGACTGGTCTTCGCGCACCCGCCCCGCGACGAGGCGGGCGTGGAGGAGCGGGTACTGCGGCAGGCCGGCGACGAGGCGGGCTGGGAGATACGCCCGCTGCAGGTGCCGCAGGGGGTGCTGCGGTCCTCGCTGGAAAGCGCCGCGCACTTCAGCGGCCCGGAGTTCGCCCCCGCCGATCACGTCCGCCATGTACTGCTGGAGGTGTTCGCCACGCCGCGCCCGCTGCAGGCGGGCGCGGCCGCCTCGGGCCTCGGGCTGAACGCGCCCGGCTATGCCTGGCATCTGGTGTGGACGGGCGAGCTGAAGTGTGACTGGACCAAGCCGCTGCTGCCGACCTCGCCGGTGTGGGCCAGCCAGGCGGCTGATGCCGAGGAGGCATAAAGGGATGGCAACAGCCGTGAGGCAGCCGGATACAGGAGAGCAGGCCGGACTGCGGCTAGGGGCGAGGCTGCGCTGGCAGGGCGGCACCTACCGGGTCCTGGTGCTACAGGGTGCAGAAGTGCAACTGGGCTGCCTGGATGAGGAGGGAGCGGATGCCCGAGCCCTGGTCGAGGCCGTGGTCGGCGCCGACGACTTCGCTCTCCTCGACGAGGACCTGCAGGGACTCGAGCGGGAACAGGTGACGGACACTAGCCGTCTGTCCCTCCTGTCGGAGGCCGACTTGAAGCTGGTGCGGGACTGGGAGCGCCATCTGCGGGAGATCGAAGACGGGGTGCCCCCGGATGCCGAGGAGGGCGCGGTACCGCGCCCCGGCTACGACCCCGACCGCTTCACCGTGCGCCAGCGTCTGGCCGCCAAGGCCACGGAAATGAAGACGCTGGGCTTCCGGCATGCCTCGGCCGGCACGCTCGAGCGGCGCAGGCGCGCGTATCAGGCGCGCGGCGTGTTCGGGCTGATCCGCGAGATCGTGCCGGGCTCGCCCTGGGGGCGCACCGACGAACGGGTAGTAAAGCTACTGCTGGCGGAGGTCAAGTCCGGGCTCGGGGAATCCGACGGGGACGCCAGCCGGCTGTACGAGCGGCTGCAGGCCGCCGTGTGGCGCGAACACGAGGCCGAGTACGACAAGTTGATGATCTCTAGGGCCACCTTCTACCGGCTGCTGGGGCGGCTGGGCATCAACGTGGCCTCGCTGCACTGGCCCACCGACCGCCGCCTGGACGAAGCCAACGGCGCGGTGCCTCCCTACACGCCGACCCGGGCTCGACGGCTGGGCGAGCAGGTGCAGATCGACTCCACCGGCCTGGACATCATCGCGATCGGCGACGACGGGCGGCCGGTGCAGGTGGAATTGACCGCGGCGATCGATGTGGTGTCGAGGACCATCATCGGCGCGATGATCGTGCCGAAGGTGCGGGGCCGCGGGCCTAGGGGGCGGCGGCTGGGCGGACGCGCCACCCGCTCCTTCGACGCGGTGCTCATGCTGGCCCAGGCCCTGGCCCCGATGCCTGCCCGGCCCGGCTGGTCGCCGCGGGCGCTGGCGGAACACTCCGAGATGCCGTACGCGGATCTGGTGGCGTGCGATCCGCGGATGGCCGGTGCGGCCGCCCGGCCGGTGATCCGCCCACGGATGGTCGTCGTCGACCACGGCAAGATCTTCAACAGCGAGCACTTCGACGACGTGTGCCGGATGCTGCGCATCAAGGTCCGCCCGGCCCGGGAACGCACCGCCACCGACAAGGCCATCATCGAAAGCACCTTCAACGCGATCAAGCGGCGGTTCTCGCAGTACGTCGCCGGCTACACCGGCTCGGACCTGAAGCGGCGCGGCAAACACGTCGCCGACGGGCCGCTGTGGAGCCTGAACGAGCTGCAGGACCTGCTCAATGAGTGGATCGCCCTGGACTGGCAGCAAAAACCGCACGACGGGCTGCGCAGCCCGTTCTTACCCGGCCTGACCATCAGCCCGAACCGCATGTACGCCACCCTGGTGGCCGCCGAGGGGCATGTGCCGCTGGTGCTGACGGCGCACGAAAACCGCAAGCTGCTGCCGTTCAACTATCTGAAGGTGACGGACAAGGGCGTCAGGATCGGCAACCGCACCTACAACAGCGAGGCCCTGCAGGAGTACAAGAACCGGCACACCCAGATTCCCGGACAGGGCAGGCGCTGGCAGATCCGCTACAGCCCCTACGCGCCGCGGTTCGTGTGGCTGTGGGACCACAACAAGGACGACTGGGTGGAGGCGGAATTCATCCACCAGCGGCTCATCAGCGACGAGTGGACCGAATGGACGTGGGAGCAGGCCACCCTCGCCGTCCTTGAGGACGGCGGCCACAAAGAGGATCAGCGGCGCATCGCCCGCGAGGTGTCCCGTCTGCGTGAGCGGGCCCGGCGCGGCCCGGACCCCGACACTGTGCGAGTGCCGCAGTTGTTCACCGGCCCGATCCTCGATCTGGACGTGCCGGTGGCCGATCCGTACGAGGGCATCCCCGACCCTGACCCCGCCACCGTGGTGCGGGCGCCGGCGCTGACCATGGCCGCCGAACACTTCCTGCACGCACCCCGTCCCGCCCCTCCCCCGCTGCCCGCTGATCCGGGCACGGAGACCGACACGGATGTCGAACCGGCCGTTGCCGGCCAGCCCGCGGCCACCGGCGGCAAGGGTGTGCAGGAACCCGCCCGGGCGTACCGGACGGGCGCGCTGAGCCTGCGCGGCGGTGCGGCCGAGGTATTCGGCATCACCCAGCAACCCGCCCCCCGACCGGCTCCGCCCCCCACCGCAGAGCCTGGTGCCGAAGAAGACGACGGAGAAGCATCATGAACCGAGAAAAGCTGATCAGCGTCTTCGGCCCCGGCGTAGCCGAGGCCGTGACCCAGCCCGTCGACCCCCCGCTGCTGACCACACGGGAGGGCTGGAACCTTGCGGCCTCGCGTCGCCTCGCCCCGCTCGAGCGCGCCGACTGGGCGCCCAAGGGCACCGAGGTCGGGCCCCGTGACCCGCGCCTGATGTACCACGCCGAGATGCTCCCGGTGATCACACCGGCGTTGTGGCGGGGTCTGCTGGACGCACGGCGCCAGCTGCGCAAGAACCGCTTTCGCAGCGTCGGCCGCGCCACGGACATGATCATCGACGGGGACCGGGGCACCGGCAAGTCCACGCTGCTGGTGCAGATCGGCCGCGGCTTCCAGGGCCTGATCGAATCGGACCTGGGCCCTGACCCCAACCGCATCCCCGTCGTCTACGTCACCGTCCCGCCCGAGCGGGGGAGCAATTTGCACTGGTCGCTGCCCTTTGCCGAGTTTCTGGGTCTCAACCACACCCTCCATCCGGACGACCGCAACCGCCGCACCGCCGACATGACCGAGGCCGTCGCCCATGTGATGCGCCAGGCGAAGACCCGGCTCGTCCTCATCGACGGCATCAACCGAATCCAGGACAACGAGATCGCGGCCGCCTTCAGCTACTTCGAAGCCTTGCAGGACCGCACCAACACCACGTTCGTCTTCTGCGGCACCGGCGCTCGCGAGATCGTTCACGAGGCCCGTTACGACAGGCGGCGCAAGAACCTGCCCGACGTGGTCAAGGGCAAGACCTATTTCAGCGACCTGCCGGTGCTGTGGGCGGGGATCATCCCCTACGGCGAGGACTGGCACAGCGTCGTCCAGGGCTTCGACGAGGACCTGTGCCTGTACGACCACAAGCCCGGCACCCTGCTGAAACTCTCTAAGTACCTGCACCAGCGCACCGGCGGCTACATCGCCTCCCTCAGCGACCTGATCTGTCAGGCCGCCCAGGAAGCCATCGAAACCGCCACCGAGAACGAACCGGAAGCCATCACCAAGCGGCTCCTCGACGACATCCGCATCGGCCGCGGCGACAGCCGATAGCCCCCTGCCTCTGCACGTCCGGCTCTCTCACCGGCGGCGCGGTGCCTCCCGCAGCCAAGCTGTGGGAGGCACCGCGCCGGATGAGTTCCGCACGAGGAAGCCGGTCTGCAGGACCCTAGCGCCGGATGTGATCGGGCTTTCAGCCTGCACCTGGAGTGGCGCGCAGCGGTGCCGCGGCACACGTCAGTCCACTCCTCCGGGGAAGACACTGAGCTGGTTCAGCTGCGCTTCCAGATCGTTGAGGCTGGAACTGAGCAAGGCGTGTTCGCTTCCTCTTGCCACCATGCGGGTCGTCTCGGTCAGAAACTCCCTTACGGGTGCGGGCGGCAAGGACAGCAGGGCTGTTCCGGTGGGTGACTTGAGCTGCATGAAAGCGCGCGGATGACCAGAATCGGCAGGGCTGGTCCAGATGCTGATGTCGCCTCTGCCCGCCTTGCCATGCAGCCCGTCCGCCAAGAGATCTCTGGCGAATGTCCACGTCACCTGGTGTGGCCCGGGATCGAACACGGCTTCTACCGCGTAAGGATCCGTCAGGCGGTAGTTGAGGTGTGTAGGCAGCGGCAGGGGGCTGCTGCCGACACCTGGATGGAGATGCGCCGTGATCGAGGCGTGAACCATGCCGTGCCACGATTCGATGCGCGCCTCGCCGGTGTCGTGCTGTTGCTTCTTGTCTGCCGTGGAAGCTGCTGCAGACGCGTGCTGATCGTTGGGCGCGGGATGATCGGTCGTACGGAGCGCCCGGCAGGCCAGTCGCAGCCCACGTACCGTGGCCAGCTCCACTTCGCGTGGTGCGTCGGGCCAAGGTGCGCTGACGTGGCTGGCGTGTCCCATCTCGTTGAAGACGCATGCGTACATAAGCGGCAGCCAGCCGTTGTCGGTGGGCGCCGTGGCGTGCAGCCAGTTAAGCCACCCCTCGGAGCCGGTCGCGGCCAGTCCGTTGCGGTCCAGAGGCCGCTCGCCTGGTGCGGGGCCGAGTCGGGCGATACGACGCAACAGGTCCTGGGGGGAAAAGGGGGCGTCGGGCGGCATCGCTGGGTGCCGCCGGCAGTTGCGCCGAAGGCACCGCATTTGCTTGGTGCGCAGCTGCGGCCCGTCCGTTCTGCTCCACGGCATGCCCGGGAAGGACTGGTTATCGAGGTCTGCCGGTGTCTCGTCCGCGTCAACAAGCCACGAGAAGGCTGTCGCCTCTGGCCAGGCCTGCCCCCAAAGGTTCTGTTCACTTGTGCCGTGCCGCATGTCCGCCATCCAAGTGGCGAGGCGCATAACTGCAGTTGCCCGGCGGTATGCCCTGTCGACCGTCTCGAAGTCGGTGAGGAGACGCCGGACTAGCTTGTCGTGCAGCGCGTCGCGCTCCGCCCCCGCTGGTCGTTCAATGCGGCGCAGGGCAGCCGGGAGTGCGCTGGTCTGGTGGAACAGCTGGCACAGGTCCCCGGAATGCCGTGGGGCGTGCGAACGGCTGGTCACGCGGTTGCTCAGGAGCGCGGCCAGATATCCCTGTACCTGCACAGTGATCGGGTTCGTCGACCGGTGAGCCTCGTCGAGCACATACAGGGGCAGTGAGGCAAACGGCCGGGGCCAGGCGGTGACGGCGAGACGTGCCGGTCGGCTGGTGAATCCCTCTTCGATGTTCGTACGGCGGCGTGCCTGGCTGGTCTGGTCGAGGAAGGCGTGCGTCTTTCCGGAGCCGGTCGAGCATGTGATGAGTCCGACTTCCGTGACCACGGCCCTGCCCTCAGGGTTTGAGGACGTGGGTCGTTGGGTCTGTACACCGGTGTCGGCGGGCGAGTCTGCCGGGGCGGGGCTGCAGGACGCAGGGTGGTGTGCGGCGGTGTTGAAGCGCCGTCGGGCGTCCGGGGTGGCCGAACCGAGCGCGGCGACCACTCGCGGTGCCCCGAGGCTGGAGGCGTCCAGCAGGGCGTCGAAGTCGTCGTAGTCCGGCGTCTCGGAAATGTTCATGGTCCCTTCGCTTCGGACGTTCATCGTGCTCCTCCCTCTCCCAGTTCGAGCTGGCGCACGCGCGGGGCGAGGCGGTCACGCAGTCGGCGGGTGCGGCGCTCGAGTGCTTTCTCCGTCAAGCCGGCCCGCTGCGCTGCCTGTTTCTGGGTGTATCCCATGGCACGCCATCCGAGGGCCTCGCGGACCTGCGGGTCCGTCACCAGCGGGAGGAGACGGTCGAGGTAGTCGTGGGTGACCGCGGTGTGGGCGGGATCGGGGGCCCGCTGGTCGGGCACGAGGGAGAACACGTCGGCGTTCTCGTTGCGGTCCTGGGAGTGGTCCAGTTCAGTCTGCCTCTGCTGGTGGCCGTCGAACCAGCGGATATACACACGGGGGAAGGCGCGGATGACCGCACCGATGAAGTAGGTGTCCAAACTGGCGCCGCCGTCGGGGCTCCAGCGGCCCTGGACGAGCCCGTAGGTGCGAAAGACGTGCAGGCCGCCCAGGACGCTGTCGACGACGACGCCGTGCCGGTCCTCCGGCGTCCAGCCGAAGGTGATCTTCTGTACCGGCACGGGCCGACCGGCCTGGCGGGCCTTGCGGAAGGCCTCGCCGCTGGCGGTCCACTTGTTCATGGTGTGGTAGCCGTACTCCGACAGCCGGTTGACGACCTTCTGGTAGCGCGGGCCCGCGAAGCCGTCGGCGCGCAGCACCTCGACGATGGTGGCGTCCGCCTGCCGGCGCCGGGCGGCGTCCTGCGGGTCCGTGACGTCGCCGAGGTCGCGGTCGAGGCGGGACAGGTCGTCCGGCGTCAGCTCCGCGTCCTCCGCATCGAGGGGGCACATAGGGGTGCAGGCGGTGTTCTCGCCACCCTCGAGCGCTTCCGGCACATCCGCTCCCTTGCATCTGCGACAGGTTCCCGGCGGCCCGTGCGGACCGTCTCGCGTATGTCTTAGACGCCACGCGGCTGCTTCCCCCCGGCATTCCTCAAGAAATTTCCGGTAGCTGACGGTGATTCACGTCACAGGGGGTGACGTGCTCGGTTCCCGCCTATACCTCCTGCACCAGCCGCACCTGGAAACACACAGGTGCATTCCCCTACTTTGCATGGAGTGTGACGGTGCCTCAGCCCAATCCGCAGCCTCCGCTGCTCAGCCAGCGCGCCGCGGTCATCCTGTTGCTCGGCGTCCTGACCGCGGCGGCCGCCGCCGGCCTGACCGTCTGGACCGGCGGTACACCCGCGGCAGGCCTGCTCGCCGGTGGCGCTGCGTTCGCCGGAGGCGTGCTGTTCTTCAACGTGATCATCTCGTGATCGCGTCGGCGCCGTCGCGCCGACCCGGCTCTCCTCGGACGCCGTCCGAACGAGGTCACGGCTGATTACCGCGATGACGCAGCGCCGACTGGGTGGGCACGTGCAGCCACCAGCCGACCGTGTTCGCGTCAGGCGGGGATGTCAGGTGTCGCCCTGCACTGAGGACCGAAGGCTCCTGATCATCTCCACGACGAAATCCGATGGTCCCTTCTCTATCCAGTATCCGTTTTTTGTGCGGTATCCGGGGCCGACGATCAGGTGCACGGTGCGTTCGGCGCGAGTCAGGGCCACGTAGAAGGCGCGGCGCTGTTCCGCCAGTTCCTTCGGGGTGGGGCGGCGCCACCTCCCGCGCTCTACGACGTCACGCGGGATGATCCCGTTGAGCAGGCCGGGCAGGATCACGGTGTTGAATTCTCGGCCTTTGGCGGCGTGGTAGGTGGTCAGGAGGATCTTGCCGATCACTTCTTCGCCCTGGGCCAGGTCCTGCAGCATAAGGTTTTCTCTCTGGCACAGGTCGGCGAGGTCGTCGAGGCAGGTGTGGTTGTCCTGGTCGGGGTGCAGGGCGGCGATGGTATTCAGTGCGAGGCTGGCCCGCAGTCGCTCCAGCCAGGTGGCGGCGGGGGCGTCGGCCGGGTAGGAGGGCATGGGGTCGAGGGTGTGCTGCAGAGCTCTGAGCAGGGCCAGGCGGGAGGCGGGCGGGGGCATCTGTGCCTCGTGTCGAAGTCTCGTGAGGAAGAGGCCCAACGCGGCCAGTGTGGGGGCTTCGGCCCGGCGCAGCATGTCTCGCCGCTCGGTGTGACCGGCTGCGTGGATCTGGTGGTTGGCCACGGCGCGGCTGGCGCAGCGCTGGACGAACTGGGAAAGCGATCCTGCCGGAAGTTTGTCATCCCGCTCGTAGAGGAAGGTCAGCTGGCGCCGGGTCAGTTCGTGCAGCAGGGCATCGAGCAGCGGGCCCCGGTGCGGGTAGAGGATGGCGATCCGTTCCGGTCGCACTTGCCGCTGCTGGGCCTGTTCGACGAGATCGCAGGCCGCCTGGGCATGCTCGTCCAGGCCTCCTTGCACCTGCCACGTGTTGACGTCTCCGGGAGGTGCGCCCTCGCGTGCGCGTCGCCCCCGGTGTTCGCCCAGCGCGGCCTCGGCGGCGGTGATGATGTCCTGGCCGCTGCGGTAGTTCACTTCGAGGGGTAGGTCGAGGAAGTCGTCACGGCTGGCCAGGGCGGTCAGGTATTTTGCGTCGGCTCCGGTGAACCCGAAGACGGACTGATCGGTGTCCCCGACGGCGAACACGGTGATGTCGGCGAGGTCGTGCAGGGCTACGACGAGTTCGTGGAGGACACCGCCGAGGTCCTGGTATTCGTCAACGATGAGGTGGGGGAAGCGGGCGCGCAGGAGATCCCGTACGGGTTCGTGGTCGCGGACGACGCGCACCGCTCGCGTCACCATTGCCTCGAAGTCGATCTCGCCTCGGGCGGCGAGTTCTTCCTCGTAGCGGGCGGCGGCTGCGACTTCGCGGGGGTCGAAGGCGTCGAGGGGTTCGTCACACGCCAGGGCGCGGCGGATCTTGGTGTTTTCGGGCATCCGGAACTGGGCGAGGGTCTCGGCGATGCCGATCTGGTCGAAGCAGTGCTGCAGGAGCACCTGTGTGGCCGTTTCCCCGAGGACTTGCCCGGCATGCGGCGCTGGCTGCCCGATGATCGCCGGGAAGGCGCGCAGGATCTCGTTGAGGCAGAAGGCGTGGACGGTGGAACAGGTGAGGCGGCCCTCGGCGTGCACGCCGCTGTGGAGTACGCGCCGTCGGATTTCGTCGGCCGCCGCGTTCGTGTAGGTGATGCAGGCGACCCCCCGGAAGGCGGACACCTGTGTCTGCAGCAGGTACGCCACTCGGGCGACGAGGGTTCTGGTCTTGCCGCTGCCAGGGCCGGCGCGCAGGACGACGTTGCCGGGGTGAAGCACGGCGGTGCGCTGGGTGGGGTGGAGTTCTTCGAGTTCGCGCAGCAGCGCATCACTGACCTGAGGCATCGGCTTCCCGTTGCTCGCTGGTGCCTTCGCCGCGTGCGAGGGCCGGGAAGAGGGGGGTGCCGCGCACCTGGAGGGAGATGTCGTCGAGGGCCAGGAGCAGGTAGGACTCGGGGCCCAGGCGGCTCAGGGCCTGGGCGTCCATCGCTCGGGTGGTGTCGTCGATGCCGAGGGCCGTGCACAGGCGGGTGCGCAAGTCGCTGCGGCTGATGTGCGCGGCGAGCCGCTGGGCGAAGCGGCCTTTGCCCAGGGCGGCGATGCGGTTGAGCATGGTCGTGCGGATGTCGAGATCCGGGGACAGCTCCTGCTCGTTGGCGACGCCGCGGCGCACGTCGTCAACGGCGCCGGGGTTACCGTTCAGCTCTTCGAACGCGCGCACGATCTCTTCGCCGAACAGCAGGCACAGGTCGGCTTCAAGGGTCTGGGCGCCAACGTAGATGCCGAGGTCTTGCAGTTCCCGGACCAGGGGGCCGCGCCGGTTGTAGTAGTCGGCTTCCTCGTATGGCGGCAGTTGTCGGATGGCGTCGACGAGCGTGGTCCTGCGGGCGGCGTCTGGGTGGAGGCTGGCCCCTCGCCGCAGTCCTGCTTCGCGTCGGTTGAGCTGGTCGGGGGTGGCGTCGCCATCGGTGATGATCACGTGGGGTGTGTTCAGGCCGCTGGGTCCGAGCAGGGCCCGGTAAGGCTTGAAGTCGGTTCCGTGGGCGCTGGCGACGACGGTCCCGTAGGCGTCGAGGTCGAATCCCGCAGCGGCGGCCACGGCGGGCAGTACGTACAGTTCCGCCAGGCCTTCGACCAGGATGACCGCGGAGGCGAAGAGCACCTCGGCGCGGCTGATGTCGATGTAGCGCTCCAGGTCCTGGGCCTGTTCGTCGGTGACCGGCAGGGCGGCGGTGCTGGCCCCCACGGTGCCGCCGTCGGTGGCGCGCAGCACGATGAAGGAGCGGATGGGGGCTACGGCGGCGATGTGCGGGCTGTGTGTGGTGAGCATGAGCGAGGTGCCTGTGCGCAGTAGGTAGCCGAACAGGTGGCGTTGCAGGCTGACGTGGAGGTGTGCTTCGGGTTCTTCCACGGCCACGAGGGTGGCGACGAACTGTTCGTCCAGGCGTTGCTGGCTGAGCGCTTCCAGCAACAGGCCGAGGTAGATGACGTTGGCGCTGCCCAGGCTGGTCTCGGAGATGCCTCTGCGGCGAGCCGTGTCGACGAACAGCCTTACAGAGCGGATGAGTTCGTCGGGTTTGGAGGAGGCGAAGCCGAGGGCGGGGTCGACGGCCAGGCGTGGTCCCAGCATCTCTTTGAGCCGACTGGACAGGTGCTGCTCGAGCTTCGTGATGTTGGCGTCTTTGGTCAGCTGGTCGACGGCGGCCGCGACCGCGGTCGCGGTGGCCTCCAGGTTGGCCGGGTCCAGGGGAAGCCGCTCCAGAAGGTCGCGCAGGGGGTTGCGTCGCCAGTACTGCAGGTCGCTTTCGGCGTCCCGCAGGGCCGGCAGGACGCGCAGGGTCACCTCGCGGCGGATGGAGCGGATGTCGTTGCTCTCGTTGTCGCCGCCGAAGACGACGAAGTCGTAGTCCTGAGGGGTCAGCGGCCGCCCGGTGACCGGCGTCTGCTGCCCGGCGGCATCGATCTCGGTGCGGGGAGCGAAGCGGTAGGTCAGGCGGGCGGTGTAGGGGGCGTAGTCGACAGTGGCCGTGGCCAGGACAGCCTTGGCATCGTCGTCCCTGTCGTAGCCCTGCAGCTCGATGACGACGCTCACCTCAGCATGGCCGGACAGGCCCGTCGGATGGCCTTCCCAGATGTCCTCCTCGCGCAGCAGGCGCCGCGCGTCGGGTAGCGAGGGATCAAGAACCAGGCGGATCGCCTCCAGCAGGTTCGACTTGCCCACCCCGTTCTCGCCGACGATTACCGCGTGGACCGGGAAGTTGTCGATGACCAGGTGCTGGAAGTTGCGGAAGTTCTTGATCTCGATGCGCGAGATATGCAGGCCCATGCGTCCCCTTGCCGGCCTTTGCGTTGGTTCCGTACCAGGTCAGCATCCCAGATCACCATGCGCACCGAGCAGCAATCGTTCCGTTCGGCCACCCCGTCGGCGCGGCCCCTCACGCCAACGGGGAAACTTGCCGACGTAATCTTGCTGTGTGAGCGGGACATGCTTTCGAGACCGCCATCCCGGGTACTTGCCTGACCCGGTTTCGTGTGCTCCTGGAAGCGGAGACGGCTGATCGCCGACATCTCTGGCCTGGTCGGCCGCGATACCCCCGCAGATGCCCGGGATTCCGGTCCCGCCAGGTGTCAACCCTCGGCGGGGAGATCACCCCCGCTCGACCCCCGATGGGAGAAAGTGGGCAGGCCACGTTCTGCCGTTAAGGCAGAGGAGTCCGGGGGCCGTTGCGTTCCGCCCACTGCTGGGAGCTGTTGCCGTGACCGGACTCGCTACGGTGGCCTGGTGACTTTCGTACGACTCGGCGGGCAGCGCTGCCAGCTGCGCCGGTTGCCGTCTCTGTCGGGCTGTCCGTGACTCCTCCCCCACCTGAAGGTGCTCGAGGCACGCGCCGGTACGGCCTTCGACCCGAGTGAAGTACGCGGTCGCCGGGACAGCTTGGGGCTGCGCAGCCGTCACTCGTGCTCAGCCGGAATCTCCGAACAGTGTTGGGCATCCTCGCCTCGTTACCAACCGAGCGAGGTGGGCCGTGCCTGGCCCAGTCTCGAACCGTCAATTCTTGTCGTCCACCGCCCGAAGGCTGCGGGTACGTTCTCAGGCTGGTCGGCAGGCATTCGCGGGTTGGTGTCAGTGGCCACGGCTAGGCTCAAGTACCACCGCTATGGGGGAGGTTGTATGACATACGGTCTGCTGACGCCTGATGTGCCGCTCGGTCCGTTCGAGGGTGTTGCCGTCACCGTGTGGTCGGCTCAGGGCAAGCGATCGAAGCTGCACACCAAATCCTCATGCTCGTATCTGCGTTCGGCGCGCGTCACCGAGCGGGAGGTGCGACTGGACGCTACGACGGTCGGCCGACTCTGTCCCCAGTGCACGGCGTACGGCTCCTTGGCACGTCCCGGCACGGCTCTGGCCATTTTCATGGATGCGGTGACCGGTCTGGGGCTGCTGTATGAACTGGACCGCTGTCACGAGGCGGACGAGGACTCATACAGCGACGAAGAAGTAGGCCAGGCGGCATCCGTGCTCTTCCGGGCCGCTTCGGGCAGTGAGGAGAATGCCCCTGCCGACGGTGAGGAGGAAGTTGAAGACGAAGCGGAGGGCGAACGCTGGGAAGAGCTGCAGGAAGCCCGCCACGTGCGTTTGACCGTCTTCACTGAATGGCTCGCCGCCCTGACCAGTCTGACCCGCGTGTACCAGGTCTTGGACCTGTTCCCCTGGCTGAGGTCCTGGGCCGAGGCAGGAGTCCAGCGCAAGGCCGACCATCTGGAGGCGCTGCGTGCCCAGGCCGCACGGCTGGTCGCCGCGGACTCGCTAGTGCTGGCAGCAGCGGTAGCGGCCATGGAGGAGCCTGGCGTCCCCGCCGATGACCCGGCATTTGCCCTGCTGGGGACCCCTGCCGAGGCGGCAGCGAAGTTGACGTCCTTGTGGCGGCGGTGGCACAGCAAGGTGGAGGACAGCTGGGATTATCCGCGCGAGCAGGAGTACCTCGTCCACGACCTGGCGAGCGGAATGAGCAGCCGGCGCAAGGGATATCACCCAATGCTGGAGCGAGCCCGGGTGCTGCTGAGCACGTGGGAGGAGGCTGCGCGGTCGATCGTGGCCGGCCAGGGCGGCGAGCGTGTGCTCGTCGCGCGCGTTCCCGGCGCTGCTCTGGCGGAGCGCGGCAGCCGTGGGTCGTTGACGGACCGGCTGAGTGAGTGGGAGCAGGGAGTGCTCGCCTCGTTCACGGTCGCCGTGGACTGGGGGGCGCGGCTGGCCGTCACGGTGCGGGTCCCAGAGCCGGTGGCCGCGTGCCTGCTGTCGCGGCAGTCCGTTTTCGCCTACGAAGTGCTGGACCAGGACACGTCGACATGCGTGGCCGTGCCGGAGCCGTCGCTTGGGGCGGACGAGGGGCTGTTGCCCGGGGTGTTCGACGACACGCCGGTCCATGGCCGCCGCCTGCTGAACGCGGAGCATCTGCGCGCACTGCGCAGCACGATGCCCGACGCGGAACAGTTGTATGCGGTGGTCGGTGTCGGCACCGGCGTAGAGGTGGTGGCGCTGAGTGTTCTGGAGCAGCGGTGCGCCGCCGGATGGCAGGGCGTCATCCTCGCCGGCGCAAGCGACCTGCCTGAAGCTCTGCTCGAGACCCGCCTACAGGCCATTTCCGCAGGCGAGCCTGTTGGCGCAAGCGTGTGGACTGCCCGTGTGTACGACCCGCACGATGAGGCATTCGGCCGCAGCCTGAGCGCGGTAGAGGGCGAACGGGTGCTCGTGCGATTGTGCGAAGGGCGCCGGGACGTCGGCCAGGCGCTGAGGTCCCTGGTCCTGGCCCGCTCGGTGCCAGACCTGCGCGATCTTGAGGCTGGCGGATACGACGACCGGGGACATCCGCGCAGTCCTTTCACGCCGGACGTGGAACGGTCTGCTGGCGATGGAGCAGTTGGACCTGGAACCCTTTGAATCCGACTCGGACAACGACTGGCCCGGCTCGGGCCTTCCCCTAGGTGTCCTGGCTTCGGTACAGGCCTACACCACGGACGCGGCCGGCCGCTACCAGGGCCGGGCCCACTCCCCCGGCTGCGCGCACCGGCGCCCCTATGGCGGGGTCGACCACCACGACGAGATGGTGATCATCGAGGAACTGCTGGACAACAAGGAGTTCGACCCGTGCAGCAAGTGCGGCGGGTACGCGGTGCGCCGCCTCACCGACCCCCAGGTCGCCTACTACCGGGCCGCGCATCAGCTGCACTACCTCGCGCAGCGTGTCCGTGCCAGGGTGCGGCACCGGTCAACGAACCGCGAACACCTCGCCACCACGCTGGAGGGGCTCAGCGATCTCGATACGCGAAGTGTCCAGGCGTGGTTCTCGTCCCGTGCCCAGGCTCGCCAGTGGCGGCGGATCGTGGCCAGTCTGTCCCGCGAGCTGCGTGACTCCTCAGCCGGGTGACGGGCCTCGCGTCTCGTCACCACTGATCATTGCCGTCTTCAGGTGATCTCCATGGGGTACGGCCGCAGAGGGCTGGTCATCGCCCGCGCTGCGGTCGTGCCCTGTGCCGTGAAAGGGGTGAACCGCACGATGCGGGGATGCGCCGTGTGTGGCGTGGACATCAGCCACCGGCACGGACTGGCGAAGTACTGCTCGGACGCCTGCGTCCGAGAGGCCCGCCGACTGACCATGCTGGTATGCCAGGAATGCGATGCCCAGTTCACTCGTCCAGACCGTGTTGGGGCTCCGCCCCGCTTCTGCTGCGAGGAACACCGCGTCGCCGCCAAGACCCGCACAGCCGCTGTCTACCATTCAGCGCAGCACGAGAAGCTGCGCGTGGTCCGCGGCGACAGACGGTGCCTGGAGTGCGGCGCTGATATCGCTCACCGCAATGCCAACGCCCGCTACTGCAGTAGGAAATGCAGCTATGCATCTCTCGGTCATGTCCGTCGTCAGCCGGACGTCATACCGCATGAGGAGAGGCTGCGCAGGCGTCGAGCGCGTCGAGCCGCCCTCAGGCCTGCCTCGATAACGCTGTGGTGCGACGCCTGCGGGGGCAGCTTCGACGTTGCTGGCAACAAGCCTGGACGCAAGCCGACGAGCTGTCCGAACTGCCGAAAGCCCTCGCGCCGCCCAGGGGCGGTGTCCTGCAAGGGCTGCGAACGCCCTGTCCCGTCGCACAGAGGTGTCCTGGCGCTCTACTGCTCGATCGAGTGCCAGGTCGACACCAATAACCAGGCGCAGGCGGAACATCGCAAACTTCAACGCGCCGAGGCCAAACAGGGACGGGAGTGCGCCGTCTGCGGCGCGGCACTCGGAGCCGGTGCCCACGCTCTGCGCAAGTACTGCGGTCACGGCTGCTGGTATCGCGCCAACTACACGCCGGTCCTGAGGGACCAGGCTTGCGGATGGTGCGGCGGTCATCTGTCGCATCGTCGAGCCACCGCCAAGTACTGCGGGCAGGAGTGTTATCTGAAAGCCCAGTACAAACGAAAAGTCGGGACGGCCCTGCGGTCACGTCCATGCGTGCAGTGCGGCACGCGGATGCCGCTCAGTACGGCGCACCGGATGTTCTGCTCAGGCCGGTGTTCCCGGCGTGCCTACTTCGAAGCCGATCCGGAAAGGGTGCGCGCTGCGAAGCGACGAGGGAATCATCAGCGGCGGGCGATGCTGGCCGCCGTCCGTCGGCACCTCGTGACTGAACGTGATCTGGCCCGGCTGTGGGGCCGGTACGCGGATGCGTGCGCCTACTGCGGCGAGTCCTCGGCGTCCCTGCACCAGGAGCATGTCCTGCCCATTTCCCGGGGCGGGGCGGACGGGATCGGCAACCTGGTGCCCGCCTGTCCGGAGTGCAACTTGGCCAAGGGGGACCGGACCGTCATGGAATGGCGGCTCGGAAAGAAGGCACCGCGCTACCGCAAGCCGTCTGCCGCGCGCACTGGCCTGTGATCTCAGGGGTTCCAACCCGTGCGCGACGGATACGCGGTGCCGCCGCCTTACCGGCCCCCCAGGCCGCCGCTTGCCGTGCCAGGCACCGGATGCATGACCTCGTCCAGCGCGGCCGTAGGACTTCTCGACGTCAGACCGCCGATGCGCAAGAGACCTGCGCGAGCAGCGAAGGCAGATCTCGGTAGATCGCCTGGTCACCCTGCCTCTATCCAATCCGCATGGGTACGGGTGCTTGTGCCAAACAGCCCAACACACCGCGCTGGCGTCGGATGCGGGGAGCCGCTGCGCCGTGTCCGCGCATCCGGCGCGGCCGCTTCCGCCTCGGGGGCCCGGGGGCGGTTAGGCTGAATGCGGCGGGCGCCGGGGGCGGGCGCAGCAAGCACACCACGCTGGAGGTAAGCATGGGGTTGCGCCCGACGCACCTCGGTTACGCCTACCAGGATCTGCTCACCGCGCTGCGTCTGGTGGACCTGGCGGTGGGACATGCGAGGTCGGTGACCGTGGACACGAAGATGTTCGCCGGGGACCGGTTCGATGACATCACGTGCGAGTGGGGCACCGGCAGCCGCGAGCGACTGCAGATCAAGCACACGGATCACGACCGCGCGTTGTCGGCGGAGAGTTTCATTAAGGACAGCCGGGGCCTGCGCCTGGATCTCCTTTTCTCCTCCATCGACCGTGACCTCACCTCACAGCCCGCTACCTCGCACCGTCTCGTGGTCCGCGACACGGAGCCGGACGAACCTGATCTGATGCGTGTGCTGCGGCCGGTCGGTACGGGCATCGACCCGGGGCCGGCGCTGTATGGCCTGAGCAGCAAGCGGTTCCGGTTCGACGCTGCTGCGCTGCGGGCCCACGATCCGTGGAAGTCCATGCTCGCCGCTGTCAGCGATGACGTGCTCGAGCGTGCCTGTGCCTGCCTGATCGTCGACACGGGCGTTGCGGCGTGCTCGCTCAACATCCGCGAGCCCGGGCCGGCCGAGGCGGCGCTGCTGCACCGCATCACCGAGGAACTCGGTGCCGGACGGCCGCCGAACCGGACCCGTACGGCCGAGGAGGTGGCGCTGGCTCTCATCGAGACGGCCAAGGCGGCCCGCAGCCGGACGGGCACTGTGACGGTCGAGGATCTGCTTCCCCGGCTGGGCTTGGAGACCGACTTCGGGGCTGTGCGTGAGGGACACCCCGTGGACCGTGCCAGCGAGGTGGCCCGCCCCGCCGTACTCACCAGAGTGATCGCGGCCGTGGAGGACACCGCGCAGCAGGGCGGTGTTGTGGTGGTCACCGGCGCTCCCGGTATCGGCAAGTCGTGGTTGTGCGAGCAGCTCGGCGACGCGCTGCATGAGACCTGGCTGGCGGTACGGCATCACTGCTGGCTCGGCGCTGCGGATGCCGACCGCGGTGAGCGGGTGCTGACCGAGGTGGTGATCGGCAGCCTGCTGCGGCAGCTGGAGAGCGCCGTGCCGGAGGCGGTGGCGCAGGTCAGGCCCCGCTACGCGGCCACTAAGGAGACGCTCGTGGCAGCGGTCACGGCTGTGCGCGGCCTGGCCCCGGATCGGCCCGTCGCGTTGGTCGTGGACGGGATCGATCACGTCAGCCGGGTACTTGGGCACAGAAGTGGCGGCGCGTTCGGTGAGCCGGCGGACCCGGCCGCCTGCCTGGTTGAGGAACTCACCTCGCTCAGCCTGCCGCCCGGCGCCGTTCTTGTCCTGGCCAGTCAGCCCGGCCCTCATCTGGAGGCGGTCGACGCCCGGGCCGCCCGTTTGACCGTTCCCCCTCTCGACCGGGCCGAGCTGGGTGCGCTGGCGGAGCGTCTGGGTGTGCTGTCGGCGCTGGCGCCGTCGGCTGCTGGTCCGGGGGCTGCCACGGATGCTGAGGCCGCTGTCACCCTGATCGAGGAGCGATCACGAGGCAACGCTCTTTACGCCACGTATTTGTGCCGTCAGGCCCTGGGCCCAGCTCCTGGTCTTGGCACGCCGCTTGCGCCGGGCGCCGTCGGTGATCCCCTTGAGCGGCTGCGCGCGGTTCCGTCATCGGCGCACGACCTGGACGACTACTACGCCTATCTGCTGCAGGCGTTGACGGTCGAGCAGCGTTACGCAGTCAGCACGCTGGCAGTCTGCGACTTCGCTGTCAGCGCGGACGAGCTGGGGGAGATCTTCCCCATGCCGGCGATGATGATCGGTGCCGCCCTGACCAGGGTGGCACCGATCATCGCGCAGCAGCCGGGGATCGGCGGGCTGAAGATCCACCACGAGAGCTTCAGCCGTTTCGTGCGCCGGGCCGAGGGTGACTCCCGATGGGTGGACCAGGTCCGGACCCAGGCCGCCCAGTGGCTTTCCCAGCGCGGGTTCTTCACGGACGCGCGTGCCTTCCGGCACCTGCCCGAACTCCTGTCCGCTCTGGGCCGTGACGAGGAGCTGGCCCTGCTGATCGGGCCCGACTTCCTCTCCCGTGCGATCGCCGGCCTGCAGCCGCCGCAGGCCATCGTCCATACCCTGGCCGTCGTCGCCCGGCGGGCGGCGGCGTGCCGTGACTGGCCCACGCTGGTGCGCTGCATCGAACTGAGCCGGGCGCGGTCGACCTATGAGGAAGAAGGCCTGCCGGGTTCCCTGGTGCCGTATGCGGATGTGCTGGTGGCGCTGTCGGGAGCCGACCATGTGGCGGCGGGCCTGCTGTATGAGGGTGTGCCGACGCTGTCGGCGCGGTGGGGCCTGCAGTTGTGCGCGGCGGTCGACCGGGCCGGGTTCGCCGCCCCGTGGGAGGCGTATCTGACGGCCTGGGACAAAGATCGCGGTGGTAAGTCCGGCCACGACGGTTCCGCGGGCGATGAGGCGGTGTTCCTGGCGGAGTTGCGAGGGCGGATCAGGCTGCCTGGCCACGGCACCGACCAGCGCGAGTCGCCACAAGACCACCCGCTCACGCTCGCTCAGCGGGTGGCCCGGTTCCTTGATCAGGAGGCATTGGACTCCCCCGAACCGGCGCTCGGTGTGCTGCTGGACTGCCTCGGCGCCGAGCCGCTGCTGGAGAGCGCGGCGCTCATCGAGCGTCCCGAGCGGCGTGCGGCGCTTTTGCTGCATCTCGCCGACGCCAGCGACAGTGCGGGCAACATGCTGCCGTCGGCGCGCACGCTGGCCGCCGCGGCCTGGGCCACAGCTGCGTGCGGCCCGCGGCGTCTGCTGGACCACGGCGTGCCGACGGAGGAACTGGCAGAGGAAGTCTTCCGCGGCAACGTCACCACCATGCTTCAGGAAGCAACCCAAGCGGTGCTGACCAGCCGTTACAGCGACCTGTCAGGGCCGGTCAGCAGGTGGCTGGAGCTGCTGGCGGTGGCCCAGGCAGCTGATCCGCACGCGCCCGCCCGGCTGCTGCCCCTCCTGGACGGCGAGGGTTTCTACCGTGCCTGGCTGCGGTTCGCCGTCACCACGCTCGGTCTTGGCCGCGACGTCGATGCGGGCCGCATCCCCGCCGACCGCGGGTCCACTGCCGCCCGTGTGGCACTTGAGCAACTGGCCCAGCACGCGGCCGCGTTCACGGGCCGGCCCAATACCAGCGAGCTCGGGGACATCCACCGGCTCGTGCGGCAGGTACTGCACGAGGCGGTCGCCCTGCTGCGCGGCAACGACGTCGCCCTGGGCATCGCATCCCTGCAGACCGTCAGCCGAGGCACCACCACATCCCTGATGGGCATGGCCGGATCTGGTCCACTGATCACCACGGAGCTGCTGTCCCTGCTGGCCCACAGCGTGGGCCAGGCCGGGGCCGACGTCATCAACGAGCTGATGCGCACGCTGCGCACGGCACAGGCCGCCAGCCGGTCCATGTATGCGGAGGACGCCGACTTCGAGCTCGAGATGGCCCGCGTGAGTCTCGCCTGCGGCGACCCGGACGAGGCGCAGCGCTGCTGGGAACGTGCCGCCCGCTACATGGGCGCCTATGGCGGCCACAAGGACATCACCATCGAGGAACTGCTGGATCCGCTCCCCCAGCTTGTGCAGGCCGACCCCGTCCAGGCACGGGTGCGGCTGGCACGTACGCAGCCGCTCGTGTATCTCGTTGCGGAGTGCACCGACGGACGAGGCACGGCGGGAACACCAAAGGAGTGGTGGCGTCTTCTCGCAGACCTGGATCCGCGAGCCGCCGCGCAGCTGGCCGCCCAAGTGCTGCTGACCGAGCCGGGACTGCCCGATGCCCGGGTGGACGCGGCCCACCAGCAGCTGCTGGCCGTGCAGGCCGACCCCGTCGTCCTGGCAGCGCTCCGTATCGCCGCTGGTCCCCGCGGCCGCAATCTCGACGCCGACATCGCCCTGCTCGGCAGGCTCGCCGACCTGCCCGGCGACGACGCGGCACACGCGGTGCGTCTCCTGCCGGTGCTCGCCAACGCGATCACCTCCACCTACGACGACCAGACGCTGATCCACGCATCGCACCTGGCCGGCGACACGCCGACCCCAGCCCTACGTGCGGCAGCACAGCGTCTGGGCGGTGAGGGCGGCCCGCCCTGGGCGCCCAGGCCCGTGCCCAGCACATCCTCCCGCAACTGGTCCGGCGCCCAAGAGCGTTACCCCACCGGCGCCTTTCTGCACGCCCAGCAGCGCCCCGTGCTGCCGCAAGGCGCGGCCGGTGTCCTCGCCGCGGTCCGTGACTGCAGCAGCAAGACGTACGACGCTCCGCCGGGGCCCCGGTGGTCGGCCGATGCGCTGGCCAACGCGGTCGGATGGCGGCTGGTGGAGATCACTGAACGCCAGGGTCCCGACGCGGCCGCCCAGTTGTTGCACCGGATCGCCCAGGAGATGAACGCCTCCGGCCCCCGTCGATGTCCTCGCCGATGTGGCCGCCGGGCTTTATCTGCGCCACGGCATCGCCCCCGACGTCTTCGGCCCGCTCGCCGCGACGGCCGGCATGCTCGCCTACACCAAGATCCGAGGCGGCGGCGGATGGCGCTCTTTCGCTGGCAACGATCGCCTGGAGCTATGGCAGCAGGCGCACACCGCGGATGCCGCTGTCGCAAGGCAGGACCTCGCCAACCAGGTGGCCACCGCTGTCGCCAACCCGTCCTACGGCCGCACCGTCGGCGTCAGCCAGGCCTTGGTCTCGGCGTTCGCCATCCAGCCCCCGGACGTCTCCCGGCCCCCGGCTGCCGACGCGCTCGCCTGCTGGGACGCCGCGTATGACGTCATCGCCCACCGTCTGCCCGGCGATGCCCGCCTTGGCGACGGCGCCTACCACCCCGTGCCGGAGCCGGCCACACAGCACGACATCGACACCGCATTGTGCCGCCTTGCCGTGGCCACCATCGCCCTGCCCGAACGCGGCGACAAGCGCCGCGCCCTGCTCGCGACGACGGTCCTGCTGGCCGCTCGCCCCCGCCAGGCACAGGCCGCGCTGGCGCACGTCTTGTCCTTCGACCTCGGCGCCGGGCCTTTGACCTGGCTCCTGACCGTCCTGCACAGTCACCTGCCGGACGGGCCCCTGGATTCCGCTCTGCATGAGCAGCTCGTCGCCCTGTGCACCAGTGACATGCTGTCCGTGCGGGTGGAGGCCGCCGCCGTCCTCACCCTCGCCGGACATCAGCCGCCCTCCCCTCCGGCAACCGCGGCCCATCCGACACTCGCCCACGCCATCGCCGCCGATCTCAGCAGCGAGGACAGCGCATGAAGGACCCCCGGCGCTATGCGGCCCGCCTCGTCGACCACTACCTGGGCGCCCGCATCGACGCCGCCGGCCCCGCTCCTGGGCTGCGTGAGGCCGTCATCGACCTCGTGGCCGCAGCCGTCCCCGGCCATCTCGAGCCGCTGATGCGCACCCAGCTGGACCTGCTGACCCACCCCAGCAGCGACCAGTTCCCCGACGCCTATCTCGCCAATCGGGCCACCGTCGAAGACGCACTGCAGAAGGCCGCGGCAGGTCTGCGTACCGCGCTCGCCCAAGCCGGACATCTGGTCAACTCCCAGGCCTTCGAACGCGGCGCGGCCGCACGCCTGCGCGATGACTCCCGCCCGGCCCTGCGCGGCGAACTTGCCCGCGTTCCCCGGCCCCTGACACGCCCCGGAGCGCTGGGCTGGTCACTCGATCCCGCGCCCTGGTTCAGCGACAGCCACCAGGAGCAAGAGCCCTGGCCGCCGCTCGGTCTCGCTTCGGTCGCGGGCTGGCGGTCCCTGCCGGAAGGCGCCCTGGCCTTTGCCCGGGTGGACGACGGGCCACACGCGGGCTGGGTACAGATCGGACTGATCGAGCGGCAACGCACTCCCGCACGCCGCTACCCCGACCAGCCTGCCCGCCAAGTACTGATCATCGTCGGTCTCGAAGCTGCCGACGCCGATCCACCACCCGGTACGCTGCCCGTCTCCCAGGCTCCCTGGCAGCTGTGGACCCGCCCGTTGCAGCTCCTGGCACCTGCCCTCACCCGGGCGGGTGCGGCAGCCGAGCACATCAGCACCACGGACCAGGCTCTGGTAGCCATCACCGACGCCAGCGCCACGCCCATGGTCGACGCGCCCCCGCGCCGCAGCGGCCCTGGCCTGCCCCCGTACGTCCTTGCACCCGCCGCCAGCGTCGTGGCGGCACTCGGACTCCAACCCACAGGCGGCATCTGCGGGTTCAGCCTCAGCGACGCAGCAGGGGAAGCACTCATCTGCCGCCAGTGGCGAGGCCACCTCGTCCACGACGGAGGCTTTGAACCGCTCCTGCCCGTGGTCGCGGGAGCGGACCTGCTCATCCGCCCAGACCTGTTCACCCGCCTGCACACCACCATCGGCCCCTCCCGCTGCCAGGCAGGTATCAACGTCAGCCACATGACAGCAGCCCAGGACGACGACATCCCCGACGACGAGGACTAAGAACACCCCCGCGACGCTCACGTCCCCGCCCCATGGCTCTCCTCCAAAGCGTCCGCCCCGGACTCATCCCAGAACCTCGACGACGCCAACGACACGCCGGAGTGGGTGGAGGAGGCGCATGCCGTGCTTAAGAGGTGAGCCATGGGTGCAGGACTACGGTCCGGTCGCACATACGGGCCCGGGCAGAGGGGTGGATCGCTACGCTGGTCGCAGGTGCGGCGCTCCCCCCGTGGCGCCGCACCGACCCGCCTTCAGGGGCTCGCCCGTATCGCTGCGGTAGGCGGACATAAGGCGTCTAGTGCCGTATCAGGCAACGTTCGCCCTGTTGTGAGGCCCTGCCTGTCGACCTCTTCGGCCGCTGGCGATAATCGACCGATGAGCGCCATCGAACGTCCCATGCCGCCCCTGAACGTCGTGGGTGGCGTGGTCGGTGCCGTCGAGGGTGAAGTAGCGCAGGGCGGTGAACTGGGCCTCGATGCGGTTGAGCCAGGAGCTGTTGGTCGGGGTGTAGGCGATCTCGACGTTGTTCGCCGCAGCCCAGTCGCCGACGCGCTGGCACCGCTTGGTCGTCAGGTGCGGGGAGAAGTTGTCACAGACGATCGCGATCCGCACCGACGGCGGGTAAAGGCTGCGCAGGTAGCGGCAGAACTCCAGGAACTGGCTGCGCCGCTTGACCGGCTTGATGTGGCCGTAGAGCTTGTCCTTGCCCAGGTCCAGGGCGGCGAAGAGGTGGCGCACTCCGCCGTACCGGTTGTAGGTGGCACGGCGTCTTCGACGCGGTTCGCGGTCGGGGTCCTTGTGCTTGCCACCGCGTTCGGCCCACTGCCAGCCGGGGTGCGGCATCAGGTTGAGCGGGCCGAACTCGTCCATGCAGAAGATGACTTCGGGCTCACCCTCCTCGGGTATGACCTCGCCGTCGGCGATCGCGTAGAGGTGTTCCACTCTTGCCTTCTTGGCCGCATAGTCGGGGTCCTTGGAGGTTTTCCAGGTCTTCAGGCGTTGAAAGGAGACGCCTTCCTCGCGGAGCAGGATGCGCAGGCCCTCGTGGCTGATGTCGTCGACCACCCCCTCGGCGACCAGGAAGTCCGCCAGTTTGGTCAGACTCCAGGTGGAGAACGGCAGGTCGTGCTCGGTCGGCTTGGACTTGGCGATCTTCTTGATCTCACGCCGCTCGGGCAACGTGAAGGTCTTGGGCCGACCGCTGGCTTACTTCGGGTACAGCGAGGCGAAGCCGTCGGCATTGAAGTTGTGGATCACATCCCGCACCCGGTCGTCGCTGGTGAACGACACCTCGGCAATCTTCGCCACCGGCATGCCCTGTGCGGACAGCAGCACCATCTGGGCCCGCCGCCAGGTCACCACCGATCCGGTGCCCCTGCGGATGATCCGCAGCAGCTTCCGGCCCTCGTCATCGTCGATCTCGCGTACGCGTACTCGTTCCGCCATCACGCCAGGATGACGGTTCCATGCCGCCCGGCGCAGCTCCCGGACGGCATGTCACAACAGGGCAAAGGTTCGGTGATGCGGCACTAGCCGCCGCTGGCCTGGTTTTCCTCGCCCTCCCGGCGGACAGGCCCGGCCAGTGCTTCGGCCTCCTGCACGAGCCGGTCTGCTGGAGCGAAGTCCCCCAGCTCGACCGCGAGCGCGGCGCGCACGAACGCGGCGAGCGTGATGCTTCCGTTGCGCACCTCGAAGATGCGGTACGCCCCGTCCGCGTACGCGGCGCGGTGTCGGCACCCGGACTGCACGCAGTAGCCCTCGGCGGCCAGGGCGAGCCGTTTGAAGGCGGCGTTCTTCTCGTCGGTGAGCTGGGCTGGACAGCCCAGGTGATCCAGCGTGATCCGGATGTGGGCGCGCATCTCGGCCGGGCGGATGGTAAGCCGGCCGCCGCCGGGCGTGACGTAGCGGCCCGGTGTCACCGGGGCGTACGGGTGGATCAGCGGCAGATCCTTGTCCACCACGTGCAGGGCGGGCAGCCCGTCGTACTCGAAGTAGGGGCCTGCAATGCCGTTGTGCTCGATTGCCATGCGGTCCTCGTTTCGGTCGCGGGGCGGGCGCGGGCCGCCCGTCACGCGCTGGTGCCGGGCACGTTCCGCAGCAGTGCGGAGGTCATCGCCAGCAGTGTCTCCGCCTCGGCCCGGTCGTACTTGAAGTCCTTGGTGACCGCGTCGTTGTGCAGGGCGCCGCACGTCTGGCCATACAGGGCGTCCTGGATCCGCCACCACCGTTCCGTCTGGTTGCACTGGCTGCCTTGCTTTTTCGCCCCGGGGTTGTCCCAGTCGACGTTCTCCCGGACCCACTCCAGAGCCCGTCTGACCTCCAGGATCGAGGCCCGGATCTCCCCCACGGTCAGCAGCCGCTGCGCCTCCCGCAGCGTCCGTCCGACCTCGTCCCGCTCCGGATCGCCGAGCGGGTACGGCACGGCCATCTCGAACGCCGCGGACGGCCCCAGCTGCGCGAGCTGCTGCTCCCACCGGCTCTTGGCGATCGTGATGTGCGCCGTGTCCTGTGTACTCCCCGGATACCCGGGGGCCTGCGGCAGCGTCGCGTCGAGGTCGATCTCAAACCGTACGTCGCCAGTACGGCCCGCCTCGATCGCGTGGACCTGCAACGACGTCAGCGGGAACGACAGGCTGATGCGGTGGACGGTCACCTTCGGGGTGTACGCCAGGTTCACCGTGGTCCGGGCGAGCCGCGAGCGCTGCCCCGTCGCCTCGAAGCCGAACAGGTCCGCCTCCAGGGCGAGGATCTTCCCGGCCTCGGTGAAGGGCGACACCCCGACGGTGAGCTGAACGCTCAGCTCGTGAGCTCCCAGCGCGCGGCGCAGCCACGTCTGGTCACTGCTGACCACCGCGGTGAACCGGATGCCGTCGTCAAAGCGGAGTTCCTGCATAGCTCCCCCCAGGGGCATGTCGATCACCCGATTCTGCCGGGCGAAGCAACGCATCACCGCCGTTTTCCCCCGGCCACGGGCTCCAGCCCGCAAGCCCAACGAACCCAGCGGCCGTCGACCCGGGCTCGGCGCAGTCAACTACCCAGCCAAGTAAAGGCCTCTCAACGGGCTTGCAGGCTGGTCTCAATCGTTGCAGCCTTGCACGTCAGAGCGCCGTTTGGCCGGTTAGATCTCAACTGATCGCATTCTCACTCCTTGCAGCATCGCAGGTCAGAGACCTGCTAGAAGGCCATCAGGCTGCAATACAGCTGAGACGACATAGCCGGGAGAAGAGCTACGGAACAACGGCAGCCGGTCGGGTTGCGTCCAGGGAAGTGGTGTACGGGTTCGACCTGATCCGGGGGTTTGCTCCGGCATCGGGATGGTGCCCGCATAGACGAACGGCCACCGGCTGATCTTTCAAGACGACCAAGTCTTTGAAGGAGATCAGCACGATGACCGCACCAGACAGTGTGCCCCTGCACGCCCTCGCGGAAGACAATCTCGCCGCGGCGAGTCCCGATCTGCTGCGCGCGATGGTCAAGACGTTCGCCGACGCGCTCATGTCCGCGGAGGCCGATGCTCTCTGCAACGCCGAATACGGACAGGTCAGCGACGAACGCGTCAACCACCGCAACGGCTACCGCCCACGCGAGTGGGAC
>NZ_JAGGPC010000074.1:0-7693 GCF_018614005.1 Streptomyces sp. ISL-99
ACCCGGACATCCCGACCGACCCGGGTGGCAACGGCGGTAACGGCACCGGCGGCAACGGCGGTAACGGCACCGGCGGCAACGGCGGTAACGGTAACGGCGGCAACAACGGCAACCAGAACGGTGGCGGCGGTAACGGCGGCACCGACGACGGTGGCTCCGCGACTGGTGGCTCCGACGGCGGCACCGACGGTGACGCCGGCACCTGCACCCTCGACCTCGACGGTGCCGAGTGCGAGGACAACACCGACACCGACAGCGCCGGCTCGCAGCCGGTGGCTCAGGGCAAGGCCAAGGAAGAGCTCGCCGCGACGGGCGCCGCCCAGACCTCGTTCCTGCTGATCGGTGCCGCGACGATGATCGCCGGTGGCATCGGCTTCCGCATGCTGCCGCGCCTGGTCAACGGCCGTACGGTCGCCTGAACCAGCTAGGCGTACAAGAGGGGCCGTGGAAGCGGTACGAGCGGCAAAAACCGGCGTACCGAGCGGTAGGGCCGGGTCGGGCACTACGCGGTCTGGTGCACCAGCAGGGCCACCGCCGCCACCAGCAGCGCCACGAGCGCCACCAGTGCCGCAGGGCTCAGCGCGCCCAGCGGGCCGCCCTCCTGCTGCATTCTCGCCCTGTTGGCCCGGCAGACCGGGCACCGGCCCTGATTCACAGGCGCCGCGCAGTTCGCGCACACCAGTCGGTCATAGGTCATGCGCATTCCTCCTCCCGCGCGGCGGAGCCGCCTGTCACTCCGCCCAACGCTCAGGGGAACGTGACCGTTCCCCCTCCCACTGTGCCAGCTCCCACGGGTTCCGGCGCGCCCCGCAGTGTTGCGGCCGTTCCGTTCCGGTCGGAATGCATCGCCGATCCGTGATAAAACGCCCATCGCAGGACGCCGACTGCGCGGCCGTGCCCGCGTCGCGTATGGTCACGCTCACCTACTCCCGGCGACCGTGGTGCACCCGTGATCCGATTCGACAACGTCTCCAAGACCTACCCGAAGCAGAGCCGCCCCGCCCTCAGGGATGTTTCCCTGGAGGTCGAGAAGGGCGAATTCGTCTTCCTCGTGGGCTCTTCCGGCTCCGGTAAGTCAACCTTCCTGCGGCTGCTGCTGCGTGAGGAGCGCGCCAGCCACGGCCAGGTGCACGTCCTCGGCAAGGACCTCGCGCGCCTGTCCAACTGGAAGGTGCCGCAGATGCGGCGCCAGCTCGGCACCGTCTTCCAGGACTTCCGGCTTCTCCCCAACAAGACCGTGGGGGAAAACGTCGCGTTCGCGCAGGAAGTCATCGGCAAGTCGCGCGGCGAGATCCGCAAGTCCGTGCCGCAGGTCCTCGATCTCGTCGGTCTCGGCGGCAAGGAGGACCGGATGCCCGGTGAGCTCTCCGGTGGTGAGCAGCAGCGCGTGGCGATCGCNNCGGACGAGCCGACCGGCAACCTCGACCCGCAGACCTCCGTCGGCATCATGAAGCTGCTGGACCGCATCAACCGCACCGGCACCACTGTGGTGATGGCGACCCACGACCAGCAGATCGTCGACCAGATGCGCAAGCGCGTCATCGAACTCGAGGGTGGCCGCCTCGTGCGCGACCAGTCTCGCGGCGTCTACGGCTACCAGCACTGAAAGGACGCCATGCGCGCCCAGTTCGTCCTGTCGGAGATCGGCGTCGGTCTCCGCCGGAACCTCACCATGACCTTCGCGGTGGTCATCTCCGTCGCCCTCTCCCTCGCCCTGTTCGGCGGGGCGCTGCTCATGCGCGAGCAGGTGAGCACGATGAAGGGCTACTGGTACGACAAGGTCAACGTCTCCATCTTCTTCTGCAACAAGAACGACGCGGAGACCATCCCCAAGTGCGCCAAGGGGGCGGTCACCGCTGAGCAGAAGAAGCAGGTCAAAGCCGACCTCGACAAGATGGACGTCGTCAAGAAAGTCGAGTACGAGTCGGCCGACGAGGCTTTCAAGCACTACAAGGAGCAGTTCGGGGACTCCTCGATGGCCGACACCATCACCCCGGACCAGATGCAGGAGTCGTACCGGGTCAAGCTCAAGGACCCGGAGAAGTACAAGGTGGTCGCGACCGCGTTCGCGGGCCGGGACGGCGTGCAGTCCGTCCAGGACCAACGCGGCATCCTCGACAACCTCTTCAACCTGATGAACGGCATGAACGTGGTCGCGCTCTACGTGATGGCCCTGATGCTCGTCATCGCGCTGATGCTGATCGTCAACACGGTGCGCGTTTCCGCCTTCAGCCGGCGGCGCGAGACGGGCATCATGCGGCTCGTGGGCGCGTCGAGCTTCTACATCCAGATGCCGTTCATCATGGAGGCGGCGGTCGCGGGTCTGATCGGCGGTGTGTTCGCCTGCGTCATGCTGCTCGCGGGCCGGTACTTCCTCATCGACCACGGCCTGGCGCTGTCCGAGAAGCTGACCCTCGTCAACTTCATCGGCTGGGACGCGGTACTCGCCAAGCTGCCGCTGGTGCTCGCGATCGCCCTGCTGATGCCCGCGCTCGCCGGGTTCGTGGCGCTGCGCAAGTACCTCAAGGTGTGACATGAGCCCCTGGCGTCGTACGGTCAACCGACCGTGCGGCGCCCTTTGTTTGTCCTAGACTCGGCGCCATGCCGGGCCCGGAAGTCACTCCTCGGCCCCGCGGTGTTCGCCGCGGGGCGGCCCTGACGTTGGTTTTCGCGACCGTACTCGTCACCGCGGCAGCCACCGATGCCTGGCAGCGCGACGACGCGAAGTCCCCTTCCCTCACGGCCCGTTCCGTCGCGGCCACGGCTGACCGCGAGGCGGTCGCCGACGCCGCCGCCAAGGCGATGGCCGACGGCAAGTCCGGCAAGGAGGCGGCCGAAGAGGTCGTCAGCCGCAGCGGGGACCGGTGGGGCGCGGTGTACGACCCGGCGGAGTTCGAGGAGTTCGAGCAGGCGCTCGACGGTGAGTACACGGGCGTCGGACTGTGGGCCGAGCGCGCCGAGGACGGTCGCATCGAGGTGTCCAGAGTGCAGCGTGGCGGCCCGGCCGAGCGGTCCGGAGTCAGGGCGGGCGACCGGCTCCGTACGATCGACGGGCGCCCGGTGGAGAACCGCCCCGTCACCGAGGTCGTCCAGCTCCTGCGCGGCGACGGCGGCAGCGGGGCCGAGGCCGGCAGCTCCGTCGTACTCGGTCTGGAGCGCGGTGGGCGTCAGTGGAGCGAGCGGCTGCGGCGCGCGCGGCTGACCACCGAGGCCGTCACCGTGGAGCGGCTCGCGGACGGCGCCACGCTGATCAAGGTGGCGGCCTTCACCAAGGGCTCCGGCGAGCAGGTGCGCGAAGCGGTCCGCGCCGTACCGAAGGATCACGGCGTACTCCTCGACCTGCGCGGCAACGGCGGCGGGCTCGTCACCGAGGCCGTCACCGCCGCCTCCGCCTTCCTCGACGGCGGCCTGGTGGCGACGTACGACATGGAGGGCGAGCAGCGCGCGCTGTACGCGGAGCCGGGCGGGGACACCGACCGTCCGGTCGTGGCGCTCGTCGACGGCGGCACCATGAGCGCGGCGGAGCTCGTCACGGGCGCGCTCCAGGACCGTGGACGGGCGGTCACTGTGGGTTCGCGTACGTTCGGGAAGGGCTCCGTGCAGATGCCGAGCCGCCTGCCGGACGGATCCGTGGCGGAGCTCACCGTCGGTCACTACCGCACTCCCGCCGGCCACAGCGTCGACGGCAGGGGCATCAGCCCGGACCTCGCGGTGAGCGAGCGGGCCGAAGAGCGGGCCCGCACAGTATTGAGTGGCCTCGGGGGAGGGTCGTAGTGCGAAAATGAACGCACTATGGCTAAGGAAAAAGGGCGCAAGATGATCGCGCAGAACAAGAAGGCGCGACACGACTACCTCATCATCGACACCTACGAGGCCGGCATGGTCCTGACCGGCACCGAGGTGAAGTCCCTGCGCCAGGGACGCGCCTCGCTGGTGGACGGCTTCGTGCAGCTCGACGGGGGCGAGGCGTGGCTGCACAACGTGCACGTACCGGAGTACACGCAGGGGACGTGGACCAACCACTCCGCGCGCCGCAAGCGCAAGCTGCTGCTGAACCGGGTGGAGATCGACAAGCTCGCGAGCAAGTCGCAGGAGACGGGTCACACGATCGTGCCGCTCGCGATGTACTTCAAGGACGGCCGGGCCAAGATCGAGATCGCGCTGGCCAAGGGCAAGAAGGAGTACGACAAGCGGCAGACGCTGCGGGAGAAGCAGGACCTGCGGGAGACGAACCGGGCGATCTCGGCGGTGAAGCGCAGGGAGCGCGGGCGGCTCTGAGGGCGCTTTGCCGGGCCGGCGCCGGGCCGGCAGGAATAGGCTGGCACGGTCGTACGTTGTTCACGTACGATGGCGCCTGTGCCCCCAGGGGTACGGCACCACCTTGATAAAAAAACATGGGGATGATCGGTTTCGACAGCGGATGTCGAGGCAGGGGAAGCGAGTCGAGGAAGCGGCAATGATCTCGTTAACCATATGTCGCAACCAATAATCGCCGATTCCAAGCGCGATTCCTTCGCCCTCGCTGCCTAAGTAGCGACTTAGCGAAGTGTCAGCCCGGGGGTGTTCCCGACCCGGATCCTGGCATCATCAAGGGAACTAAACCACTCGGTCCGGTCACGGGATCGGGTGGGAAATCAAACAGTGACTGAGCCCGTCGGAGACTTGTCCGTGTGATCTCCGGGGCCGAGAAAATCGCAGCGGACTGCACTCGGAGAAGCCCTGGTTCTGCACCGTTGGACGCGGGTTCGATTCCCGCCATCTCCACAATTCCCATGTGAGGCCGAGGCCCCGCTGTCCTAGGACGGCGGGGCCTTTGTCGTGGCCTGCGGGCGCGTCCTCAAGCACAGCAGCAGGGCGACGGCCGCGGCCGCCACCGGGGCGGCGTAGCCCGAGGCCGGGTGGGTGTGTTCCGCCAGCCAGCCGCCGGTCGCCGCGCCTGCGGCTATGCCGCCCAGGATCGCGGTGACGGCCAGGGTCATGCCCTCGTTCAACTGGGCCTGCGGGACCACGCGTTGGAGCAGGGTCATGCCGGTGACCATCGTGGGTGCTGTTGCCGCTCCCGCCAGCAGCAGCGCCCCGGCGACCGCGGCCAGCGAGCCCGTCGAGGCCGCGAGCAGGGGCACCGACATCAGCAGGGTCATCGCCGCGACGCACACGAGCAGGCGTCGGTGCGGGCGGGCCGCCGGGCGCGCGGAGCCGTACAGCAGGCCGGCCACGCATGATCCCGCCGCCTGGAGGGCGAGGACCGGGCCCGCCGCCGCGCCGTGGCCCAGACCGTCGGCGAAGGCCAGGGTGACGACCTCCATGGAACCGAAGACGCCGCCCGTGGCGAGGAAGACGGCCAGCAGCGCGGGCATGCCGGGCAGGCGGAGCGGGGAGCGGGCGGTCGTCGTGCGGGGGGCGACGGGCGGTTCCGTGGCCCGCTGGGCGGCGAAGATCAGTACGCCGGTCATCAGGAGGATCGCCCCGGTCAGGGTGCCGGCCTCGGGAAAGAGCGCCGTACAGAGGAACGCGGCGACGACCGGGCCCAGCATGAAGCACAGCTCGTCGGCGGCCTGCTCGAAGGAGTTCGCGGTGTGCTGGGCCGCCGGATCGCCCCGGTGCAGGTGGGCCCAGCGGGCGCGGGACATGCCGCCCGTGTTGGGGGTGGTGGCGGTGGCGGCGTACGCGGCGAAGAGCGTCCAGTTGGGGGCGCCGTAACGGACGCACAGGAGCAGAGCGAGCGAGCCCAGTACGGCGACGGCGGTGGCGGGCACCGCGACGCGGGCCTGCCCGTGCCGGTCGACGAGCCGGGCCGTCCAGGGCGCCACCAGGGCGGTGACGGCGAGGCCGGTCGCGGTGACGGCGCCTGCCAGGGCGTACGAGCCGCGCGAACCGGCGATCATCATGACCGCGCTCACGCTGAACATGCCCATCGGAAGGCGGGCGAGGAGGTTGCCCGCGGTGAACGCGCGGGCCCCGGGGGTGGCGAAGAGACGGCGGTAGGGAGAGAAGCGTCCGGGTCTGCGGGGGCGTGACCGGTGTCGCGGTTCGTACGCGTACGTGGGGCGGTCCGCGACGATCAGGACATCACCGGACACGGCAGGGAAGGGTGAGAAAGAGCGAGCTTGGGCGGGCATGGATCAAGCTTCACGGCGAGGGCCCGTGGCGGTCCAACACCTTCTGGGCGCCGATTCACGCACCTGCGTTGTAAGTTCACGGCGTGCCCCATGACATCGAACCCCGCCTGTTGCGCGCCTTCGAGGCGGTCGCCGCGGATCTCCACTTCACCCGCGCCGCAGCCAGGCTCTACGTCGCCCAGCAGGCGCTGAGCCGTGACGTGCGGCGCCTGGAGCGGGAGTTGGGCTCCGAGCTGTTCGTACGGTCCACCCGGAGCGTGTCGCTGACGGCGGACGGCGAGCGGCTCCTGCCGTACGCGCGACGGGTGCTGGCGGCGTACGACGAGCTGGATGCGGCCTGGGCGCCCGACGAGCGGCCGCTGGTCGTGGACGTGAGCGCGCCGGTCGGCACCGCCTACCAGGTGCTGGAGACGGCGCGGGCGGCCGCGCCCGACGTCGAGTTCGTCGCGCGTTTCCACAGTGGCCTCACGGGCGCGGCGGCCGCGATCGTCGCCGGCCGGCTGGACGTGTCCTCGGGGCGGGTCGCCGGGCTCGATCCCGCCGTGCTCGACCAGCTGGAGCACTGGCCGGTGCGCTTCGAGCGGATGGCCGTACTGCTCCCCGGCGACCATCCGCTGGCCGCCCTGGCCGAGGTGCCGCTGGACGCGCTCGCGGGGGAGACGCTCTACGCGGGCGCGGGCAACCCGGCCACCGCCGAGTGGACCGATCTTGCGGTACGGCTCTTCGCGGGGCGGGGCATCGAGGTGGCGGCGCCGTTCCCGGAGATCGAGGGTGCCGAGGAGTTCGTCCGGGTCATTCGCAAGCGGCGCTGGTCGGTGCTGGCCAGTACCGAGTTCATCGCGGTGCCCGGCATGGAGCTGCGGCCGATCGTCGATCCCGTACCGCTGTCGCCCATTTCACTCGTGTGGCGAAAAGGGCTGCGCCACAAGGGGCTCGAAGCCCTGAAGGAGACGATGTGCGAGCTCGTGGAGCGGCACGCGTGGCTGGAGCTGCCCGCAGGCGGCTGGCTGCCCGAGACCGACAGGTCACTGATGCGGCCGCGCCCGATGTCGCCACCGACTCGTAGGACGTACGGAGAAACGTTCCGCTCACCCTGAGCCTCACCGCCCCACTCGGCCCCGCGTGAGAGCAAGGTTGCGCGGCAGTCATCTCGTAACACGGGGCTGAAACCCGCCGTCCCTAGCGTCAGGTCCATCGACCCGACACCTGTGGAGGCACGTGATGACTGGGCGGCGCTGGATCGAGCACTGGGACCCCGAGGACGAGACGTTCTGGCGGGAGGGCGGTGAGCAGATCGCCCGCCGCAACCTGCTGTTCTCGGTGTTCTCCGAGCACATCGGCTTCTCGATCTGGACTCTGTGGTCCGTCATGGTGCTCTTCATGGGCCCGGAGTACGGCATCGACCCGGCCGGCAAGTTCTTCCTGATCGCCACGGCCACTCTCGTCGGGGCCGTCGTCCGCGTCCCGTACACCTTCGCGGTGGCCCGCTTCGGCGGCCGGAACTGGACCATCTTCAGCGCGCTGATGCTGCTGCTGCCCACGGGCGCGGCGTACGCCGTGATGGAGCCCGGCAC
>NZ_JAGGPC010000075.1:0-12628 GCF_018614005.1 Streptomyces sp. ISL-99
ACACCGCTCGTTTGACAGACCCCTGCTCGACGGCTTCGGGGCATGCCTCGCGCTTGGCGTGCTCGGCGAGCGCCCGGTAGATGCTGGCGACGGAGGGGTTCTGTCCCTTGCGCTTGCCGGTGGGGATGATCAGGTCAGGCTGGATCTGCTCGACGGACGCGCCACCCGCGCGGCGCAGGACGGTGTGGAGCATGTCGTCGGTGATGACCGGGGGCCGGCCGCCGTGCTGGCCCTTGCGGCCACGGCGGCGGGCCGAGCCAAACCGGCTACGACACGCTTTGGTCGCGTCAGAACCGCCTGTCCAGCGGCTTGTGCGTGGGATTGGCCATCAGCCTCGTGAGTTCATCGGACATCGGGAACTTCTCAGGTGGGATCGGCTGCTGGAACCACCGGGGGTAGGAGTTTTCGCCCACGCCGCCCATGAGCTTGGGGTCGTCGTTGCGGATCTACTGAAAGCCGTCGCACTGAGCCTTTTCCAACCTCAGGTTGAGGCGTGGTGAAGGACGAGGACGGCCTTCACAATGTCAGTGATGCGGTTGGTGCTGCAGCGGAGCTTTCGGAGCAGGCGCCAACCCTTGAGGATGGCCATGGCCTGCTCGCCGAGGCAGCGGATCTTGGCATGGCTGCTGTTGTGACGCCGCTTCCATCGCTTGAGGCGACGGCCAGGGCGGGCGAGGCCCAGAGCAGGCGTCCGAACGGATCGGTGAGAACCTGGATGTTCATGCCGTGGCGTTGTGCTTCCCCGAGTAGTACGGGGTGTCGGCGGCGATGCGGTCGATCGGCAGCAGGGTGCCGTCGAGGATGACGAACGCCTTCTTTCGGCTCGCCTTCATCGCCTCTGCCAGGGATGGGGCGCGAGCAGCGAGCACCTCGACGGTCTCGCGTATGTAGCGGTATACGGTCGCGATCCCGATGCCGAACCCGGCGTCAGGGCGTTCCCGCCGGATCACCTCGCGCCCGTTGAAGAAACCCGCGTGGCCTGCTCGGTGACGCGTGGGCGCCGCTGGCCGACCTGGAGGAGACCGACGACGCCTACCTCGTCCAGGTCGACCTGCCCGGGGCCAAGAAGGACGACATCACCGTCGAGCTGAACGCCGGCGAGCTGTCCGTGCACGGCGAGATCAAGGAAAAGGAACGCACCGGCGTGCTGCGCAGCCGCACTCGGCGCACCGGCCAGTTCGACTACCGAGTGCCGCTGCCGCAGGACACCGACGAAGAGCATGTCACTGCCGAACTCGCCGACGGCGTGCTCACCGTCAAGGTCCCCAAGGCACAGAAGACCAAGCCCCGGCGCATCGAGATCACCAGCTGACCCCACCTCCAGGAACCCGGCGAGCCCACCCATCGCGACGGGCTCGCCGGTGTCCCTGGTGGCCCTACCGGGCGATCCGTTCCCGCCCTGGCACGATGTGGTCATGCAGGTACGGTTATCCAGGGGTGAGTGGCTTCCTCCGCAGGTCAGCCGCCTGGAGGTGACGACCGTGTCGCCGGTCTCACCGCGTCCCGTACGCATCGTGGCCGTGCCGTGCACTCATGGGGCGGGCTCACTCGGCGGCGCCGTGCCGTTCATCGACTGCTCCGTCCAGACGGTCTTGCCCTCGCGCGTGTAGCGGGTGCCCCAGCGGTCGGTCAGCTGGGCGACCAGGAACAGGCCGCGGCCTCCCTCGTCGGTGCTGCGGGCGCGGCGCAGATGCGGGGCGGTCGTACTGGCGTCCGACACCTCGCAGATGAGGGAGGTGTCCCGGATGAGGCGCAGTTGGACCGGACCGGCCGCGTACCGGTAGGCGTTGGTGACGAGTTCGCTGGCGATCAGTTCCGTGGTGAAGGCCAGTTCCTCCAGTCCCCATGCCGACAGCTGCGACGCCGTCAGTCTGCGTGCCTGTTGCGCCGCGGTCGGTTCCTTCGGCAGGGTCCAGGTCGCCACCTTCTCCTGCGCGAGGACGCGGGTGCGGGCGACCAGCAGGGCCACATCATCAGTGGGGTGATCGGGCAGGGCGCTGCGCGTCACCGTCGAGCAGATGTCCTCCAGGTCGCGCTCCGGCCGGTTGAGGGCCGCGCACAGCAACCGGAGCCCCTCGTCGATGTCCCGTCGGCCGGATTCGATGAGTCCGTTGGTGTAGAGGGCGATGAGGCTGCCCTCCGGCAGTTCGATCTCGGCGGTCTCGAAGGGCAGACCTCCGAGGCCGAGCGGCGGCCCCGGGGGCAGGTCGGCGAGAGTTACGTTGCCGTCCGGCGTGACCAAGGCGGGCGGCGGGTGGCCCGCCCGGGCCAGCGCGCAGCAGCGCGAGATCGGGTCGTAGACGGCGTACAGGCAGGTGGCGCCGACGATCTGTTCACCGGTGGCCGGGTCCGCGGCCTCCCGCTCGTCGGCGAGACGGTCGACGAGGTCGTCGAGCTGGGACAGGAGCTCGTCGGGTTCGAGGTCGAGGCTGGCCAGGGTGTGTACGGCGGTGCGCAGCCGGCCCATGGTGGCCGCGGCCGGAACCCCGTGCCCGACCACGTCGCCCACCACCAGGGCGACGCGGGCGCCCGACAGTGGAATCACGTCGAACCAGTCCCCGCCGACGTCCGTGGCGCCACCGGCCGGAAGATAACGATGGGCCACCTCCACCGCCGGGTGCTCGGGCACATCGGCCGGAAGCAGGCTCCGCTGGAGCGACAGCGCCGCCTCCCGCTGCTGCGTGTAGCGGCGGGCGTTGTCGATGCAGACGGCGGCCCGAGCGGCGAACTCCTCGGCCAGCGTCAGGTCGTCCGCCTCGAACGGCTCGGGCCGGTGGGTCCGCCAGAAGCTGACGATTCCCAGCATGACTTCCCGCGCCACCAACGGCACCGCCATCAGGGACGGGGTGTTCGCACCCCGCGCCGACCGAGCGCGCTCGTCTCCGGTACGGAGCGGCTCGGCGGAAGCCCCGGTCGCCGCCTCCATGACGGGCTGCCGCTCGCTCAGGCAGCGCGCCTGTGGGGTGCCGGTGGCGAAGACCACCTGGTCGTTCCGCCGGTGCGTGTCCTGCCCGGAGTGTGGCGAGACGCCGCGCAGTGCCACCCTGCTCAGCGGCCCGGAAGCGTCCCGCGCCGGCTCCTCCCCCCGGACTACGGGTTCCAGCAGATCCACGGCCACGCAGTCCGCGAGGCCGGGCACCGCCACCTGCGCCAGTTCCTCCGCCGTGTGGACCACGTCCAGGGTGGTGCCGATCCGGACACTGGCCTCGTTCAGCAGAGCCAGCCGCCACCGCGCCCGCTCCCGTTCGGTGACATCCTCCACCATCTGGGTGACACCGAGGATCTCGCCGGCCGGGTCCTCCATACGGAACGCCGAGACGGCCACCATGCGCTCGCGCCCGGACGGATCGCTCAGCAGCCGTGCCGACTGCTCGGTGAAAATGAGCGGGCGGCCGGTTTCCAGAACCGAGCGCAAGCCGCGTTCGGCGCCCTGCGCGTCGGCGTAGACGAGGAAGTCGCTCATGTGCATCCCGCGCATCGCCTCGGCGGGGATGCCACCGAAGCCCGCGATCGTCCGGTTGACCCGCAGGATGCTCAGGTCCGGGGCGTGCACGGAGATACCGATGGGGCAGCGCCGGAACAACCCGTCCAGCAGCGAGCGGTCGATCTCCCACTGGATCACCTCGTCCGCCGACGCACCGACGAGGAACCATTCCTCGCCGTGCCCGGACCGAAGGACCAGACGTGCCCGGAAGGCCAGCCTTACACGCTGTCCGTCGCGCCGGCGCACGGGCAGAATCCCGAACCACCCCCGGGACCGCACACACTGGGCCACCGCGCGCCGCGCAGCGCTTCGGTCCGCGGCGTCCACGAGGACGTCCAGCCCCCCGTGGCCGATCACCTCCTGCGCGCCATAGCCGAGCAGCTCCCCGGCCAGAACGCTCCAGCCGACAATCGTCCCTCGCTGGTCCAGCACCGCCGTCGCGGCCCGGTGAAGCGCGAAGGGGTCCTCCGGGTTCTCGCTGAACGTTCTCACGGCGTGTCCATCACCCTCGTACTCGGAGGGCAGTGGCCGTTGCCGCGTCAGCTGCGCACCGGACCTGCCCGGGAGTTGTCTCGTTCCAGAACTACCAGGGCGAGCGTCGCGAAAGCCCTCGTAGAGGTCACGCCACGCATGCGAGGTGAGGGCAATGGGCCGACGCCGGTCCAGGCCGGCGGGCCGTGACTTGCCCGCACGGTGAGCGTTAAGGCGCGCCGCGGGCGCTGGGTGTGCGTGCCCGCGCTGGTGCACCACGGGGCTGGTGGTCGCCAGGCGTACGAAATCGTGCAGGAGGTGGCGCGCGTACACCCGCTTGACCGCTCGGTTCGTGAACGCGTTGCGCTAGTCGGCTCAGGAGGCCGCCTCGGGCTGGCTGGTGGATCCTCCGAGCGAAGCGCGGCGCGCCGGGGTCCGGTGTTGTGCGGGCCCCTTTAGCCTCGGCTCATGGCTGACATGTTCGAGCACACTCCTGAGGTGTGGACCGCAGCGAAGCTGCGTGACGCCCTGTCCGGTCTTCCCGATGCCACGCCTATCCACATCGGCGTCGCGGACGGTCCTGGTGACTTCGACGGGTACGGGGAGTTCGTCCTGGTCGATGCCGAGCCGGTAGAACTGGACTTGGCAGGTGAGGGGACCACACAGGACAGCCCCGCGGTTCAGTTCACGCTCTTCGCCGATGCCAAGGCCGACGTGTATCACCTCGACTTGGACTGACGGGTGTGCCGCGCGTATGGAGCGACGGGTCCGCCTCCGCTCCTGCGGTGGCTGTAGGGCCCGGTCCGTCCCTCGGGCGGTCCATGCCGGGTTCCCTGCTGCTGGCCGCTGCCGGGAGGGAGTGTCTCGCAGTAGTGCTGTGGGGGCGCGAGCGTTGCGCAGGGCACGCTGCCGCCATGCCAGGGATGGGGCGCGTTTCCTGGCGGAGGCAGGGCCTGCGAAAATGTCTGGTTCGAACAACCGGCGTCGCTTCGAAGAGAAACTCGACCGCGGCCGTGGTGGTTTCGGGTCGCTACCGGACTTGCGCCCGGTCGGCTGTGCGACCGCTTCTTTGCTGCGGGTGCCGACCAGTCGACTCCACCGACCTGAACTGACTCGGGCTGGCCGGACACCCCACAGGCCCCCGGGGGTTAGCCATGACATCCCCGGGGCCCGGCTCTTGGAGTCGCACCGTTCAACGACGATTTGCCCCCGGCGTTACGCGGTGGCCGGCTGCGACACTTCGAGAGCGTCGGCTACCGCCGGAGCCGTCCTCACCCAAGAACACGGCACAGCAGCTGAGCACAAAGTCCTCCCTGCCAACGTCGTTCTCCTCCGGCTCCCCACAACCTGAGTCCTCGAGTTGGTGGGCCGGGGTGCAGGGAGGCAGGGCAGGGCCTGTCCGTGCGGGCGTGGTCCGTGGCGCGGCCCCCGGCTTGCTCCCACTGAGCCCTTTCCAACCTCACGGATGGTGGATCGACCAGCGGGATGCGCAGGGCACCGACCTGCTCGAACTCCTCGACGCCGCCGGCGAGGACGACCGCGGGACAGAGAACCCGTTCCGCTGACGGAGGCGGAACATAGCCGAGGATCGCCGGTTAGCCAAACCGGCGATCCTGCGGACCATTGTTCCTCCCACCGCCACCCGCCTCGCGTGGAAGGAACCGCATGTCCCAGCCCCCGCCCAATCCGGTGTTCGCTCCGACGCCCGACCCGCTCACCCCCGACCGGGACATCACCCACGCCCACTTCCAGGCCGGCGACACGGTCGTCGTCCACGGCGGATGGTGGGCGCTGGGCGCACTGGCAGGAGCCGCTCAGGGGACCACGCTGCTCGCCGGGCATGTCGACACCCACGCCGGGCCCGGAACCTTCGCCGCCCTGCACTCTCTCCCTTTGAGAGCGCGAGTTGTGGTGATCGGCGCGAACGGACGGACGTACCCCTACACGGTCGTGGCCCGCCGCACCTACACACAGGCATCACTGCCGCCCGACCTGTTCACCCGCGACAGCGACCACCGGCTGGCCCTCATCACCTGCGCCGGCGCCTACAGCCCCGCATCCCACAGCTACGACAGGAACCTCGTTCTGTACGCCACCCCCGCCGCACAGGAGTCCCGCTCAACGACACGCCGCCGGTGAGCCGGTGCCGTCCTACCTGACTGCCAGTTTCCTCGGCATGGGAACTGCGGATTGGGGGACAGAGGGCGGTATGAGCAACGTCGTCATTACGTGCGGCCGCGCGGCCGGGCACGGGCCCGAGAAAGCGGTGTCTGCTTCGGAGTGAGTTCAGTGGGAGCACCCTTGGTGAAGAAGGTGCTCTTCCTGACTGAAACCGGTGCGCTCCTGACCGCCGGAAGGACCGCCCATGACTGGCACCCGGCGAAGCGGCTGACACTCTCGGCGAACAAACCCTCGACTACGAGAACAGCACGATGACCGCCCAGATCACTGAGGTCCACGGACGGCCGGCCGTGATCACCCTGACCGGCCGCCTGGACCAGACCACGGACTGGCAGCTGTGCAAAGTGGTCGCCGACTGCATGGCCCGCGACCTGCCCTTCGTCGTACTGGACCTGGCCTCACTCGACTTCTGCGACGAAGCAGGCCTCCACGCCCTGAGCGGCGCTGCCGCCGGTACGAAGGTCATAGGCGGCACCGTGCACCTGGCCGCCCCCGCCGCAAACCCAGCCGACAGGTGAGAACCAGGCAACAGCACTGCACAGCGTCCCGTGCCCCTGACTGGTGGTGAGTGAGGATGACAGGACGGCACGCCCGGAACTCGAAAAGGCGGGCGCTTTCGGTCATGCCACCCGGCCTGACCCGTCATGGCGCGGGATCCAGCCGCGCCGGAGAGGCTGGATGGCATGAGCGGTACAGACAGCGGTGCGTGGGAGAGTTTCGGCGAGCGGCTGGCGGAGATGGCGCGTGATCTGCTGGCACAGGAGAGCGTGCAGGAGACGCTGGACCGTATCGGCGTGCACGCGGTGAACCTGGTCGACGGGTGCGAGGACGCCGGCATCCTGACCATCGACCGTGGTGAGGTGGCCACGCTGTCCGCCACCAGCGACCTGGTCCGCGACTCCGACCGATTGCAGGGAGAGGTCGGCCAGGGGCCGTGCTACGACGCCACCCGCCATCACGGGCGGGTCTACCGGATCCGCGACACCGAGCACGAAAGCCGGTGGCCGCTCTACGTGCCCGAGGCCCGGAAGCTGGGCATCGGCAGCATGATCGGCTTTCTGCTGTACACCGCGGACGACAACCTGGGCGCCCTGAACCTGTACTCCCCACACCCGGGCGCCTTCACCGACCGGTCCGAGCAGATCGGCTGGCTCCTCGCCTCCCACGCCGCAGTCGCCTTCTCCAGCGCCCGCACCCACGCGCAGCTGAACACCGCCCTGGAAACCCGCCACGAGATCGGCGAGGCCATCGGCATCCTCATGGGACGGTACAAACTGACCGAAGACCAAGCCTTCGCCGTCATGCGCACGGCATCACAGGAACACAACATCAAGCTCCGTGACATCGCCCGCACCGTCACGGAAACCGGCGACACCCCACGTCCTGACCCGCAACTGGACGAGCACCCGCCGACCCGATGAGGTGCCGACCCCAACGGCCGAGCGCACGAGCCATAGGGAAGACTAATTATCCCCGGCGACCGGCCCGCGTCCGGCCGATGCTTCCGCCGCCGGGCCCCACTCTCAACAGCTCACGTTGCGGCATGCTCCCGTGCAGAGCAGCACTACCGCCCCGCCGAGTCGGCCAGGGCGGTAGTGGCCGACGAGCCGCTCCTCGAGCCAGCCCACCCCCAGGCCGGGCCGCCGTCGGGTTGCAAGGCGAGGTCGCCGCTGAAGAGCCCACAAGCGGGGTGAAGCGCTCGTTTTCGGCAAAGTCTCGCGATTTGCCTCGCCACTACACGAGTCACCTGTCCTGCCATCTCGGCCTCCCCTGTCGGTGCATCCTGAATTGCTCCCGCATCGGTAGATCCGATTGGTGATGTCACTGAAGGCGGCGTGGAACCGGAAGGCATCAGGCTTTGCTTCAGGACCGCGGGAAAAACCTCAGTCTTCGGCTTTCTGTATCAGGGCGGTGTAGGCGAGCTGCAAGGCGTCTGCTGCCGCAAGGGCAGTCAGAGCGCCGCTCGCGGTCTTGGTCGCCCGCGGCCACATCAACTGGGCACCGGTCAAAGTGGTCACGATCCATACGCTGAGGCAGAACGGGCAGCTGATCAGCTCCCCCGCGGTGTGCCTGCCCCGTTCACTGCTCGGCGTCTCATTCAGCTCCGCCGGTGCACCCGCAGATTCGACGTGAGTGAACGGAGCACGGATCGGACGCGTGACGGTGGCCTTGCCCACGAGCCTGCTGAGCCGGAAGGTGGCCGCCGCGGTGAGCAGCACGTCCCACGGATTCACCGACGCCGGCAGGGACCGCCCCATACGTCGCACCAACACCGTCCAACCCGCCGTGTAGCCACCGAATACCGCCATCGCGGCCAGGTGGCCCGTGTGTGGCCGCAGCCTCTGGAATGTGCTCATCGGTTCCCGTCTCCACTCTTCGGGCGGCTGTTCGCACGCCCACTGACATCCCGTACTCCATCGCGCGCCGCGCCCTGTCCGCCCAGGTTGCGCGCCCGCCCCTGCAAGAGTGCCCCAAAGCCATCCTCCGGAACCCGGCGTCAGCCTGCCTCCGTATGCCGCACGCCGCACGGCCGTCCATGCCGACGCCCCAGCTGACAGTGAGTGCTTTTACCCCGCGAGTTGCTGGTAAAAGCGCGGTAGTCGGCGCCGGAGGTAACCGATCCGGGGTCTTGAGTAGTTTCCGCCGCTCCGCAGTTGGCCCCTGCCCGAACCGTGGGACCTCCTCCACCGTGACGTCCAAGCGCAGCCGGGCGAATCTCATCGGGTGGCGCCAGGCGCCGCGGTCATGGCGGTGTCGGCTTCGACTTCCGCGACGAGTTCGGGCCCGACCAGGTTACGTCCAGGGGTTCGCGACTGCCCCAGCGGGAAGAGATGCGCACGCCGGTCCACGGGTGGCCGGGCCTGGCTGGGCGGAGGTGTTCGGCGATCTGGCGGGCGGCGTCGGGCCGCAGCGGAACCGTCCGGCCGGCCGGCCTCAGCACGCCCTCACGCGCGGAGCGTGACCGGGCGCCGGGTGTAGCCGGCGGATCGGGGCGGCGGCGCTGGGGTAGTGCGGTCGCGAGCTGCTCGATGGTGCGGCCGCCGGCGGAGGCGCGGCGTTGCAGCGCCTCGAAGGTCAGCCGCGCCTCCGACCAGACGACGAGCTCGCCGTCGAGGACCAGGCCGTGCGGAAGCTGCGACGACTTGTGAAACTCCGCCGGCGATCGAGCACGGCTACCGCGAGATGAACGGGGCCCTGAGACTGGCCCACTTCGAGGGCCGCACGTGGCCAGGCTGGCACCACCACGTCACCCTCGTCTCCGCCGCCCACGCCTTGTAACCCTCCAGAGACTGGCCGGAGTCCCAAAAGAAACGGCACCGGCCTGACCCTCTACCGGATCGTCCGCGAACTGCAGGCCCTCCTCGCAACCTGGGCCGGCGCCTGCCCCACCTGTCACCGCAACACCCACACTCACATCAACCTGACCAGGTCCTACTAGCGGTGCGTCCAAGTACGGCGCGAGCCAGGCCGCCGAGCGTTTGAAGGCGTCCGCGGTCGCCTATCGGTGGGCGCGGCACGCCGGGCTCGTTCCTGCGCGTCTCCTCCCGGCAGTGGTCGCGGGGTGCCGTGGAGGCGATGGCTGAGCACAAGCAGTGGCGTCCGATGCAGCGGTTCACCAGGAATTACGCTGCCACCCACCGGGCCGTCGCCAACCTGGTCTTTGACCGTGCCGCCCAGCGCGCCGCCCGGCACAAGCCGAGCAACGAAGTGCCCGTCGGCTCGATGGCCTGCTGAACTGCCCACCAGACGGAAACCCCCGGCCAGCACGCCCACCATCCATAGCGCACTACACCGTTAGCCCAGGGGAGGCTTGGAAGTGTGGGCGGGCAGGGCGTTGTCCGAGCAGGAGATGCCCTTGTCGGGCAGCGTGCCGTTGAGCAGGTAGCGGGCTGTGACGTTATTGACGCACGGGCCCTTGCCAAACACGCCGTGGCCGTCGGCGTCGTTGGTCAGCAAGGCCGAGTTGGTGATCCGCTCGGCGGCGGTGCGGGCCTCCTCGATCGGTGTCGCCGGGTCGCGGGTGTTGTTGACGATGAGAATGGGCGCAGCACCCTTGGCCGTGATCGGGTGCGGCAGCATTGTCGGCGGCACCGGCCAGTGCCGGCAGCGGTCCTCGAACAGCATGCTCTCCCCCGCTACCGGTGCGACCTTGCGCAGCTCGGCGAGCGCCTCATCGGTGAGCTGTGTTCGGCGGTCCGGCTCCGGCATCGCCAGGCAGACGATCGCGGCTTCGGAGTCATCCAGGCTGCCGTACTGGCCGGTCTTGGGGTCACGCTCGCGGCCTTCATCGACCAGTTGCCGCAGCGGGGCAGCGGAGTACCGCGGCGAATGCCGCCTCCAGCGCCGGCCACTCCTGCGTCGAGTACATCGAGTCACCGATCGCGTCGCGGGCGATCGTCTCGGTCACCGGCCGGGCGGGGCCATTCGGCCGGGTCGACGACGGAGTCGAGCACCATGCGGCCAACGTTGCGCGGGAAGTGTTCGGCGTAGACCTGGCCGAGCTCGGTGCCGACCAGTGATGGCCGATCTTCATACCCCCCAGGCCGGGGACGACCACGCCAAGGACACGGACGTGGTGGCGCTGCTGATGCGGCAGCACGGCGACATCCGCAACCTCTTCGACGAGGTCGAGGCGGCGACCGGTGAGGAACGCCGGGACGCGTTCCGCCGCCTGGTGCGTCTTTTGGCGGTGCACGAGACCGCCGAGGAGGAGATCGTTCACCCCTTCGCCCGGCGAAGCCTGCCGGGTGGCGAGCAGGTCGTCGAGGACCGTCTCGCCGAGGAGCGCGCCGCGAAGGAGATGCTGGCGGACCTCGACGACATGGACACCGACGACCCCAAGTTCCTGCCCCTGCTGCAGGCCCTGCGTACGGACGTGCAGGAACACGCACGGGCCGAGGAGCGGTACGAGTTCACCCACATCCGCCGCAGCACCGACGCCACGAACCTCGCCGCCATGGCCAAGGCCATCAAGGCAGCCGAGGCCATGGCCCCCACCCGGCCCCACCCGGGCGTGGAATCCGCAGCAGCCAACCTGGCACTCGGGCCCGTCGCCGCGCTGATGGACCGCACCAGGGACGCCGTCCGCAAGGCCATGGGCCACCCCTGACCCACACGACCGGGGCCCTGGGCCGGCCCAGGGCCCCGGTGCGGGCCGCGTCATCAGAGGGGCGGGGACTCGAGGCCGGGAGACGAACCGGCGCCGGGCCGCACGACGTACGAGAAAGAGAACGGCATGAGTGAGCAGACACCCTCGCAGGCGGAAGGCACCCCCGACGAGGAGGAGCCCACTACCGCAAGTCGCAGGGGGCGTGACCACGGCGTGCCGATCATCACCACGCCGCACGCGTCCCGCCGCCTCCAAGGGCTGCACGGATTCTCCCGAGCGGTGGGCCTGCGCACATGACAGACCCACATGCTGACGCGTGACACGACGCAGGTACGGGTCACGGCGCTGCCGGGTCGGCACGGTTCCCGGGTGGCACAGAGATTCATCCGCCGGTGCTGGGCAGTCTGCTGGAGTCGGCCCGGTGCGCGCTCCGCCGTCGCTCCGTGTATACGTAACCGGTGATACGACCGTGTTTCCCGGCCTCGCGGAGATCGCCTGGCGCTGCCCCGACCTGCACTTGGCCGTGCTCCACCTGGGTGGAGCGACGCTTCCGGGCGGCCTGCTGGTCACCATGGACGCACAGCAGGGTGCCGACCTCGTTCCGGGCCGTCCGCCCGCGAAGGCTGCTTCCGGTGCACTACGAGGAGTACGGCGTCATGCGCGCTCCCCGCTGTCCGACTTCCTCGCGGAGGCGGACCGCAGAGGCTTCGCCGCCGACGTGGTGCACTGCGGGCGGGGCCGCAGTGTTTTCGTCGGCTCCGGTGCCCAGGAGGTGACTCTCCTCCCCCAGCACGCCCGGCCATGACCGGCGGCTCTCCGGCGCGGAGCCGCCCGGCGGGAGCCGCCCGGCCACCCGCTTGTCCAGGGTCAGGTCGCTGTCCACCGGTGAGGCGGCCCGTCGCGCCACTCGACCCAGCGGGGATCGTCCAGGACCGTGTTCGGGTCGATCAGGCCGGCGGCTTCCAGGAAGACAACCAGGTCGTGGTCGGAAAACGCCAGCCCAAGGATCTCGTCCCGGCCGTGCCGGTGCAGCGTCACTCGCCGGCCACCCGACCCAGACGGCCGGTGCACGACGATCGGCGCACCATCCATACCAGCCACACTCTCGCGGCCAGGCTGACACGGCCACTCACGCCCACAGCAGCAGAGGCGTGGCCCTGCCGGGTGGGCCGGGGCAAGCCTCCCGTCGGCCCCGAGGCCCTCGATAACCAGTCCCTCCACGCCCGGCTTCCGTCCAGGGTTCCAGCCGCTTCTGGGGGGCGCGGCGGTCGTGATAAGCAAGTGCGCGTGCTGCCGGGCACTCTGCACGGCGAGCCGGGGGCGGGAGAAGGCCCAAACCACTCATTCAGCGATGAGAGGGCTAGGTGTACTGACCCGTGAGG
>NZ_JAGGPC010000076.1:0-56517 GCF_018614005.1 Streptomyces sp. ISL-99
ACTTCCACCGGGTCATCGGCGTCGAGGCGCGCCGCCAGATCCTGGAGCGGGCGGGGCGCCTGCCCGACGCCGTCGCGGCCTGCGTCGGCGGCGGCTCCAACGCCATCGGTCTCTTCCACGCCTTCATCCCCGACACGGGCGTACGCCTGGTCGGATTCGAGCCCGCCGGGCACGGCATCGAGACCGGTGAGCACGCGGCCACCCTGTCGGCGGGTGAGCCGGGCATCCTGCACGGCTCGCGGTCGTACGTCCTCCAGGACGAGGAGGGCCAGATCACCGAGCCGTACTCCATCTCGGCGGGTCTCGACTACCCGGGCATCGGCCCGGAGCACGCGTACCTCAAGGACAGCGGACGCGGCGAGTACCGCGCGATCACTGACGACCAGGCGATGCAGGCCCTGCGCCTGCTCTCGCGCACCGAGGGCATCATCCCGGCGATCGAGTCCGCGCACGCCCTGGCCGGCGCCCTCGGCCTGGGCAGGGAACTGGGCAAGGACGGCCTGATCGTGGTCAACCTGTCCGGGCGCGGCGACAAGGACATGGACACGGCCGCCCGCTACTTCGGGCTGTACGACTCCGAGGGAGAGAACAAGTGAGCACGGTCAGTGACAAGACCGGACGTATCCAGCTGCTGAGCGACACGCTCGCCAAGGCCGGGTCCGAGGACCGGGCCGCCCTCATCGCCTACCTCCCAGCCGGGTTCCCGACCGTGGACGGCGGCATCGACGCGGTCAAGGCGGTCGTCGCGGGCGGCGCGGACATCGTCGAGATCGGGCTGCCGCACAGCGACCCGGTGCTCGACGGCCCGGTCATCCAGACCGCCGACGACATCGCCCTGCGCGGCGGAGTGAAGATCGCCGACGTGCTGCGCACCGTGCGCGAGGCGCACGAGGCGACCGGGGCCCCGATCCTGGTGATGACGTACTGGAACCCCATCGACCGCTACGGCGTGGAGCGCTTCACGGCGGAGCTGGCGCAGGCGGGCGGCGCGGGCTGCATCCTGCCCGACCTGCCGGTGCAGGAGTCCGCGCTGTGGCGCGAGCACGCCGGGAAGCACGGCCTGGCCACGGTCTTCGTGGTCGCGCCGAGCAGCAAGGACGAACGCCTCGCCACCATCACCGCGGCCGGTTCCGGCTTCGTCTACGCCTCCTCGCTGATGGGCGTCACAGGGACCCGCGAATCAGTGGGCGACCAGGCACAGGAGCTGGTGCGCCGCACCCGCGCCACCACCGAGCTTCCGGTCTGCGTCGGTCTGGGCGTCTCAAACGCCGTACAGGCCAAGGAGGTCGCCGCCTTCGCCGACGGCGTGATCGTCGGCTCGGCCTTCGTGAAGCTGCTGCTGGACGCGCCGGACCTGCCCGCCGGGCTGGCCGCCGTACGGGCGCTGGCGGGCGAGCTCGCCCAAGGGGTACGCAGGAGCTGACTCGGGCGGGCCTCCGGTTCGCCGCCGGCAGGGGAAAGATCCTCCCCTGGCACTAGGGTGTTCCTTTTGCTTTCCCATTACTCTTGTCCCAAGGCCACGCAGGGTGGCCATGGAGGAGTGAGATGAGGAGCAGCAACCCGGTCTTCTCGCGACGGGGCTTCAGCCGCGACAACGGCACTGCGGGCTTCAACGCGGCACCGCAGGCCGGGGGCCCCGCCGTCGGTACGGCGCAGGGCAACCCGTACGCCCAGGGCGCCCCGGCGAACCCGTACGCGACGAGCCCTTACGCGACGAACCCCTACGCCCCCCAGGACACGCAGTACGGCGCCCCGCAGGCGCCCGTAAGCGGCAACGTCATGACGATGGACGACGTCGTCGCGCGGACGGGCATCACGCTCGGCCTCGTGGTCGCCGGCGCCACCGTCGCATGGGTGATGAATGTCGGCCTCGGCCTGGCCATCGGCGCCGCTCTCGTGGCGATGGTGCTCGGGCTGGTCCAGTCCTTCAAGCAGAAGCCCGTTCCGGCGCTGATCCTGGCGTACGCCGCTTTCGAGGGCATCTTCCTCGGCGCCCTCAGCAACTACGTGAACACGCTGGTGTCGCCGGGTGCGCCGATGCAGGCGGTGCTGGGCACGATGGCGGTCTTCGTCACCATGCTCTTCCTGTACAAGACCCGGATCATCCGGGTCACCCAGCGCTTCACGCGCTACCTGATGATCGCCGCGATCAGCTTCATCGTCCTGACCTCCGTGAACCTGCTGTTCATGGTGTTCGGCGGCGGTGACGGCCTCGGCTTCCGCAGCGGCACGATGGGCATCATCTTCGGTGTCGTCGGTGTCCTGCTCGGCGCGTTCTTCCTCGCCATGGACTTCAAGCAGGTCGAGGACGGCGTCGCGTACGGTGCTCCGCGCGAGGAGTCCTGGATGGCGGCCTTCGGCCTCACCCTGACCCTGGTGTGGATCTACCTGGAGATGCTGCGGCTGGTCTCCATCCTCAGCGGCGACGACTAGTCACAGCCAGTCGCCCCTGGGCACATGCGGAAGGGCCCGTCCGGCATTCGCCGGGCGGGCCCTTCCGCATGCCGACGGCCGCGAGGGCCGACGGGTCTAGAGCAATCGCCGGGCGGCGCGCCTCAGGTCGTACTCGTGGATGATCGCTTTCGCGTGGCCGTAGGCGAGATTGTGTTCACTCCGGAGCCAGCTGACCTTCTCCTCGAAGCGGAAGAGGGCTGGGCCGTCGTCTACGGCGCGGAGCCAGTCGGACACTTCACGACCGGTGCAGTGGGGGATTCGGGAGAGCAGGTTCTGATGGGTCTCTTCGGAGAAGACTTGGGACATTCGGCGCCTCCGGACGCATTGCGCGAGTGCTCCTTCATGTCACCGTGCCTGAGTGTTCGCCCGTTGGCAACAGGCCCGTGTGGGCGCGTAGGGTCGCGGCGTGCTCGATACAACGCCCCTGACCGCCGCCGTGGACCGATTCGCCGACCGGCTGCGCGCCGCCCCGCAGAGCCGCCTGCAGCGCGGCGCCGCCGCCGAAGGGCTCGCTCTGGCCAGGGAATTGTCCGTACGGGCGCAGCGCGTCGAGGAGCCGGGGGCAGAGCCGCGGATCATGCCGGACACCGGCGTGTTCGCGGTGGCCGATCAACTGACGGTCGCCGGTCATGATTTGGCCCAGGCGCTGGAAACGGCGTGCGCGCCGGTACGGGAAACCGAAACGGGAACGGGAACGGCCCCGTCCGTCGAGGCCGGACTGGACGAGGCCGTGCGTCTGGTGAAGGCCGCGGCGGCGCGGGCCGGGGTCTGAGCGGGGCTGGAAGCTAGATCGACGCGATGACCCGGTCGGCGAGGATGTAGACGCTTTCCTCGCCGCAGGAGAAGGTCAGGGCGTACGCACCGGAGATGCCGGAGCCGCCGAGCAGCACCGGGGACTCCCCGCCGCGCACCGACTCGGCGAGGCGCTCGGCGGTCTCGCGGTGGCCGGGGGTCATACAGAGCGTCGTACCGTCCGTGAAGACGTACACGTCGAGGGTGCCGAGGGGACCGGGGCGCACGTCGGCGAGCGCGGTGCGGGCCGCCGCGAGCTGTTCCAGGCGGGTCACGGTGCGCTCGTGGTCGGCCACGACGGGTGTCTGGACCGGCACGAAGTCGGGGTGCGAGGGGTGGCGGCGGCGGGCGGCCGCGAGCTCGGGGGAGTCCTCGGGGAAGGCGTCGGCCGGCTCCAGGTCGTCGAGAGCGTCCAGGGATTCCAGGGCGTCGGGGCCGACGGGGCCGTCGAGGGAGTCGAGCGCCTCGTACGCGTCCAACGACTCGAGGCCCGTGAAGTCCGCCTGGCGCGGGACGAAGAACGGGGGCGTCTCGTCGCCGAGACCGGTCAGACCGCCCAGCAGCGAAGGGGCGTCCGCGGCGTCGCGGGCCTCCTGCGCGGCCCAGAAGGCACGGGCCTCGGCCAGCTCGCGTTCCCGCTCCTCGGCGAGGGCCTCGGCTACGGCTTCCCGTATCCCCTCGGCGTCGGCGGCACGGGTCTGCTGGGGGACGGCGGCCCCGGAACGGCCGAACGCGGCCGCGGCCGTCAGCTCGGTACGCAGGGCCTTGACCTGCTTGCGCAGTCCGTGGACTGCGTGCAGAGCAGCGGCGCCCACGGCCGTGGCGGCGGCTGTGGTCAGCAACAGGGCAAGAGGCATGGCGCTCACTGACTTACTCCCGGTTTCATCGATCCCCCGACTTCCTACATCAGCTTGAGGTGAGTGCGCGCCATCTGTCAGTGCATTACGTCACGAAATGGACAGGTCTTTTGCCTGGTGGTTCCGCGCGTAACCGTCCTTGACCTGGGGGTATGCCTCTCCCCCAGGAGATACATCACATCCTGGGGGAGATTGGGTTACGAACCGGGTGCGGCCGGGGCCGCGGGGACGGTCAGCTGAGGCGCTCGATGACCATGGCCATGCCCTGGCCGCCGCCCACGCACATCGTCTCCAGACCGAACTGCTTGTCGTGGAACTGGAGGCTGTTGATCAGCGTGCCGGTGATGCGCGCGCCGGTCATGCCGAAGGGGTGGCCGACGGCGATGGCGCCACCGTTGACGTTGAGCTTGTCCAGGTCCAGGCCGAGGTCCTGGTAGGACGGGATCACCTGGGCGGCGAAGGCCTCGTTGATCTCCGCGAGGTCGATGTCGCCGATGCTCAGCCCGGCGCGCTTGAGCGCCTGCTTGCTGGCCTCGACCGGGCCGTAGCCCATGATCTCGGGCGAGAGCCCCGAGACGCCGGTCGAGACGATCCGCGCCAGCGGCGTCAGCCCGAGCTCCCGCGCCTTGGTGTCGCTCATGATGACGAGGGCGGCGGCGCCGTCGTTCAGCGGGCAGCAGTTGGCGGCGGTGACGCGGCCGTCGGGGCGGAAGACGGGCTTGAGGCCCTGGACGCCTTCGAGGGTGACGCCGGCGCGCGGCCCGTCGTCCTGCGACACGACGGTCCCGTCGGGGGTCGTGACGGGGGTGATCTCGCGCTCCCAGAAGCCGTTCTTGATGGCCTGCTCGGCGAGGTTCTGCGACCGTACGCCGAACTCGTCCATCTCGGCGCGGCTGATGCCCTTGAGGCGGGCGAGGTTCTCGGCGGTCTGGCCCATGGCGATGTACGCGTCGGGGACGAGACCGTCCTCGCGCGGGTCGTGCCAGTCGGCGTCCTCGCTCTGTGCGACAGCGGCGGTACGGGCCTCCGCGTCGGCGAAGAGCGGGTTGTGGGTGTCGGGCATGCCGTCCGAGCTGCCCTTGACGGAGCGGGACACCATCTCGACACCGGCGGAGATGAAGACGTCGCCCTCGCCGGCCTTGATGGCGTGCAGCGCCATGCGGGAGGTCTGGAGGGAGGAGGAGCAGTACCGGGTGACGGTGCAGCCCGGAAGGTGGTCCATCCCCATCTGCACGGCGACGATGCGGCCCAGGTTGTGCCCCTGCTCGCCGCCGGGGAGGCCGCAGCCGAGCATGAGGTCGTCGATGTCGCGGGGGTCGAGCTCGGGCACCTTGGCGAGGGCGGCCTGCACGATGGTGGCGGTCAGATCGTCGGGCCGCAGGTCCTTCAGCGAGCCCTTGAAGGCGCGGCCGATGGGCGAACGGGCGGTGGAAACGATCACGGCTTCGGGCATGACGGCTCCATGAGGGCGAGGCGAGTACGCAGGGCTGATTGGGAAGTTACCCGCACGTATGGCTCGGGTCATCGTGCGGACGATGTGATGCGGGCCTCTTTCTAAGCGACCGCTCAGTGGGGCGCTGCCCCAGGCCCCGCTCCTCAAACGCCGGAGGGGCTGAAAGTTGCCGCTGCGCGACACATCCAGCCTGTCCGGGGGTCTGGGGGCTTGCCCCCAGTTTCGGGAAGGGGCGGGTAGGGGAACAGTGCCGCAGGCGACCCGCGCCGCACCCGCGCACCCGCACCCGCGCACCCGCACCGCCCCCCTTCACAGCGCCCGGCGCGGCTCCGAAGGGGAGCGGGCCGGTTCCGTCGCGGCCGGGAGGCGCCGGCGCCGCCGGTGCTTCAGCAGGGCCCACGGCGCCCGGGCGGCCGTCACCTCCGTACCGGCGGCCGAAGCCGCCTCCGCCGCCGCCTTCGCCACCGGCAGCATGTCCTCGTCCCGCGAGGCGTCCAGCCGGTCCGACTCCGGCCACAGTCCGAGCGCCGCGCACAGCGTCGGCAGTACGGCCATCGCCGCGGTCGCGTAGCCCTCCGCCGAGGGGTGGTAGTTGTCCGGGCCGAAGAGCTCGCGGGGGTTCGCGAGGAACTCCGGCCCCAGCAAGTCGCCCAGCGACACCGTCCGCCCGCCCTGCTCCACCGCCCCGATCGTCTGCGCCGCCGCGAGCTGCCGCGACACACGCCGGGCCAGCCACCGCAGCGGCTGGTAGACGGGCTCGATCGTGCCCAGGTCGGGACAGGTGCCGACGACCACCTCCGTCCCCGCCGTACGGAGGCGGCGTACCGCCGCGGCGAGATAACGGACGGACTGCGTGGGCGGCATCCGGTGCGTGACGTCGTTCGCGCCGATCATGATCACGCAGACGTCGGGAAGCCGCTCCCGGTCCGCCAGTACGACCGTGACCTGCCGCTCCAGGTCGTCCGACTGCGCCCCGGGCTGCGCCACATTGCGCAGGACGACCGGCCGCTCCGCCACCGCCGCCAGACCGGACGCGAGGAGTGCCCCCGGCGTCTGCCCGGCCCGGCGCACGCCCTGCCCGGCCGCCGTCGAGTCGCCGAGCATCGCGAGCCGCAGCGGGGCGTCCATGGGATACCCGGCCAGCGGCATCCCGTACAGACCGTCCGCCAGTGGCGGTACGGGCGCCCGCCCACCTCCCACCGACCGCTTCGCCAGCTGCACCTCGGCAAGGAAGATCCCCACCGCCGCCGCGCCGACCAGACCGATCCCGCCCCCGCCGTACGCCGCGCCAGCGGCGATCCGCCGTGCCACCCTTGCTCTCGACACAGTCGCAGCCACCTCCTCCAGGCCTCGAAGCCACCCGCTCACTCCGCTCAATTGCTTACTGCCCGGTAGTGGGCGCTCTTCAATCGCGCCCGAACGTGAACACGCCGTTGTCGGCCCTTTACGCTGGGCTGCACCATTACGGAGACCCCGGAGCGCATCGTGCAATTTCACGACTCGATGATCACCCTCGTCGGCAACACCCCGCTTGTGAGGCTGGGCAGCGTGACGGCCGGCATCCAGGCAACAGTCCTGGCCAAGGTCGAGTACTTCAATCCCGGCGGATCCGTGAAGGACCGGATCGCCCTGCGCATGATCGAGGCGGCGGAGGAGAGCGGCGCGCTCAAGCCCGGCGGCACGATCGTCGAGCCGACGTCCGGCAATACCGGTGTCGGCCTTGCGATCGTGGCCCAGCAGAAGGGTTACAAGTGCATCTTCGTCTGCCCGGACAAGGTGTCCACGGACAAGATCAACGTGCTGCGCGCGTACGGCGCCGAGGTCGTCGTCTGCCCCACCGCTGTTGACCCCGAGCACCCCGACTCGTACTACAACGTCTCCGACCGGCTGGTCAGCGAGACGCCGGGCGCCTGGAAGCCCGACCAGTACAGCAACCCGAACAATCCGCGCTCGCATTACGAGACGACCGGTCCCGAGCTGTGGACGCAGACGGACGGAAAGATCACGCACTTCGTCGCCGGCGTCGGCACGGGCGGCACGATCACCGGGACCGGCCGCTACCTGAAGGAAGTCAGCGGCGACAAGGTCAAGATCATCGGCGCGGACCCCGAGGGGTCGGTGTACTCGGGCGGTTCCGGGCGGCCGTACCTCGTCGAGGGTGTCGGTGAGGACTTCTGGCCGTCGGCGTACGACGCGAGTGTCACGGACGAGATCGTCGCGGTGTCGGACAAGGACTCGTTCCAGATGACGCGCCGCCTCGCCAAGGAGGAGGGCCTCCTGGTCGGCGGCTCCTGCGGCATGGCGGTCGTCGCCGCGCTGCGGGTGGCCGAGCGGCTGGGCCCCGACGACGTCGTGGTCGTACTGCTGCCGGACAGCGGCCGCGGCTACCTCAGCAAGATCTTCAACGACGAGTGGATGGCGGACTACGGCTTCCTGGAGGAGTCGGGGCCGCACGCGAGCGTCGGTGACGTCCTGCGGTACAAGGAGGGCGACATGCCGAGCCTGGTGCACATGCACCCGGAGGAGACGGTGGGTCAGGCGATCGAGGTACTGCGCGAGTACGGCGTCTCGCAGATGCCGATCGTGAAGCCCGGCGCGGGCCACCCGGACGTGATGGCCGCGGAGGTCATCGGCTCGGTCGTCGAACGCGAGCTGCTGAACGCCGTGTTCGCGCAGCGCGCGCAGCTCGGGGACCGGCTGGAGATGCACATGAGCGCGCCGCTGCCGCAGGTCGGTTCCGGCGAGCCGGTGGAGGACCTGATGGCCGTGCTGGGCGGCAAGGGGCAGCACGACGCGGCCATTGTGCTGGTCGAGGGGAAGCCGACGGGTGTGGTGAGCAGGCAGGACCTGCTGGCCTTCCTGGCGAAGCCCCAGGGTTCGTAGAGGGGGTTGGGCCAGGCTCTGGGCCGGGAGGCCGGACGCCGCAGCTTCGCGAAAGTGGTACGAGGGTGACACGTCCGCGCAGCACTGGCTTAACACGCCTCGGGCACATTGGTTGTTGTCGGCGTCAAGGACAACGGAGCGGCTCCCGGAACTCCATGGACGCCTGGACACGAAGCCGGCCCTGAACCCGGCCCGTGCCCCTCGCGGGGACCGCCGTCGTCCCGCCCCCCGGCCAACCGGGGGTGCGGCGGTCCCCGCGACATATTTGTCTTTGCCGTCGGCTGCTCAGCCCTCCCGGTCGGTCTTCTCTTGCCTCAACTGCCCCTCCACTCCTACGTTCGGCTCGCCAGTCTTCCGAGCCCAGCCGGCGGCGGGCTGTACCGGGCACGTCTCCCACCTCCTGGAAGATCAACTTCTGGGCGCGGCTGCGCGACGGCGACCATGCCGCCAAGATGCTGGCCGAACAGCTGAAATCCTCCACCCTGCCCAGCCTCTGGGACACCCAACCGCCGTTCCGGATCGACGGCAATTTCGGGAACCTCCCCGAGACTCACCCTCCCCGGGACCCTCAAGCCGGGTGCCGCGGCGGCGGCAACAGCGTCCGGTCCGGGATGTGCGACGTGTCGCGCCGCGCCAGCAGCCAGTACAGCAGTGCCGGTACGGCCAGGCCCACCACCCATGAGATGTCCGCGCCGCCCAGTGGGGCCACCAGCGGCCCGGTGTAGAAGTGCGTGACGAGGAAGGGGAGCTGGACGACGATGCCCACGGCGTACACCGCCAGCGCGTCCCAGCGCCACGCGCCGTAGCGGCCGTTCGGGTCGGACAGGGCCGGGATGTCGTAACGCTCGCGCGAGATCAGGTAGTAGTCGACCAGGTTGATCGCGGACCACGGGGTGAAGAACGTCAGCAGGAAGAGCAGGAAGTCCTTGAACGACGTCAGGAAGGTGTCCTTGCCGAGCAGCGCCACCGCCGTGCCCGCCACCATGATCGCCGCGATGTACGCCGCCCGGCCGCGCGGCGAGAGCACGCGCTGACCCCGGAAGCCGCTGATGCCGGTCACCATCGACATGAAGCCGCCGTACGTGTTGAGCACGTTGATCGTCAGCTTGCCGAGCGCGATCACGAAGTAGAGGAACGACGCGACCAGGCCGGTGCCGCCGAGCGCCACGACGTAACTCACCTGGCCCGCCAGGAACGCGTCCCCCGCCGTCGCCGCCACCAGCACCCCGAACGTCATCGACCACTGTGACCCCAGTGCCGAGCCGCCCAGCGTCCACCAGAAGGTGGCGCGGCCGCTCGTCGTGCGCGGGAGGTAGCGGGAGTAGTCGGCGACGCAGCGCGAGCAGGAGGGTGAGCACGACCCCGGTGATCACGGGGGTGGGGAAGTTGCGCTGGAAGCGCCCGCCATGATCACCGGGAGCGCGAGCGGCAGCTCGACGGTGAGCAGGGTGCGCAGGGGGCGGGTGCCCATGGCCTTGGCGGCCTCGCGGACCTTGACGGGTACGGCGTCCAGGCCCTCGACGGTGTTACGGAGCAGCACGCATGCGGTTGATCATGCGGAGGGTGGTCGTCTTGCCGCACCCGGACGAGCCGACCAGGACCGTGATGCCGCCTTCCGGCATCTCCAGGCTGAGGTTGTCGACCGCTGTCGTGCCGTTCGGGAACCGCTTGTGCACTGCGTCAAATTTGATCATCGGCCATCCCTTGCCGGGGCTGTATATGGTCATGCAGAGTTCTTGGTGTCTGAATAGATGTCAATGCGCTGAGGTAAATCACTGGTTACGGCCGACCGGTGGGCGAGACGAGCTGTCCGAAGAGGAGGCGTTTGCGAATGAAGTCGTCCCACATGGTGGTCGTTCTGGACGGGCAGAGCCTCCCCGTCGCCGACGTCGTCCGCCTCGCCGACGGCGTCGCGCGCCCCGTCCCCGGCACCGACGCCATGAAGCGCGTCGAGGTCTCCTGGCACGCCGCCCGCGAGCTCGCCGCGTCCGGCCGCGTCTACGGCCGCTTCACCGGCGTGGGCGCCAACCGCTCCGAGGCCGTGCCCACCGGAGCCGCCGCCGACCACGGCCTGCGTCTGCTGCGCAGCCACGCCGGAGCGATCGGCGCCACGCTGCCCGCCCGCGAGGTACGCGCCATGCTCGCCGTCCGCGCGAACCAGCTCCTCGCGGGCGGCGCGGGCCTGCGCCGCACCGTCGTGACCGCCCTGTGCGAGGCGCTGGAGTCCGGCGCGTACCCCGTCGTCACCGAATACGGCTCGGTCGGTACGGGCGACATCGCGGCCCTCTCCCAGGTCGGCCTCGCCCTCGCCGGAGAGCAGCCGTGGCTCGGCGGTACGCCGCCCGAGGCGCAGCCGCTCGACAACAACGACGCCCTCGCCATGATCAGCAGCAACGCCCTCACCCTCGGCCAGGCCGCCCTCGCCCTCGACGAACTGCGCCGCCTCATCACCGCCACCCAGGTCGTCGGCGCGCTCTCGCTCCTCGCCGTCGACGGCTCGTACGAGGCGTACGCCGAACCCGTCCACGCGGCCCGCCCGCACCCCGGGTCGCACGCCGTCGCCGCCACCATGCGACGGCTCCTCGGCGCCCCCGAGCGGCCCACGCCGCCGCTGGGCCGCATCCAGGACCCGTACGGCTTCCGCTGTCTGCCGCAGATTCACGGGCCCGCGCAGGACGCGGCCGACCTGCTGGAACGTACGCTCGCCGTCGAGATCAACGCGGCCGCCGAGAACCCGCTGATCTGCCCCGAGGACATGTCCGCCTACCACCACGGCGGCTTCTACCTGTCCCGACTCGGCCTGGCCCTCGACCATTTCCGGCTCGCCGTCACGCAGACCGCCCGGCTGTCCACCTCCCGGCTCTCCGCGCTCAACGAGCCGGCCTTCACCCGACTGCGCCCCTTCCTCGCCGACAGTGAGCCGGGCAGCTCGGGCGTGATGATCCTGGAGTACGCCGCCGGGGCCGCCCTCGGCGACCTGAGCGCCCTCTCCGCCCCCGCCTCGCTCGGCCACGCCGTGCTCTCACGCGGCGTCGAGGAGCAGGCCAGCTTCGCCTCGCTCGCCGCACGCCAGGCGCTGCGCGCGAGCGACGCGTACCGGCATGTCGTCGGCTGCGAACTCGTCGCCGCCGTACGGGCGTTGCGCCAGCGCGACCTGCGTCCCGACCCGGAACTGCCGGTCGGCCGGGCCTTCGCTCTCGCGGACGGCGCGCTCGATTCCGACCATGTGGACCGCCCGCTCACCGATGATGTGACTGCGGCGGCCGCGCTGCTCGACCAGTTCACGGACCTGTGATGCACGGACGCACGGATGATGTAGGGAACTCTGAGGGGGATGGCATGAGCGACAGCCCTGCCGCACGACTGCAGCAGCTCTTCGACGGGCACCGGCTCACGCCGACCCAGCGGCGCATCGCGCACTGCATGGTGCGCAGGGCCGCCGATGTGCCGTTCCTGTCGAGCGTGGAGCTGGCCGAGCTGGCCGGCGTCAGCCAGCCGTCCGTCACACGCTTCGCGGTCGCGCTCGGCTTCGACGGTTACCCGGCCCTGCGCAAGCACCTGCGCGAGGTCGCGCCCACCGAGCCCTCGCGGGGCGAGGACAAGTACAACGAGTACCAGCAGGCGGTCCAGGCCGAGATCGAGAACCTCAAGCACCTCTCCGAGCTGCTCGCCGACCCCCGCCCCGTCGAGGAGGCGGGCCGTATCCTCGCCGCCTCGCGCCCGCTGCCCGTGCTCGGCCTGCGTGCCGCGTCCTCGCAGGCGCGCGGCTTCGCGTACTTCGCGGCGAAGGTCCACCCCGACGTACGCCTCCTCGACGAGAGCGGCTCGATGCTCACCGACCGCATCGACGGGGCCCGCCGGGCGGGTGCGAGCGCGCTGCTGTGCTTCGCGCTGCCGCGCCATCCGCGCGAGGTGGTGGGCGCGCTGGCGTACGCGCAGGAGCAGGGCCTGACGGTGGTGACGGTCGCCGACTCCGCCTTCGCGCCCGTGGCCGCCCACAGCGACCTGCTGATCCCGGCGGCGGTCGGCACGGGCCTGGCCTTCGACACGGCGTGCGCGCCGATGCTGCTGGGGCGGGTGCTGCTGGAGGCGATGTGCGACGACCTGCCGGACGCGCAGGCGCGGCTGGAGGAGTTCGACGCGAAGGCGGCGGCGCGCGGGCTGTTCGTGGAGTAGGGCCCCCGGCCCGCGCGTTCTCGGCGGTTTTTCACCCGGCGCTCAGAATCCGGAGTTACCCTCCCCGACTGAAACAGTCGTAACAGCCGGCAGGGAAGGGGCGGTCGTGGGGCGCGGAGAGCAGGCGCAGTCGTTGGCGAGGGTGGCGGTGGTCGTACGGGCCGGGGCGGCGCCGTTGTGGTGGCTCGGGCTGCTGGCCGCCGGCATCGGAGCGCTCGTACCCGGCCTGACCGGGCGCAGGATCGGGCTCCTGGCGGGAGCCGCGCTCTTCGTGGTCGCGGCCGCAGCCGCCGCGCTGGCCCGCCGGGGCCGTTACGCCGCACTGGCCACCACCGCGACCCGCGCCGCCCGCCGCGACTTCCTCCAGGACCGCTCCGTAACGGCGCGGGCCTGGCGCCGGAACCGCCGCTGGTGGCTGGCGGCCGCCCTTCTCGCCGCCGCGGGAAGCGCCTTCGCGCTGCCGGGCGCGGGCGGACTGCTGATGGCGGGCGCCGGCGCCGGGCTGTGGCTGAAGGCTCTGTGGATCGGCCACCGGGAGCGCAAGGAGGAGACCCTCCTGTGGGTACGTACCGACTGGCTCGGCAGCGGTCCCGCGGCCGAGCGGGTCACGACGTACCGCACCACCGGCATCGCGGCGGGCGACGCCGCGCCGGGCGGCGCGCGGCGTCGTCCGGCGGCAACGGCGGTGGTCACACGTCGAGTTCGGCCTCGATCTTCCTGAGCTGGTGGCGGGCCATCGCGAGGTTGGCCCGCGCCTTGTCCAGCGCCAGGTAGAGGAACAGGCCGTTCGCGCCACGCCCCTTGAGGAGCCGGATCAGGTGGTACTGGCCGCCCAAGGTGATCAGGATGTCCTCGATCTCGTCCTTGAGGCCCAGGTGTTCCATGGTGCGCACCTTGGCGCGCACCACATCGGTGTTGCCCGCGGCGGCCACCGCCAGGTCGAGGTCCTTGCCGCCTCCGAGAGTGCCGAGGGCCATGCCGCTGGTGTAGTCGACCAGGGCGACACCGAGAGTGCCCTCGATGCCGGTCATCGCTTCCTTGAGCGCGGTTTCGGTGTTGGCCATGAGCGTCGCACTTCCTTTTCGTCCGGTCGGGTTCTTGGCTGCTGCTGTCGTGCGTTTGGTTGCGGTCATGCGTTCTCCCGGGCGCTGTCGACCAGGGCGCCGATGCGGGCACTGGCCCGGCGGGCCTCCAGGTGCAGCCGGCCCACGTTGGCGCGCGGCTCGGCGAGGAGCGTGAGGACGGCGGACGATCCCGCCGCGTACGTGGCCACGTAGCCGTCGTCGCCGCGCACGAGCAGCTCGCGGAAGGCGCCCCGTCCGGTCGCCTCCGTCAGCCGCATCGCGACACCGAGCGCCGCGGCGGTGAGCGCCGCGACCCCCTCGGCCTCCACGGCCGTGGTGTCCTGGGCCAGTACGAGGCCGTCGACGCTCGCCGCCAGCGCTCCGGTCACGTGGGGCACCCTGGCTTTCAACCGGCGCAGCTCGTCGAGGACTTCCGGTTCGGCCGTCATCAGCTTTCTCCTTTCCGCGCGTTGTCTCAGGGCGCGCCTCATGACGCGGCGACGGGGACCGCGACGCCGACGGACCGGGGAATCACAGGCTTGCCTCCAGGGCGTCGCGAAGCCGGCGCAACAGGGCGGTGTCCGGGTCGTCGCCGGTCCGCGCGACCCAGGCGGGCACGGGCGGCGGGGGCGCCGGGGTGTCCCGTGGGGTGGCGACCGTCCCCGCCGCCGCGAGCCTTCGTACGTCGATCAGCGTGTGGAAGGCCGGCCGGCCCAGGGCCCGGGCGATGTCCCCCGGCGTGCGTTCACCGTCCGCCAGGTCGAGTACGGCGCGCTGCCTGCGGGTGACGGGCTGCTCGGCCGGGCTGGCGCGGCGTACGACAGGGGCGGTGTCGGTGTCCGGGTACGGCCAGAGGTCGTCGAGCAGTTGTCTGCGCCGCCGCGATTCACGCTCGACCACGGCGGCGGAGACCGGGCGTATGCGGCCCAGCCAGTGCGCCGCCCCGTACCGGAAGCGGGTCGGGCCGCTGCCGGGGGCCAGCGCGAAGAAGGCGGCGTCGAACAGCGCGCTCAGATGGCAGAGTTCGAGCTCGCCGCCGGCCAGCCGGCCGCTGTCGACGAGGAAGCGCCCGACCCGGCCCCGGGTGCCCGCCCGGTCGACGGCCTCCTGCCAGTCCTCGGCGGGCAGCCGCCCGGCCGCCGTCAGCAGTACGTCGATGCCGGGCGCGGCCGGGCTCTCGGCGTGCACGACCTGTCCCTCGACGAGGTAGAGGGTCCCGTGGTCCCGCAGCAGGGCGCCGGTGGCGCGCTCGGCGGCCAGCCGGACCAGCATCGGGGGCACGGCCGCGGTCATCCCAGGACCAGCTGCTCTGCGAGGCTGCGCAGGCGTAATCGGGCCAGGGCCAGATTGCCGTCCTCGCGGTCGAGCCACAGGTGCAGGAAGACGCTGCTGTCGAAGGCGGTTTCGACGTAACGCAGCAGGTGGTAGCCGCTCGGGGCGGTGATGATGACGTCCTCGACGGGCAGTCCGTCGGTGGAGAACGCCCGCTGCTCGGCGGCCATCCGGGCCAGTTCCGCCGTCTCCGCCGCGGTGGCCTCGTGGTCGCCGTTCGGCGAGTCCCCGACCGTGCCGAGCGCGAGCCCGCTCGTCCAGTCCACCAGGGAGGCTCCGCGGGCGCCGGGCAGGACCATCGCCGCGAGCAGACATTCGTCGATTCCGGGCATGCGGAACCCCCCTTCCGGTATGGCACACGGATGCGGACTGCCGGACGCGTGTTCTGCGGCAGTGACGAGGAGACTACGTACAGGGCGATGCCCCGGTACGTGGTTCTGGCATTTTCCATACGCACATGCCAGCTAGCTTTCGTCTCGTACCTTCATTACTGCTTTATTGATCGCCCAGAGACCGATTCCGATCAGAATGAGTACGCCTGCGCGGATGTAGACGTCCGCGGGCCGGTCGGCCAGCGGGCTGGCGAGGATGATCGCGGTGATCGCGCCGAGCACGGGCAGGGCCGTCGGCGTACGGAAGTGCTGGTGCGCGACGCGGTCCTTGCGCAGGACCAGTACCGCGACATTGACCACGGCGAAGACGCACAGCAGCAGGAACGCCGTCGTGTCGCCGAGCCCCTCGATCTCGCCGGTCGACACCAGCCCGATCGCGAGCAGCGACACGAACACGATGCCGACGACGGGCGTGCGACGCCCGGACAGGACCCGGCCCATGCCGCGCGGCAAAATGCGCTCGTTGGCCATGCCGTAGCAGAGCCGCGAGGCCATCATGATGTTGATCAGCGCCGAGTTGGTCACGGCGAACAGCGCGATCAGCGCGAACAGTTTGGGCGGGAAGTCGACCCCGCCCGCCTTCACGACCTCAAGCAGCGGGCCGCTGGACTTCTGGAGCGTCGTGTAGTCGACGAGCAGCGAGGACACCAGGGCGACCAGGACGTAGATGGTGCCGGTGACGGCGACGCCGATGAAGATCGCCTTCGGGAAGGTGCGCTGCGGATCCTTCGTCTCCTCCGCCATGTTGACCGAGTCCTCGAAGCCGACGAAGGCGAAGAAGCCGAGCGCGGTGGCGCCGAGCACGCTGGTGAGCAGGGCGTAACCGGTCCCGGACGCCTGGAACTCGCCGAGCCGGGCGGGCTCGCCGCCGCCGGAGAACACGGCGTACGCACCGATCACCAGGATGATCGCCAGGCCGGTCAACTCGACGAGCGTCAGCACCACGTTCGTCTTCACGGACTCCGACACGCCGCGCAGGTTGAGCGCGGCGAGCGCGACGACGAAGAGGATCGCGACGAGCGTCGGCGGCACGGCGTCGGTGAACTCCGCCAGGTAGTCGCCGCTGAACGCGCGGGCGGCGGCGCTCGCGGACGACAGGCCCGAGCACATCACCATGAAGGCGATGATGAAGGTGAGGAACGGGACCTTGAAGGCCTTCTGGGCGTAGAGCGCGGCGCCTGCGGCCTTCGGATACTTGCCGACGAGTTCGACGTACGACGCCGCCGTCAGGATCGCGACGACGAAGCCGATCGCGAAGGGCAGCCACAGCGCGCCGCCGACCTTCCCCGCCACTTTGCCGGTGGTGGCGTAGATGCCGGTGCCCAGGATGTCGCCGATCACGAAGAGGATCAGCAGCTTGGGTCCGAGAGCCCGCTTGAGCGGTGTGTCGTCGACTGTGCCGGATGCTTCGGAACCGGTGGTCATGGGACCTCCCCCCTTGTCGGTGTGGGGAAGTCTCTGCCCGGTGGAACGCGACTGATGCCAGGGCCGGTGGCAGGGCGGATTACAGCAGCGCGTCGGCGTGTGCCCCGCCCGACTCGGTGACGATCTCGGCGAGGGTCTGCGGCGGCCGTACGACGCTGAAGCGGACGCCGCCGGGGCCGGCGGTGAAGCCGTGGATGCCCGCCCTGGCCAGGCTGTTGTAGGCGTAGTGCGCGGCCATGTAGTACGCGCCGGTGTCCAGCACCGCCGCGTAGTCGCCCTGGTCGAGGAGCGGCAGCAGCCGGTTCTCGGCCAGCAGGTCGCCCGCGAAGCACGCCGGGCCCGCCACGTCCTGCGCGACCGGCGGACCCCCCTTCGGCAGGCCCTTCGCGTCGTACGCCGCGATCCGCAGCGGCCAGGACTCCGGGGCGTACACGGTCCGGGTCGCGATCTGGACGCCCGCGTGGGTGATGGCGATCGGCCGGTCGCCGGAGGTCTTCGCGTACTCGACGCGGGCGAGGACGGTGCCGTGCTTGGCGAGCAGCGAGCGGCCGAATTCGGTGACCAGGCCGTAGCGCCCGTCCAGCAGTCCGGGGACGTGCTGCTTGAGGAGGCGGGCGTAGCCGGCGTACGTCGGAGTCCCGGCGTCGGAGGCGAAGTTGACGGGCAGGCCGCCGCCGATGTCGACGGTGTCGATCTGCCGGCGTCCGGCCGCCGCGTTGATCTCCTCGGCGAGTTCGTACGCCGCCGCCACGCCCCGCGCCATCAGCTCCAGGGGCAGCCCCTGCGAACCGGAGTGCGTGTGCAGCCGGGTCATCCACGGCCGGTCCAGGTAGGCGCGTACGACCCACGCACGGGCACCGGGGTCGCGCAGCGCCACGCCGAACTTGGAGGTGGCGGTGGCGGTGGAGAGCGCGCCGATGGAGCCGCCGCCGATCTGCGGATTGACGCGCAGGCCGATGGGGGAGGTGCTGGGGCCCGCCTCGACCAGCGCGTCGATGCGCGCCAGCTCCTGCGGATTGTCGGCGTTGACCGCGATGCCCAGCGCGAGCGCCTCGCTCAGCTCGGCGGAGGTTTTGGCGGGGGAGTCCAGGACGGTGTGCGCCGGGCGTACGCCGGCGGCGCGGGCCAGGGCCAGCTCGCCGGGGCTCGCGACTTCGGCCCCGATGCCGCCGTGCTCGTACAGCAGCCGCAGGACGGGGACCAGCGGTGTGGCCTTGACGGCGAAGGCGTGCAGGACCGGGGTGCCGGGCGGGGTGACCTCGTCGAACGCGGCGCGCAGCGCGGCGGCCGAGGCGCGGATGCCGGTGACGTCGAGCAGGCCGGCGAGGGGCAGGCCGGGGCCGACGACGCCCTGCTCGACCGCGGCGCGTACGGCCTGCTCCCTGCGGGCGGGGGCTGCCGTGTCGGGGCCGGTGTCCGGGCCGGTGTCCGACCCGGTGCCGGGACCCGTGTCGGGGCTTATGTCCGAAGGCATGTGTTCAAGCCAACCACCCACTCGGACGCCGCGCAGGCGCCCAGACGTATTGACTAGCTCTATTCATCTCGCCAGGATGTGAATAGACGCCAATGCAGTCACTCGCGAGGAGGCACACCATGTCAGGACCCCGACCCGTACGGGCACCGCGCGGTACGGAGCTGAGCGCCCTGGGATGGCAGCAGGAGGCCGCCCTGCGCATGCTCCAGAACAACCTCGACCCCGAGGTCGCCGAGCACCCGGACAAGCTCGTCGTCTACGGAGGCACGGGCAAGGCGGCCAGGGACTGGCGCTCGTTCGACGCCATGGTGCGCACCTTGAAGACGCTGAAGCAGGACGAGACGATGCTCGTCCAGTCCGGGCGCCCGGTCGGCGTCATGCAGACCCACGAGTGGGCGCCGCGCGTGCTCATCGCCAACTCCAACCTGGTCGGCGACTGGGCGAACTGGGAGGAGTTCCGCCGCCTGGAGCAGCTCGGCCTGACCATGTACGGCCAGATGACCGCCGGGTCGTGGATCTACATCGGCACCCAGGGCATCCTCCAGGGCACGTACGAGACCTTCGCGGCGGTGGCTGCCAAGAAGTTCAACGGCACCCTCGCGGGCACCATCACCCTCACCGCCGGCCTCGGCGGCATGGGCGGCGCCCAGCCCCTCGCCGTGACCATGAACGACGGCGTCGCCATCTGTATCGACGTCGACCCGCGCGCCATCGAACGCCGCATCGAGCACCGCTACCTCGACGTCAAGGCCAACAGCCTGGAGCACGCCCTCCAGCTCGCCGTAGAGGCCCGCGACGCCCGCAAGCCCCTCTCCATCGGCCTCCTCGGCAACGCGGCCGAGCTGCTCCCGCGCATGCTCGCCGAGGGCGCCCCGATCGACATCGTCACCGACCAGACGAGCGCCCACGACCCGCTCGCGTACCTCCCGATCGGTGTCGACTTCGACGACATGGCGTCGTACGCCGCCGAGAAGCCCGCCGACTTCACGCTGCGCGCCCGCGAGTCCATGGCCAGGCACGTCGAGGCCATGGTCGGCTTCATGGACGCCGGCGCCGAGGTCTTCGACTACGGCAACTCGATCCGCGGCGAGGCCCAGCTGGCCGGTTACACGCGCGCCTTCGACTTCCCCGGCTTCGTACCGGCGTACATCCGCCCGCTGTTCTGCGAGGGCAAGGGCCCGTTCCGCTGGGCGGCGCTGTCGGGCGAGGCGTCGGACATCCACAAGACGGACAAGGCGCTGCTCGACCTCTTCCCCGAGAACGAATCGCTGCACCGCTGGATCAAGATGGCCGGCGAGCGCGTCCACTTCCAGGGCCTGCCGGCCCGTATCTGCTGGCTGGGCCAGGGCGAGCGCGACAAGGCGGGCGCCCTGTTCAACGACATGGTGGCCGACGGCACCCTCGCCGCCCCCCTCGCGATCGGCCGCGACCACCTCGACTGCGGCTCCGTCGCCTCGCCCTACCGCGAGACCGAGGCCATGCTCGACGGCTCCGACGCGATCGCCGACTGGCCGCTGCTCAACGCCATGGTCAACGTCGCCTCCGGCGCCTCCTGGGTCTCCATCCACCACGGCGGCGGCGTCGGCATGGGCCGCTCCATCCACGCGGGCCAGGTCTCGGTGGCCGACGGCACGAAGCTCGCGGGCGAGAAGATCCGCCGCGTACTGACGAACGACCCGGGCATGGGCGTCATCCGCCACGTGGACGCGGGTTACGACATCGCGGAGAAGACGGCGGACGAGCAGGGCGTACGTGTCCCGATGCGGGAGGGCGACGAGGCGTGACCTCCAGCGACCCCGTTGTGGGCAGTCGTTCCGCAGGGCGGAACGGGTGGGCACAACCAGACGACGGCCCGCACCTGGCCGGTTCACGGGCGGCGCAAGCCGAACGCGCGGTGCCCGTTGGGGCCGGGGGCGGGGCCGGAGGGGCATCCCCCTCGTTCCACGAGATGTGGCGGGACCTCGCCCCCATCGGCCGCCACGCGGCCACCCGCGGCTACCGCCGCTACGCCTGGACGGCCGCCGACCAGGACTGCCGCGCCTGGTTCAGGGCCCAGGCCGAATCCCGCGGCCTGACGTACGAGCTGGACCGCAACGGCAACCAGTGGGCCTGGCAGGGCGACCCCCTCGCCGGGGACGCGGTCGTCACCGGCTCGCACCTCGACTCCGTCCCGGACGGCGGCGCGTTCGACGGCCCGCTCGGAGTCGTGTCGTCCTTCGCCGCGCTCGACGAACTCCGCCGTCGGGGAGTGGAGTTCACCAAGCCGCTGGCCATCACCAACTTCGGCGACGAGGAGGGCGCCCGCTTCGGTCTTGCCTGCGTGGGCTCGCGCCTGGCGGCCGGGCAGCTCACGGTCGCCAAGGCCCACGAGCTCCGCGACGCCGACGGAATCACGCTCCCCCAGGCCATGGAGTCAGCCGGCTACGACCCCTCCACCATCGGCCCGGACCCCGACCGCCTGTCCCGTATCGGCGCGTTCATCGAGCTGCACGTGGAACAGGGCCGGGCCCTCGACCTCACGGACCACCCCATCGGCATCGCATCCGCCATCTGGCCGCACGGCCGCTGGCGGTTCGACTTCCACGGCGAGGCGAACCACGCGGGCACCACCCGCTTGGAGGACCGCCGCGACCCGATGCTGACGTACGCCGAGACGGTCGTCGCGGCCCGCCGCGAGGCGCGCCTGGCCGGTGCCCTCGCCACCTTCGCGAAGGTGGCGGTCGAACCGAACGGCGTCAACGCGATCCCGTCCCTGGTACGCGGCTGGCTCGACTCACGCGCCGCTGACCAGGCAACCCTCGACCAGGTCATCGCCGGCATCGAGCAGGCGGCACGCGAGAACGCCACCCGCTCCGGCATCGACCTGCGCATCACCCAGGAGTCCTTCACCCCGGTGGTCGAGTTCGAGCACGCCCTGCGCGACGAGCTCGCGAAGCTCCTCCACGGCGAGCGCGGCGACATTCCCGTCCTCGGCACGGGCGCGGGACACGACGCGGGTATTTTGTCCGCTTCGGTCCCGACCGCCATGCTGTTCGTACGGAACCCCACGGGCATCTCGCACTCTCCGGCCGAGTACGCCGCCGAGGACGACTGCGTCGCGGGGGTCATCGCACTCGCCGACGTACTGGAGGGGCTCGCGTGCACGTGACCTACTGGCTGGAGCACGCCTGGCTCGAGACTTTCGTCGAGCCGGGCGTGGCCCTGGACGTCGTGGACGGCCGGATCACGGCGGTCCGCAAGGACGTCCCCGCCCCGCCTCCCGGCGCCGTGGCCCTGCGGGGTCTGACCCTTCCCGGCTTCGCCAACACCCACTCGCACGCCTTCCACCGGGCGCTGCGCTCCACGGTGCAGGTGGGCTCGGGCACGTTCTGGACCTGGCGGGAGGTGATGTACGGGGTGGCCTCGCGGCTCACCCCCGAGACGTACTTCGACCTGGCCAGAGCCGTGTACGCCGAGATGGCGCTGGCCGGGGTCAGCGCGGTGGGGGAGTTCCACTACCTCCACCACGCACCCGGCGGCACCCCCTACGCCGAGCCCAATGCCATGGGCGAGGCGCTGATCGCCGCCGCCGCCGAGGCCGGCATCCGCATCACGCTCCTCGACACGGCGTACCTCGCGTCGGGCTTCGGCACGCCGCCCAACCGCCAGCAGCAGCGCTTCTCCGACGGCACGGCCGACGCGTGGGCGGAGCGCGCCTCGCTGCTGAAGGACCGCGACCACGCGCGGATCGGTGCGGCCATCCACTCGGTACGCGCGGTTCCGGCGGACCAGCTGGCGACGGTGGCGGCGTGGGCGCAGGCCCGCGTGACACCGCTCCACGTACACCTGTCGGAGCAGACCGCCGAGAACGACGCGTGCCTGGCCACGCACGGCTGCACCCCGACCCGCCTGCTGGCGGACCACGGTGTCCTCGGCCCGCGCACCACGGGCGTCCACAACACCCACCTCACCGACGAGGACATCGCCCTCCTCGGCAGCACCTCGACCGGCACCTGCATGTGCCCCACGACGGAGCGCGACCTGGCCGACGGCATCGGCCCGGCGACCCGCCTCCAGAAGGCCGGCTCCACGCTCTCCCTGGGCAGCGACAGCCACGCCGTGATCGACATGCTGGAGGAGGCGCGGGCGATGGAACTGAACGAACGCCTGCGCTCGCGTACGCGCGGCCACTGGACGGCGGCGTCGCTGCTGCGCGCGGCTTCCGCCGACGGCCACGAGGCGCTGGGCTGGCGCGACGCGGGCACGATCGAGGCCGGCGCCCTGGCGGACCTCACGACGATCGCCCTGGACTCGGTCCGGACGGCGGGCCCGCTGCCGCGCCTGGGGGGCGAGACGGCGGTCTTCGCGGCGTCGGCGTGCGACGTACGCCACACGATCGTGGCGGGCCGCCACATCGTCCGCGACGGCACCCACACAATGATCCCGGACGTCCCCCGGGCCATGGCGGAGGCGATCACCGCGGTCTACAAGTAACGGGCCCCGGGGAACGCCTGCGGCGGGCCTGTTCCCCACCCCGCCCCTTCCCGGCTGTGACATTTGCGGCTCCGCCGCGTGGGGGCAAGCCCCCAGACCCCCGGACGGGCTGGATGGTTACCGCAACCAAATCCAGCCCCTCCGGCGTTTGAGGAGCGGGGTCTGGGGCGGAGCCCCAGCACACCCCGGCCTCCTCCAGCCCGTCCGGCGCTTGAGGACCGGGGCCTGGGGCGGAGCCCCAGTTCGGGAAGGGGCGGGGTGGGGAAGAAGCCCCGCGCAGCGGCCCGCCCCCGTCCCCGCCCCCGCCCCCGCGCCCGCGCAACGTACGCAACCGGGAGAGGACCCAGTGAGCAGCACCACCCTCGTCACCAACATCGGCACGCTCGTCACCAACGACCCCACCCAAAGCACCGGCCCCCTCGGCCTCCTTCACAACGCCGCCGTCCTCATCGACGGCCCCCGCATCGCCTGGGTCGGCAGCGCCACCGCCGCACCCCCCGCCGACACCGCCCACGACGCCCAGGGCCGCGCGGCGATCCCCGGCTTCGTCGACTCGCACTCCCACCTCGTCTTCGCCGGCGACCGCACTCAGGAGTTCAACGCCCGCATGTCGGGCCGCGCCTACTCCGCCGGCGGCATCCGCACCACCGTCGCCGCCACCCGCGCCGCGACCGACGAGGTGCTCGAAGCGAACGTCACCCGCTACCTCCGCGAGGCCCTGCGCCAGGGCACGACCACCTTCGAGACCAAGTCGGGCTACGGCCTGACGACCCATGACGAGGCCCGCGCCCTGCGCATCGCGTCGCGGCACACCGAAGAGGTCACCTACCTCGGCGCCCACATCGTGTCGCCCGACTACGCCGACGACCCGGCCGCGTACGTCGAACTCGTCACCGGCGAGATGCTCGACGCGTGCGCGCCCCACGCCCGCTGGATCGACGTCTTCTGCGAGAAGGGCGCCTTCGACGGCGACCAGGCCCGCGCCGTCCTCACCGCCGGCAAGGCGAAGGGCCTGCACCCCCGCATCCACGCCAACCAGCTCAGCTACGGCCCCGGCGTCCAGCTCGCCGCCGAGCTCGACGCGGCCAGCGCCGACCACTGCACGCACCTCACCGACGCCGACGTGGACGCCCTCGCGAACAGCCGCACCGTCGCCACGCTCCTCCCCGGCGCCGAGTTCTCCACCCGCGCCGCCTGGCCGGACGCCCGCAGGCTCCTCGACGCGGGCGCGACCGTCGCGCTGTCCACGGACTGCAATCCGGGCTCGTCGTTCACGTCCTCCATGCCCTTCTGCATCGCACTCGCGGTACGCGACATGGGGATGACCCCGGACGAGGCCATCTGGTCGGCCACAGCGGGCGGCGCGCAGGCCCTGCGCCGTACGGACATCGGCCGCATCGCCCCCGGCGCCCGCGCCGACCTGGTGCTCCTGGACGCCCCGTCGCACGTACACCTCGCCTACCGCCCCGGAGTCCCCCTCGTGTCGGAGGTCTGGCAGCGGGGAATCCGCAGGGAGTGACAGGACGGGTCGCGGGAACCGGTAGGACTGCGGGGGCATCAAGTCCCATCCTGCGCTTCCCCGCACTTCGTTATGCTCGGTGAGGTGTACGGCCACCGGGGGCGCTGGGCTTCCCGGGTATCTCTCAGGGTGACAGGGGCTCTTTGTGACCGACCAGACAACGGGTTACGTGACTGAGATCGACCGGCGGCGTGGTGACCCGCTACGAGTGCTGGAGCTGAGTCCGACCCGTTTTCTCACGACGATGCCATGGGGGCAGCTGGCACGAATCGTTCCCGATCCCCGCAAGGCGGAGAACGCCCAGGCGTTGCGCTACTTGGCTCCCGAGGAAAGGAGTCAGGCGGAGACCCGCAACGAGGTGCAGCGCAACATCAAGTCGACGAAGAAGGCGCAGAACGCCAAGGCGTACGCTCGGTACCTGGCAGAGGTCATTCGTGGGGAGCGGGAAGAGCGCTGGGCAACTCCGCCCTTCGCTCTGTGGATCGGCAATCGGCTTGAGACGGTGCAGGCGCAGAGTGTGTTCGGCGTGGACACGATTACTTACGTACCGTTCAACACAACCGGCGTGCTCGTGGACGCCGAGACCCAGCACCTTGCGCATTTCCTGCTGCGCGAAGACCCGGACGGGTACCGCCTGACGACGGAGCAGATCCATGCCCGGCTGGTCGGCGTGGAGATCTACCACGACATCGACCTCGTGTCGGCGCGTCAGATCTTCCACGACCGTAATCTGCTGGGCGTGATCCCGAACAAGAACGTGGCTCTGGCCTCCGATTCTTCGAATGCGGCCACCAACATCACACTGTCGCTACTCAAAGAGGTCCAGGTGCTCGCCCCGTCCGGTGAGAGTCCCTCTCCGCTCGAAAGTGTCGTATCCGTCCGACAGCGGCAGCTAAAGGCGGCCGATACCGAGTGGATGACTCTGTCGACGCTTCGTTCTTTCGTCGTGACGGCGATCTTCGGCAAGGCCGGGTTCGAGAAGACCAGTGGCCCGATCTCCGACCTTCCTGACGGATGTACGAAGGAGCTGGCGATGGTGGAGATCGGGGACGTACTAACGCGGCTCCTCGCAGCGTTCGCCCCAGCCTTCATGGCGCGTCATTCCACAGTGATCGCCTCTCCGGCCGTCTTTGCAGCTCTGGGTGCAGTGGCGCACCGCGTCATGTCCTGGAGCAAAGAAGAGAACGATTCCTTGTCCGTCGATGAGCTGATGAGGCTGCTGGCCGACGTCAAGTGGGACCGGGACCCGAGGTACTGGGAGGGCACGGCCGGCAAGCAGACAGCAACGGGCTCCTTCTCTCTCGCGGGCGGAGTCAAGGACAACGGCTCCAAGACCACGGCAGCGCTCGGGAATCCTGCGTCGCCCCGGTACCGCTGGGTGCGATACGGCAGGCAGCAGGGGGAATAAGCTGCGGTCTCCGCGTAAGGCCATTGGGGCCCCCGTAGTTGAGCTGCGGGGGACCCCGCACTTTTTTCTGGCGCTTACATAGCAGGTCAGAGGCAATCAGCATCGATCTGAGGGCTCAATCGGAGCAACTTCCCCCGCAGCCACGGGTATTCTCATCTGACTCGTCATACTGGGGCGCATGAGGCGTTCCGTGGTGGCATGGATGCGCTGATTGGGGAAACGCCGTGTGCAGAGTTGCTGCCAGGTGTGTCGAAGATGGCCTGGCATCGGGAGGGGGAGCGGTGAGTGGCGGAGAGCTTTGGGTGGCGATCACCGGCGTGGTGGTGATGGGCCTCCTGGGGCTTGCCGCCCACCGGCTCCATCGGCGGGCGGAGCGCAAGAGCGACACGAAGGAGGCGCTGAGTCTCCTGGGCGACATTGCCGTCCTGGTTGCGCTTGCTGGCCCGGGCGATCTGGAAGAGCTTGCGCGGCTTGTTGCGCGGCTGGGCCAGGCAGAAGATGACGCACCGGAGAGCGTGCAGCCCTCGCTCACACGGGTGGGGGGACGTCTGGAGTCCTACAGATCAGGATGGGTCGTCGCCTCGGTCGGCGGCTCTGGCGTCCCGGTGCTGGCACCGTCGGCGGCAGATGTCCTGAAGGCGATCGACCGGGCACGGGCGGATATCCAGAGGTACCGCCGCGTAGGCTGACGCGGCGAAACCGAAGGGGGCGTGCGCACGACGGTGGGCGCCGGCGGATAGCGCCTGGGGCAGACCGTTCCTAGGGACTGAGCGGGAATGAGTCCTGTTGCCAGAACCCATGCTCAGTCGCGTGCCCCGAACGGTTTTGGGCACACTGGTCTCCCGCGTTCGCTCCGCGTCCGGGCGGCACGGATCGTGTCCGTGGTCCGGGAATGCGGGGGCGGGTTTCCTCACGCCCAGGAGCACGCCGGTCGGCCTGGACGGTCCGATGCCCACGACGATCGCTCTGGTCGTCGTGGGGCGGTGCCGTCCGTCGCCGGATCGGGTGTCCTTGGGCGCGCCTTCCGATCGCCACGGCGGCAGCGTCGTGGCGGGTCGTTTTACGAGTGGTGCTGGTGAGGGGCTTCTGCCAATGCTGCGCGCCCCACTTGCTGGTGTAGGCCGGGTCGACGGCGATAATCGCGATTCCGGTGGCGTCGGCCATGGAGGTGAGTCGGGCTCGGAGCTTTCCGGTGGGCATGCCGGAGATCAGCTGCCGGAAGCGTTTCCTGCGGCCGTGCTTCTCGCGGGTCTTCTCTGCCTGGAAGTCCAGGTCTTCGACCGCGATCGCGGCCACCTGACAGGATTTCGCCCAGTTCAGCAGCCGGGACAGGGTGTGGCGGATCTGGGCGTCACGGTGGTCGGCGTTGCCGGACAGGTCGTAGAGGAAGTGGCGCGGGTTGCCGATGGGATTGCCGTGGGTGTCGAGGCGCCAGGCGGCGAGATGGTCGGCGTTCGCATCGACGCCGATCACACCATGCGCCAACGCTGCTTCGATGGGGACGCTCCGGGTGACCGGGCAAGTCCAGGAGGCGGTCAGGTACCAGCGCCCGCGCCGGGCGTCGTGGTGGATGCGGTAGGCGACCGCCCGGTTCGCTTCGATGCGATCGGCCCACTCGGTGCCCCGGTGCGCGAATCGCACCTTCGCGGTGAGGACGTACCGGCCGTGCGGGGCGTTTGCCAGCCCGGCCAGTGGCGCCGGGAGCTTGATTGATACCTGGCCGTCGGGGCTGACGCGGATGGTCTCGTTGCCGTACCGCTTCCCGGACTCCCCGTCCGCCGACAGGAACCAGCGCTCCGCCTCCCACCGCTGCCGCCACTGCGACTCGGTGAGCTGGGCTTCGGCGAGATGGTGGCGGGTGTTCAGCAGGCCCTTGCCGCTCCGCACCACCCGCACCCGGCCCGCACGCCAGTCGGCGACAGCCGCCGTGTGCCGGGCCTCCAGGGCGGCCAGCCGCCGGGACTTTGCATGCCACTCCCGCCGCGAACGGTAACCACCCGGCGCCTTCTTCGAGCCGCGACCACCGACCGGCAACGACAGGCGGTGCCGAAGCATCCCGATTCCCGCCTCAAGACCCCGGATGTGAGCAGCCTGACAGCGCCGGGCCAACGCCCACTGATCATGCGACGCCTTCGTCACCGCACCCGCCCACCGCGACGACGACAGGGACGTCAGCGCTCGCTTGCGCCCCGCCCAAGACTCCGCGGAATGATCCAGACCCTCCGCGCAGCGCATCTTGAGGTCCCGGGAGGCCAGCACCCCCATGTGCGCGCCCACCAACCGCAGCACCTCCGCATCCTCGGCGGTGAGCTGCTTTAACCAGTCACGCACGGCGACACCAGTAGGCCCCGGAACGACGAACGGCGCAGCCGCCACCCGCTGACCGGAAGCCGACCGATCCACCGCAACCACCCCCGCTCACGTCTCCGCAGCCGCTCATGCCGGGCTGGTCAACGAACCACGCCGGGAAAGGTCACCCGTTCCCACTCCGAACACCCAACCGCCACGGTCCGCAACCGAACGGACGCACGCCTACACGCAGGAGTGCAGTAATACGCAGAAAACGGGAAGCCGTTGCCTACCTTCACTCACATGCTCACATGCTCACATGCTCACATGCTCACATGCTCACATGCTCACGGTAACGCCGAGGTGTCACTCCTCCAGCGTCAGGCCCTTGCGCAGCTTGTTCAGCGTGCGCGACAGCAGCCGCGACACGTGCATCTGCGAGATGCCGAGCTCGTCGCCGATCTCCGACTGCGTCATGTTGGCGACGAAACGCAGCGAGAGGATCTGCCGGTCGCGCGAGGGGAGTTCGGCGATCAGCGGCTTGAGGGATTCGACGTACTCGATGCCTTCGAGGCCGTGGTCCTCGTAACCGATGCGGTCGGCCAGCGCGCCCTCGGAGTCGTCCTCCTCGGGCTGGGCGTCCAGTGAGCTCGCGGTGTACGCGTTGCTCGCGGCCACGCCCTCGACGACCTCTTCGTTGGTGAGGTCGAGGCGCTTCGCGAGCTCGCCCACCGTCGGGGCGCGGTCGAGCTGCTGGGCGAGCTCGTCACCGGCCTTCGCGAGGTCCAGGCGCAGTTCCTGGAGGCGCCGCGGGACGCGGACCGACCAGGACGTGTCACGGAAGAAGCGCTTGATCTCGCCGACGATCGTCGGCATGGCGAAGGTGGGGAACTCGACGCCTCTGCTGAGCTCGAAGCGGTCGATCGCCTTGATCAGGCCGATGGTGCCGACCTGGATGATGTCCTCCATCGGTTCGCTGCGGGAGCGGAACCGGGAAGCGGCGAACTTGACCAGGGCCAGGTTCAGTTCGACGAGCGTGTTGCGAACGTACGCGTACTCGTGCGTTCCCTCTTCGAGGGTTTCGAGGCGCCCGAAGAGCGTCTTCGACAGGGCCCTGGCGTCCAGCGGCCCCACCTCGTCGTACGGCGGGATCTCGGGGAGGCCTTCGAGCCCCTCCGGTCCGGTCTCGATCTGCTCGGGGAGGGCGGGCGGGGCGGGCGGGGCGGGCGGGGTTGCCGACGGCGCGGTCTGCTGCACAGGGCGCGTACGCGCTTCGTCGAGCCGGGGTGACATGGTCTCCTCCATCGTTCTCGGCATATGGCTGCCGATGCCGATACGTCTGCGTGCGATGTGCGGCGCCTCCATAGCCGGTCGTGTTGGTTGTGTCCCTACTAGCCCTACCCGCTCGCGACCGGCACTTGCAAGTCCCTTATGTCCGAATTGGTAGGTATTGAAGGGTTCTTCGGGTACCGATCGGCGTGCAGAAGGCGTAGTGTTCTGGCTCGTCAATGACAGTCACGACTGCGAAGAGGGACGAGACGGACATGGAGCGCGGTACGGTCGGCAGCGCGAACCGGGGTCGGCTCCGGGTCGCAGTTCGGACCGAGGGCCAGAGCGAGATTGTCACGCCGGCGGGTGAGCTCGATCACCACACCGCCGAGCTGCTCCGTGAACCTCTGGACAATGCACTCGAAGCAGGGCGTGCGCGGTTGGTCATCGACTGTTCTGCGCTTGAATTCTGCGATTCCACCGGGCTCAATGTGCTGCTCGGTGCGCGCCTCAAGGCCGAGGCGGCCGGGGGAGGGGTTCATTTGGCCGGGATGCAGCCGGTGGTGGCCAGGGTCTTCGAGATCACCGGGGCCGAGGCCGTCTTCACCGTCCATGAGTCGCTCGCAGACGCGATGGAAGAGTGAGTTCCGGTCGCAGTGGCGCCTCCTGCTGACCGCTTTCGTCGGCCGCGTCACTCGTCCGTACCGAAAAGTGGGTGTTCTCACCGTTCGGTCGGGCAGGAGGTCTCTGACCCTGTCGGCCCCAGGGGGCTCAGAATGCTCCCGCAGTCCTTGCAGCGATGGATTTGATGAATTGGCGAATCGGTGAGGTGAAGCGCTGATGAGCACCACCCGGCAGCCTCGGTCGGGCGACTCCGGCCCGGAGTCGGCGAGTCACGGCTCGGCCTCCGCCGTGTCCGCCGTCGGCCAGGCGCGTTCTCTGGCGCTGAGCAGTGCCAGCGGCATCGTGCCGCTCGCTCGCGACTTCACCCGCCAGGCGCTGTACGACTGGGGCTGGCTCCCCGCTTCGTCGGCCGACCGGCGGGCCGCCGCCGAGGACGTCCTGCTGGTCGTCTCCGAGCTGGTCACCAACGCCTGCCTGCACGCCGAGGGGCCCGAAGAGCTGCGCGTCGCCTGCGACGGCAAGGTGCTGCGCCTCGAAGTCGTCGACCGGGGTACGGGCCAGCCCGCCCCGCGTACACCGCACCGGGCCGGGCGGCCCGGCGGGCACGGCATGTTCATCGTGCAGCGCCTGTGCCTGGACTGGGGGGTCGAGCGGGCCCAGGAGTCCACCGGCAAGACGGTCTGGGCGGAGCTGGCCGCTCCCGCGTAGTCGTAGTCGTGGTTGTCGTCTTAGGGCTCGCAGAGAATCAACGTGTTGCTTCCCGTGTTTCGGATCGTTGTTGTGGTATGCGCATATCCGATGAGGTTCGTGGTCAACTCGCGGTGAAGTTCGAGGTGTTGTTCCCGCACTTGGACGAGCGGCAGCGGCGGCTGCTGATGGGAGCTGAGGCCAGGGTCCTGGTACTACAGCCGGAGATCTTGAGGGTCGGTGATCGGCGGGATCGGTCGGTGGTGCGTCCAGGGCTGTAGGCGGTGCGGAAGTGGGTCGCCGCGGCGTCGGTAGTGGCTGACCTGGGCGCGGGTCTGGTGCAGGCGGCGCCATAACTCGCAGGTCAGGATGGTTTCGACGGGGTGGTGCGGGTTGAGGCGGGTGGCGGCCAGGCAGTGCCGGATGGTGTGGACGGAGGGCCGCAGTAGCGGCCCGGGGATCAGCCAGCGGCCTCGCTCGCTCCGGGGCTGTGGTCTTTTCCCAGGTCGTTCCCCTCTTCCGGCGCTGGATCGGGTTCGGGTATCCGGGCGCGTTGGATGGCCAGGAAGGCGCTGGCCAGCATGCAGGCAGTGACGTGCCGGTGCCAGGGCGTCCACTTGCGGACCTGGTACTGGGCGAGGCCGACGAGCTGTTTGTTGATCTCGTTGTCCTCCTCGATCTGCCAGCGTCCACCGGCCCGCGCGATGATCTGCGAGAGCGTGATGCCGGCCGGGGCGTGGACGAGGAAGTAGGCGACCTCGCGGTGCAGTTCGCCGTCCGTGCCGCGCCGGTTGGGGTGTAGTGAACGCCGCAGCACCAGCCAGTGGGTGAAGGTGTCGGCAGGGTCCTCGCCCTTGATGTGCACGGCGAAGGCGGTCCAGTCGTAGAGCCGCATCCCCTTGGCGCCGTCCCCGCAGGAGCGGCGTTCCCACTGGTCACGGCTCTTTGCGTAGTGCAGCAGGTCATCGGCTCGCTTGACGGCCGGCTGACGCGGCTTGCCCGGCGGGCCGTCAAGCGGCAGGTCGACCGGGACGCCGAAGACGTACGGCGCGCTCTGCCGGTGACACCAGGCGCGCAGTTGCGGGTCCCGTCCGTAGCCGGCGTCCGCCAGGATCCAGGCGAACGGCACCTGCGCGGACCGGGCCTGCTCGAGCATGGCGATGGCCAGCTCGGGCTTGGTGGCGAAGGCGACCTCCTCCGGAATACCGGCCTCTCGGCAGCGGTCCCGGTCGGTGGTCCAGTCCTCGGGCAGATACAGGCGCCGGTCGATGAAGGCGTGCCCGGCGGCGGTAGCGTAGCTGAGCATCATCATGACCTGGCAATTGCGGACATCACCGGTCAGTCCGCAGTGCTGGAAGGCCACGCCGACCGACTTGCTGCCCTTCTTCTGGGCCTGCGTATCGTCGATGACCAGCGACGCTTCCGCATCGCCCAGGTGATCCACCACGTAGTCGCGGACCGCGTCGCGCAGCCGGTCCGCATCCCACACCGAGCCGTTGAGCAGCCACTGCATCCGATCCGCGGTCACATGCCCGGCCCGCTCGGCGAGCGTCCAGCCGTTCTTCGCCGGCAGCTCCGCCAGCAGCCCCTCGATGAACTGCGCGAAAACCACCCGCGGCTCCGGCCGGTTGAACAAGTACCCCAACGAACCGGTCAACACGGACAGTTCGGCGTCCCACTCGGCTATCTGCCCAGCCGTCACGTCCAGCATCATGCCCGGTCAACGACGCCACCGGGAGTCCGTCACAAGATCTCCGGCTGTAGTACAAGGGATCGCTCATCCGCGGCCACGCTCCAATTTCTCGATCGGGGTAAACGTGTCGGGGCCGAGGTAACCCTCCAGTTCCTTGGTCCGCACGTGGTAGACGGGCTGACCGAGGTCATCCTTCAAGTGCGCAGTGGTCCTTGAGCTGGACGATCCCGGCTTCCATCACAGTGTGCCGGCCGACTTCCGTGAGCGCCTGGTCCAGGGCGATCGCGCCGACCGCCTCCTCGACCTCGCACTGTCCCGGCTCAAGGACGCCGGACTGGTGGGTGCAGCACCACGCAGCGCACCGATTCGACCCATGTCCTGGCCGCGGTACGCGACCTGACCCGGCTGGAGTTGATTACCGAGGCGGTGCGGGCCGCGCGCCGGCCTGGTCGACGAGGGCTGGGGACGCCGCTACGGCCGTCCGGTCCGCCTGGGCAAGAACCCCACCCGGCCCAAGACCAGGATCAACATTACCGGCGAGGACGCCGTCCGGCTGCTGGAACATCTCCAGCAACACGGGGGCCGGCCGCGCGTTCGGTCCCCAGGTCGAGGCCCTGCGGCAGATCATGGTGCAGAAGTACTACCGGCACGCGGCGGGCCGCTTGCGCTGGCGCACCGATGGCGACGGCGGGCTGCCACCCTCGTCCCGCGCGACCGTCTCCCCCTACGACCTCACGGCCCGCTACGTGCGCCGGGGGCCGACCAGCTGCTGGAAGAGGTTCGTCGCCCATCTCACCGAGACCTGCACCGCCGACAGCGCGAGTGTGACCACGGATGTGGCCACCTTCCCGGCCACCACGAACGATGCCCGGGCACTGCCCGGCATCCACACCCGCCTCAGGCGACGCGGACTGCTGCCGCCGAGCACCTGGTCGACGGCGGCTGCACCTCCCTGGCCCACCTGGAGCAGGCTGCCCGAGAGCACCAGGTCGCGGTCACCGGAACGCTGCCGGGCAACCCCACCCGCCAACACCGCCAGAACGAGGGCTTCGACCGGGACGACTTCCGCATCGACTTCGACCGCCGACAGGTCACCTGCCCGCAGGGCCAGGTCAGCAAGGGCTGGCACGGCCTCTACCCGACCTCCTCACCCACCGCGGCACCGTTGATCGTGGCACGGTTCACCAAGGGCCAGTGTCAGCCCTGCCCGGTCCGCACCCGGTGCACCACCTCCAGTGATGGCGCCCGGAACGCGGGGGGAACCCTGAGTCAAGTAGCGGTAACCCACTGGCCGGTCCGGGGTTACCGGCGGTTCGTAGTCGTTCTGGGTGCATGCCGATCCGGCGTGCACGTTGTCTTCCCTCGGCAAGACCTCAGGCGTACCTTGACGCCCAATCTGATGTGTCGTCAGTAACTTGCCTTCCGCGTAAGGGGACTCGAGGTGTCGTACCAGAAGCGGACAACTCTCGTGCTGGCGGCGGCGGTTGTGGGCTCGGTGGTGCTGCTGGCCGCCCCTGCGGCCCATGCCGACGTCGTGGACGTCAACTACCAGTGCAAGACGCCGATCGGGAACAAGGGAGCCGTCTCCCCGATCGACATCAAGGCCGTCAAGAGCGGCAGCGCGTACAAGCTCACCATGTCCTTCCAGAAGGGCGTCTCCTCCAGTCCCGTGGAGCTGGGCAAGGGAGCGATGAAGCCGAGCGCGGTCATCAAGCTGGGCGGCGCGGAGAGCGGCACCGTGCCGGTGTCCGGCCCGCCGAATCCGGCGGCCATCCCCGCCAACACTGCCATCAAAATCACCGACTTGACGGGTACGTACACGCCCGGCAAGAGCGGCAAGGTCACCTTCACGGCGTCCGTCCTGACCATCAAGGCGCTCGGTACGACCACCACCTGCACCCCGTCCAACAACCCCAAGCCGTCGCTCGAACTCGACGTCAAGGGCGCGGGCGGCGGCGGCTCGGGCGGCTCCTCGGGCGGTACGTCGGAGTCCGGGTCCGGCGGCGGCGGCTCGGGCGAGCTGCCGAAGACCGGCCCGCTGGACTCCGCCCTGGCGCTCGGCACGCTCGGCGGCACGGTCCTGCTGACCGGGGCGGCCGGGGCGCTGTGGCTGACCCGGCGCGGCCAGCGGCCCACGGGCTGAAGCGGCCCGTGCTGTCGCCGCGCCGTGTCCGTCACGCCGTAGCCGTGGTGCTGCTGTGCGCCGCCGCGGCCGTGGTGCCGCCGTCCGCCGCCGTGGCGGACGGGGGGCCGGCCTGGACGGCGGCCCCGAGCGGTAGCGGTGGCGGGGAGGGCCGACCGTACTTCTACCTGGAGGGCGTGGCCGGCACCGTCTTCGAGGACAAGCTGTCGCTGACCAACGCGGGCGACGAGCCCCGCACGGTCCGGCTGCGCGGCACGGGCGCGGACGGCGGGGGATGGATCGCGCTCGCCGCGGCCGAGGTGAAGATCCCGCCGCGCACCCGCGCGGAGGTCCCCTTCACGGTGACCGTCCCGGCCGGTGCGGCGCCCGGCGACCACCCCGGCGCGATCGTCGCCTCGGGCGGTGGCCGGGAGAAGGACGTACGCGTCCATCTGCGCGTCAGCGGTCCGACGCTGGCGGCGCTGACCGTCGAGGGCGTGACGGTACGGGAGCGGGGCGACGGCGCCGTCATCGAGTACGCACTGGTCAACCGGGGCAACACCACCCTCACCCCGCGCCTCGCTGTACGCGCCGAAGGCCTCCTCGGCGGCGAGATACTGCGCCGCGCGCCCCGCACGCTCCCGGAGCGGCTTGCCCCCGGCGCACGGGTGGAACGCACCGAACCCTGGCCCGACGCCCCCGCACTCGAAGCGGTGGACGTCCGCCTGACCGCGACGGCGGCGGGCGGCGCACGGGGCGAGGCGACGGCGTCCGCGTCGTTCGTGCCCTGGGGCACGGTGACGGGCACGGCGCTGCTGGTGGTGCTGGTCGCGGGAGGAGCAGCGGTACGGCGCGTACGCCGCAACGCGAGACCACTGACGCCGGACCCGGAATCAACGCGGCCCGAAAGACCTCTGGCAAAGGCAGGAGCAACGACGTGACCCCCGCCACCCCTGACCGCGCCGGTCCCCGCCCCTGGCCTGCTGCCGCCGCTGACCGTCCCGGTTCCGAGCCGTGGCCTGCTGCCCCTGCTGACTGCGCCGGTTCCGGGCCCTGGCCTGCTGCCGCCGCTGACCGCGCCGGACCCGGGCCCCGGCCCACTGACCCCGCTGACCGCACCGGACCCGGGCCCCGGCCCACTGCCGCCGCGAGCCCATGCGGCGCGAAGTGGCCCGGCGGTGCCTTCGGCTCTTCCGGCTCTTCACGCGGCGCGAAGCAGCCGCGCGCGGGGGTGTGGGGGCGGAGCCCCCACGGCTTCCGCCCGCCCGCACAGCGGGCGCAGGGGGGCTGGGGGCCCGCCCCCAGTTGTGGGAAGGGGCGGCGTGGGGGAAGACCCCCGGCCCGCGCCCCGAGGGCGGTAGCGGTGTTGCTCGTCTGCCTGACGGCGCTCGTCCTCCTCCCCACCGCCCCCGCCGGCGCGGACGCCGACCGGCCGCCCGAGGTCACGCTCTCCAAGCGGGAGGCCGGCAAGGGCGGTGACATCACCGTCAGCGGGAAGGGGTGGCGGCCCAAGACGCTCCTCATGATGCTGATCTGCGGTCAGTCCGCACCCGGCAGAGGCGTGATCGGCGGCACCAACTCCTGCGCCAACTCCGACGGCCGCGCCGTGACCACCGACGCCGACGGCGCCTTCCGCAAGGAGATGCCGGTGGCCGAGCCGCCCAGGCCGTGCCCGTGCGTCGTGCACGTCGCGACGGTCACCGGCAACGAACCCGCCGCAGCGGACGCCGAGTTCAAGGTCGCGGGCCACCCCGTCGCCCCGCTCCCGCAACCCGGCCGGGACGGAATGCTCGCCGTGCTCGCGGCGGCCCGGCTCGACGGTTCCGGCTCCGTACTGACGTGGTTCGGCGCCCCGCAGTCCCGCAGGCTCGTCGTCACCGTCGGCAATCTCGGCTCCGACCCGGTGAAGGACCCCGTCTTCCAGATCGGCACCTCGCACGGCGTCTTCGCCCCGCAGTGGGAGGAACGCCAGTGGCGGGGAACGATCCCGCCCGGCAAGAAGGCCCGGGTCGCCCTCGACGTACAGCTGCCGGCCGGCGCGCACGGCGACTACCTCGTCTCGCTGAAGTACGGGCAGAAGGTACTGGCCGAGCAGCCGTGGGGCGTGGGCCGGCCGTGGGGCGTCACGCTCTTCCGGGTCCTGCTGTGCGTGGTCGTCCCGGCGGCGGTGTTCCGTATCGGCATGGCGGTCGTCGACAAGGTCCGGCCGCGCACACCTGGCCGCCACCGCCCGGCCGCCCGCCTTCCGGCCAAGGTCCGTACGCCACGAAAAGAGGCGGCGCCCGCGCCACCTCCCACCGGCACCACGGCCCTGCCGTGGTTCACCCCGGACAACGCGCCGGGTCCGCGCACCCCGATCTCCGCACCGACGCAGCCTCAGAACAGTCCGACGGCGAAGGGAAATTCGTGACCACGCAACGGAGGATGAGCGCGGCTGGCGTCGCGCTGATGCTCGGCGGCGCGGGAATCCTGCTCGCGGCGAGTCCCGCGCAAGCAGCCGAAGTCTCGTACAAGACCGAGTGCATACCCCCGGCCATCTCCGGCCTGCCGCCCGTACAGGGCACCACGAAGGTGCAGATCACCGCACCCGCGGAGGCCAAGGTGGGCGACGAGATCGAGGTGGTGTGGAAGACGGTCGAGGCCGCTTCCAAGAACCCCGACGTCATCGATCTGGAGAAGGACACCGTCAAGCCGACCGGCACGGTCAAGGTGGGCGGCGCGGCGACCGCCGACCTGAAGATGGAAGGGCCGCGGCAGAATCCGCCGATCCCCAAGAACAGCCCGATGGTGCTGCCGGACATGAAGGGCAAGCTGAAGCTGGAGAAGGCCGGCGAGATCACGCTGACGCCCGACGCGTACAACATCAACGTCAGCAAGCCGATGTCCACGGACACCAAGTGCACGCCGAAGGAGACGGTCAAGGCCGCCGCGACCGTCAAGGTGACGGAGGGCGGCGGCGGTACTACGGGCGGCACGACGTCAGGCGGTACGACGTCCACTGGCGGCACTGCGTCGTCCGGCGGCAGCACTGCGTCGTCCGGCGGCACCAGCACGTCCGGCGGTGGCGGCGACGGCGGGCAGAGCGACTTCCCGGGCAAGGAGGTCACCGTCGCCTTCGAGTGCAAGTCGCCGGGCCCGGCGAGTATCAACTCCAAGGTGACGATCAACGCCAAGAAGAACGGCGGCAGTTACGACCTGATCGTCAAGACCGCCAAGGGCGTCATGGACAGCCCGGCCGCACTCCCGGCAGGTGCGCTGAAGCCGTCCATGGAGGTCCTGCGGGGCGGCGTCGACAAGGGCGTCGTCCCCGTAACGGGACCGCCCAACAAGGACCCGCTCGAACAGGGCAAACCGGTGGACCTGCCGGACATGACAGGCACGTACAAGCCAGGGGCGAGCGGCAAGTCCACACTCAGCCCCGGCACGCTCACGATCGACGTAACCCTGGGCGGCCAGAAGATCACCATCCCCTGCACGGTCAAGGGCAAGGCGGAGGTCTCCCTGGAACTCGACACCTCGGCCCAGCCGGGCGGCGCGTCGGGCGGCGGCTCCGCAGGTGGTTCGGCAGGCGGTTCGGCAGGAGGCGCTGCCGGCGGCGGCACCGCGTCCGGCGCAGGCGGCACCGACTCCGGCGGCGGCCTCGCCGACACCGGCGCAGCCGACAACGGCGGCCTGCGCGCACTCGGCCTGGTCGCCGGCACGGTGATCCTGCTGGGCGGCGCGGTCTTCACGTTCACCCCGTGGCGCCGGCTTCGCGGCCTGCGCTGACCGATGGCGTACGTACGCGGGTGTCCGGGACCGGCTCACAGGTCCCGGATACCCGCTTGCTAGGCGGTATCCGTACGGCAACCTGGGCAGGCGCAGGGCGCAAACCGCACCATCGGCTCGATCGGAGGAGCCACGTCCCGCGCGAGCGAGTACGTCGTACGCCGCCCCCAGGTCCGCCCACCGTCGCGCGACACCCGCAGCGTGATCGACGGGCCTGTTACCACTTGCCGCCGTACCTCGCCTGCTTCTGCCTCAGCCATTGCTTCACCTGTTCCGTCTCGGAGGCGGAGGCGGCGCGCAGGTCGTCGGCGCGGATCGTAGCGACGAAGTACACGAACCTCACCCGCCGTGACTCGCCCTCGACGCCGATCACTTTGCCGGGGCCGTAGACGTCGGTCCCGGTGTGGGCGACGTAGCAGCCCTCCTCGTACGGCATTGGCATAGCGACGTGCCGCCTCTCGTTCTCACGCTGTGTGTCGAATTACACACAGCGTGAGGTCGCCGCGAGTAGGCTCGCCAGTGGTTGAGGCGTGACAACGCCCATCGCACCTGCGGGAGTTGCTGATGGCCATTGAGGACAATCCCGAATCCCGGGTCCGTTACGGCGAGGAACTGCGCAACCGCCGTGAAGCGGCCGGGTTCACCCAGGAAGAACTGAGCGCGCGGGCGATCATGTCCCGCACCCACATCGCCCACATCGAGGCGGGCCGCCGCCGCCCGGACCTCCAGGACGCGCGTCGCCTGGACGACGTCCTGGCTACGGGCGGGCTTTTCGAGCGCTTCCTGCCGACGCTGGACGGCCGCAAGGTGGCCGAACACTTCAAGGAGGCCTTGGAGTTCGAGGGGCAGGCGACTGTGATCAGGGAGTACGCGCCGAAACTGGTACCCGGCATCCTCCAGACCGAGGCGTACGCACGCGAAGTGCTCAGCTCAGGTCATCCGCCCAAGAGCGAAGAGGAACGTGACAAGCTCCTCGTCACCCGACTCGAACGAGGCCGCATACTCGACAACTTCCACTCTCCGGTGGTGTGGACGATGCTCGACGAGGCGGTGCTGCGGCGCCCAGTCGGCGGCCCGGCGGTGATGTGCGAACAGCTCCGGCACATCGTGGCGTTGGGGGAGAGCCGCCGCATCCGTGTGCACGTGTTGCCGTTCGCGGTGGGCTACCACGCCATGCTGGAAGGCTTCGTCTCGCTCATGTGGTTCGAAGACCTCCCGCCCATCGCGTACGTGGAGGGCCTGAAGACCGGCAGGGTCTGGGAGTTGCCGTCCGTGGTACGCGAGTGCCAGGAGGCCTACGATCACGCCATGGGCGACGCGCTGTCGCACCGCAACTCCCTGGCTCTGATCAGGTCTGTCGCAGAGGATTACGAGCATGAAGCGCAGTGAGCACATCATCCCCGACGCCTCGGCGCTGTCCGTTTGGCGTAAGTCCTCATACAGCGGCGGAAGCAGCGGAGACTGCCTGGAAACCAGCGACCCCGCCGCCTACGCCGCCTGGCGCAAGTCCACCTACAGCGGCGGAAACAGCGGCGACTGCCTCGAAGTCAACGACGCCGCCTGCCCCGCCCACATCCCCGTCCGCGACAGCAAGAACCCGCACGGCCCCGCAGTCGCCTTCGCCGCCCCGGCCTGGGCGACGTTCGTGACCGCAGTCCGTACGGGCGACCTCCCCTCGCACTGAGAGCGCCGCTTGAGCTTCGGGGGCCGATGTCCGAGCGTCTTTTGCTAGGAATGGGTGGGTGGATTCAACCCACCCACCCTCCCTTGTCGCGCGCGAACTGACCGCCGTACCAGCGGAGATGATCGTGTCGCCACGCACCGCGTTTGCCGTGTGGCGTGCGGTCCAGCAAAACGACCCCCGCGTGGTGCGACAACACCACACAGGGGTCTCACCATCAAGATCGAAGAGAGCGATCCCATGGCTGTCAGCGGCTTAGCCGCGCCGCCCTGCACGCGCCCGCCCACCCGATGGCCAAGCCCGGGTTCGGAAAACAGAGCGCACCGGACCAGGAACCCCGCCACGGCCGCGACTTCGCACATCTGCCCAGGCGTGAAGCAGCGATCGCCACGTACATCGACCGGCTGCCCGACGGCGCCGACATCTCCATCAAGACGCTGGCCAGGGAGCTGGACGACTTCGGCCAGTGCGCCCTCGGCACCATCCTGCGGAACCTCTCCAAGGCCGGGCACCTGCGGCGCGTACGCCGGGACGTGCAGGACGCGGAGGGTGCGCGCTGGGTGCAGCGGACGTTCTTCACTCGCACCGCGCGCCCCGACGCCTGGTGGGAGGAGTTCCTCGGCGACAACGTCCCCCAGTCCGGCATGGCCGACCCCGCGCCCCGTGAGGAACCTGAGCGGCGCGGTTACAACGCCCTGGCCCGCCTCCCTGACGACTTGCTGGCGCTGATCGGTTCCGTCGACACACATCGAGGCATCGTTCCTCGATCTCGTCGCGCGCGGACGGTTTGAACTCGTCCACCCCACATCCCGGGTTGGCACACGCATGAAGGCCGGTCCCCGCACGCGGATGCGTGCCGCGGGACCGGCCTTCGCCGGGGACTGTGAGGTCAGCGGACGTCACCCATGAGCGCCCGGATCTTCTTGCCCGCCGTCATGAAGGCGAGACCCGCGACGACGGCGATGACCGCCCACAGCGAGTAGTAGAGGGCGTCACCGAGCGGCGCGTTCAGCTTGGTGGTCCAGCCGTTGAGGGCGTTGCCCGTGGACGTGGCGAGGAACCACAGACCCATGATCTGGCCGACGAACAGCTTCGGGGCCATCTTCGTCGACAGGGACAGACCGACAGGCGACAGGCACATCTCACCGATGGTCTGCGCCAGGTAGACGCTCAGCAGCCAGAAGACCGTGACCTTGCCGGTCTCGCTGTTCGCGGCGGCGGCGCCGGCCAGACCCATGATGCCGAAGGAGCCACCGATGAGAAGCATCGCCAGCGCGAACTTCATCGGGGTGCTGGGCTCGCGGTTGCGCTGGGCGAGCTTGACCCACAGGGTGGCGAAGACGGGGGCCAGGATGATGACCATCATCGGGTTGACCGACTGGTACCAGGAGGCCGGGAACTCCCAGCCGCCGATCATGCGGTCCGTCTTCTCGTCGGCGAAGAGCGTCAGCAGCGACCCGGACTGGTCGTAGATCATCCAGAACAGCACGGCGGTCACGAAGAACCACACGTACGCCTTGATCTTCGGCCGGTCCTCGCTGGTGAGCGCGGGGTTACGGAAAATCACGACGAAGTAGACGATCGGCACGACCACGCCGAGGACGGCCAGAACGTTGACGATGTGCTCGATCTTGTACGTACCCAGCAGGAGGTCGATCACCAGCGCGGCGGCGGCGATGCCGACCCACAGCCCGACCTTGCGCAGGACCGTGCGCTTCTCCTCCGGCGTGGCGGGCTTGGCCGGCTCCCTGCCGATGTCACCGAGGTGGCGGCCACCCAGGACGTACTGGACGACGGCGAGGGACATGCCGATACCGGCGACGGCGAAACCGAGGTGCCAGTTGACGTTCTCACCGAGGTAGCCGACGAGCAGCGGGGCGACCATGCCACCGATGTTGATCGCCATGTAGAAGAGGGTGAAACCGGCGTCACGGCGAGCGCTGGGCTGGCCTTCGTAGAGGCCACCGACCATCGCGGAGATGTTCGGCTTCAGCAGGCCGGTGCCGACCGCGATGAGTCCAAGGCCGCAGAAGAAGGCGATGTCGCTCGGGATCGCCAGGGTGAAGTGCCCCAGGGCAATGACGATGCCGCCGACGAGAACGGCCTTGCGCGCGCCCCAGAGACGGTCGGCGACCCATCCGCCGGGCATGGCGGCCATGTACACGACGGCGTTGTACACGCCGTAGATCGCGCCGGCGAGGACCTTTCGGTCCTCCAGGGGGCCGTCGAGAACGGCTGCCACCAAGTAGAGCGTGAGGATGGCGCGCATTCCGTACCAGGAGAAGCGCTCCCACATCTCCGTCATGAAGAGCGTGGCCATACCGCGGGGGTGGCCGAAGAAGGTCTTCTCGCCCGAGGGGGCCCCGGGGCTGTCCTTCGTCAGGCTGGACGCCATGGTCGATCCTTGCTTGCTCGGGACGCGTCCGCCTCGTGAGCGGTACGCGCCCGGTGGGGGGCGGCCGGCGTCGCGCGAGGGTGGCCCGGCCCATGGTCATTCACCGTGCGGGAGGGCGCATACCGATCCCGCAGAGAAAAGAGCCCTTTGGCGTGTTTCGCTGCCCAAAGGGCCCTCGGTCCTGCTGCAGACGACTCGCCACCATACGCCACGACAAGGGGGCATATGGAAGGACTTGAGAGATGGATCACAGGTTGCGCCGGAACCAACAGACCTGATTCCAAGGTCGATACCAGGATCGCATCCCACAGCCGCAGGACAGAACGATCATGTGGCGACCGGCCGCGGCCTGTCCTTCTCGCGGACTACCATCACTCCATGACCCGTGTACTGCTCGCCGAGGACGACGCATCCATCTCGGAGCCACTGGCCCGCGCCCTGCGTCGGGAGGGTTACGAGGTCGAGGTGCGCGAGGACGGCCCGTCCGCGCTCGACGCCGGTCTCCAGGGCGGCGTGGACCTGGTGGTGCTCGACCTGGGGCTGCCCGGCATGGACGGCCTGGAGGTCGCCCGCCGGCTGCGCGCCGAGGGCCACGCCATCCCGATCCTGGTGCTGACCGCCCGCGCCGACGAGGTGGACACCGTCGTCGGCCTCGACGCGGGCGCCGACGACTACGTCACCAAGCCGTTCCGGCTCGCCGAGCTCCTCGCCCGCGTACGGGCCCTCCTGCGGCGCGGCGCCAGCGAGCCCGCCCCCGCGCCCTCGACCCACGGCGTACGGATCGACGTCGAGTCGCACCGTGCGTGGATGGGCGAGGAGGAACTCCAGCTCACGGCAAAGGAGTTCGACCTCCTGCGGGTCCTCGTCCGGGCCGCGGGCCGCGTCGTCACCCGCGACCAGTTGATGCGCGAGGTCTGGGACACCACCTGGTGGTCGTCGACCAAGACCCTCGACATGCACATCTCGTGGCTCCGCAAGAAGCTCGGCGACGACGCCGCCAATCCGCGCTACATCGCCACCGTGCGGGGCGTCGGTTTCCGCTTCGAGAAGAGCTGACGTACACACACAGCCATGCGCCGCCGCCTGATCAACTCCACGCTCGCCGTAGTGCTCGTCGTCATCGCCGTCTTCGGCGTCTCCCTCGTCATCGTCGAGATGCGCACCATCAGCAACAGCGCCCAGGAGAGCGTCGACTCCGAGGCGGTGCGCCTGATCAGCGTCGTGGAGAGCCGCGTCCTCGGTGAGGAGAGCGTCAATCCCAGCGTGCTGGGCGATCAGATCCACCCCAGGCGGTACGCCCGCATCGAACTGCCGGGCCGCGCCCCCATCGAGATCGGCGAACGCCCCCAGGGCAGCGTCATCACGGGCGTCGAGCGGGGCGACTCCGGCGAGGTCGTCACGGTCATGGAGTCCCGCTCCACCGTCACCGACGAAGTCGGCCGTACGCTCATGATCATCGGGGCGGTGGCGCTGCTCGCCGTGATCGCCGCGGTCCTGCTCGCCGTACGCCAGGCGAACCGGCTGGCCTCCCCGCTCACCGACCTCGCCGAGACCGCCGAGCGCCTCGGCTCGGGGGACCCGCGCCCCCGCCACAAGCGGTACGGCGTACCCGAGCTCGACCGGGTCGCCGACGTGCTCGACTCCAGCGCCGAGCGCATCGGCCGGATGCTCACCGCCGAGCGCAGACTCGCCGCCGACGCCTCCCACCAGCTCCGTACGCCGCTGACCGCGCTCTCCATGCGGCTGGAGGAGATCACCCTCACCGAGGACCTGGACACGGTGAAGGAGGAGGCGACGATCGCGCTGACACAGGTCGAGCGGCTCACCGACGTCGTGCAGCGGCTGCTCACCAATTCCCGCGACCCGCGCACCGGCTCCGCCGTCGCCTTCGACCTCGACGAGGTCGTCAAACAGCAGATCGAGGAGTGGCGCCCGGCCTACCGCAGCGCGGGCCGCGCCATCGTGCACTCGGGCAAGCACGGCATGCGGGCCGTCGGCACGCCGGGCGCCGTCGCCCAGGTACTCGCCGCGCTGATCGAGAACTCCCTCATGCACGGTGGCGGTACGGTCGCGCTGCGTACCCGCGTCACCGGCAATCAGGCCGTCATCGAGGTGACCGACGAGGGTCCCGGCGTCCCCGCCGACCTCGGCGCGCGGATCTTCGAGCGCAGCATCAGCGGCCGTAACTCCACCGGGATCGGCCTGGCCGTCGCGCGCGACCTGGCGGAGGCGGACGGCGGGCGCCTCGAAATGCTCCAGCAGCAGCCGCCGGTCTTCGCGCTCTTCCTGAGCAGGGTGACGCGTCCCAAGGGGGAGGAGCCGCCGCCCGAGCCGCAGCCCGAGCCGACGGTCAGGTGACGGTCAGGCGACGTCAGGTGACGCGGTCGCCTTCGACTACCCGCGGGTCGTCCAGGAACGGACCCGCCGCCTGCGCGGCGTCGCGCGTCACCGGCAGCTTCTGGAAGACCCAGGTGCGGTACGACCAGAACCGGAAGATGGTCGCGATGCCGATGCCGAGGAACTTGAAGGCGTTGCTCTGGAGCGGGCTGTCCCAGCCGAAGCCGGACGTCGCGACGTACAGCACACCGCTCTGGATCACCAGGCCGATCGCGCTGAACAGCAGGAAGAGGGTCAGCTCCCGGCTCTTGTGGTCCTTGTCGCGCTCCCGGTAGGTGAAGTAGCGAAAGCCCAGGTAGTTGAAGCCGATCGCGACGACTGTGGCGATGATGCCGCCGGGGACGACCGGGACGTCCATGAAGTGGCACAGCAGGTTGAACAGCCCGAGGTCCACGAGGAGCCCCAGCCCGCCGACGGTGCCGAACTTGGCGAACTCGCGCGCGAGCTGCTCCAGGCGCCTGCGCAGGGGGCCACCGTCCCGTCCGATCATGGTGTTCGCAAGCCCCGTTTCGGTCGATGTCGTCGACGTTCGGTCATGTCGTCAACCCAGCCATGCTAACCAGCGGCTTCCGGAGATGTCCGGCGCGCGGGTGAGAGCCAGCCGCGGACAGGGGCCCGCGGGCCTGCGGATACCCTGGAGGAGTGACGTTCCCCGTAGTCGGCATGGTCGGTGGCGGTCAGCTCGCCCGTATGACCCACGAGGCAGGCATCCCCCTCGGCATCAGATTCAAGCTCCTCAGTGACACCCCCCAGGACTCGGCGGCCCAGGTCGTCAGCGATGTCGTCATCGGCGACTACCGCGATCTGGACACACTGCGCGCTTTCGCGCGCGGCTGCGACGTGATCACTTTCGATCACGAGCACGTCCCGACCGAGCACCTGCGGGCCCTGGAAGCGGACGGCATCCCCGTCCGGCCGGGGCCCGACGCACTGGTGCACGCCCAGGACAAGGGCGTGATGCGAGCGAAGCTCACGCAGATCGGAGCGCCTTGCCCGCGCCACCGCATCGTGAGCGACCCGGCGGACGCGGTGGCCTTCGCCACCGAGACCGGCGGCTTCCCGGTGATCCTCAAGACCGTGCGCGGCGGATACGACGGCAAGGGCGTCTGGTTCGTACGCGACGAGAAGGACGCGGAGGAGCCCTTCAAGGCGGGCGTCCCGGTCCTCGCGGAGGAGAAGGTCGACTTCGTACGGGAACTGGCGGCGAACATCGTCCGCTCCCCGCACGGCCAGGCCGTCGCCTACCCCGTCGTCGAGTCGCGGCAGGTCGACGGAGTCTGCGACACCGTGATCGCCCCGGCGCCCGGCCTCTCCGACGAGCTCGGCGGCCAGGCGCAGGCGCTGGCGCTGCGCATAGCGAAGGAGCTCGGCGTCGTCGGCCACCTCGCCGTCGAACTCTTCGAGACGGTGGACGGCCGGATCCTGGTCAACGAACTGGCGATGCGCCCGCACAACTCCGGGCACTGGACGCAGGACGGCGCGGTCACCTCGCAGTTCGCCAACCATGTGCGGGCCGTCCTGGACCTGCCGCTCGGCGACCCGCGCCCGCGCGCGAAGTGGACGGTCATGGCGAACGTCCTCGGCGGCGACTACCCGGACATGTACCAGGCGTACCTGCACTGCATGGCGCGCGACCCGCAGCTCAAGATCCACATGTACGGAAAGGACGTGAAGCCCGGCCGCAAGGTCGGCCACGTCAACACCTACGGCGACGACCTCGACGACGCGCTGGAGCGCGCCCGTCACGCCGCCGGCTACCTGCGAGGAACGATCACCGAATGACGACCTCTGCTGCTTCCGCTCCCGTAGTCGGCATCGTGATGGGGTCGGACTCCGACTGGCCCGTCATGGAGGCGGCGGCCAAGGCGCTGGACGAGTTCTCGATTCCGTACGAGGTCGACGTCGTCTCGGCGCACCGGATGCCGCGCGAGATGATCGCGTACGGCGAGGAGGCGGACGGCCGCGGCCTCAAGGTGATCATCGCGGGCGCGGGCGGCGCGGCGCACCTGCCGGGCATGCTGGCGTCGGTGACGCCGCTGCCGGTGATCGGCGTACCGGTCCCGCTCAAGTACCTCGACGGCATGGACTCGCTTCTGTCCATCGTGCAGATGCCGGCGGGTGTCCCGGTTGCCACGGTCTCGGTGGCGGGCGCGCGCAACGCGGGGCTGCTGGCGACCCGCATGCTCGCGGCGCACGACGTGGAACTCCTCGCCCGCATGCGGGAGTTCCAGCAGGAGCTGAACGACCAGGCGACGGAGAAGGGCAAGCGGCTGCGCGCGAAGGCGCAGGGCGCGGACTCCTTCGGCTTCGGCAAGTGAAGGCTCCGGACGCGGACCAACTGGCCAGGGCCCGCGAGTTGCTCGCCGCGTACCCGGTGGTCGACGGCCACAACGACCTGCCGTGGGCGCTGCGCGAGCAGGTCCGTTACGACCTGGACCGGCGGGACATCGCCACCGACCAGTCCGCCTGCCTCCACACCGACATCCCCCGCCTGCGGGCGGGGGGTGTCGGGGCGCAGTTCTGGTCCGTGTACGTATGCTCCGACCTGGCCGGGGACGACGCGGTCAGCGCGACGCTGGAGCAGATCGACGTCGTCACGCAACTCCTGGCCCGCTACCCGGACCACCTGGTGCGCGCGCTGACGGCGGACGACATGGAGTCGGCGCGGGGCGAGGGGCGGATCGCCTCTTTGACGGGGGCCGAGGGCGGCCACTCGATCAACAACTCCCTCGCCACCCTGCGGGCGCTGCACACGCTGGGCGTCCGGTACATGACCCTGACCCACAACGACAACATCGCGTGGGCGGACTCGGCCACGGACGAGCCGGGGGTGGGCGGCCTTTCGCCGTTCGGCCGCGAGGTGGTCCGCGAGATGAACCGCGTCGGCATGCTGGTCGACCTGTCCCACGTGGCGGCCACGACGATGCGGGCGGCCCTGGAGGTGTCGGCGGCCCCGGTGATCTTCTCGCACTCGTCGGCGCGGGCGGTGTGCGACCACCCGCGCAACATTCCGGACGACGTACTGGAGCTGCTCCCGGCGAACGGGGGTGTGGCCATGGCGACGTTCGTGCCGAAGTTCGTGCTGCCGGAGGCGGTGGAGTGGACGCGGCGCGCCGACGAGAACATGCGGGCGCACGGCTTGCACCACCTGGCGACGACGCCGGACGCGATGAAGGTTCACGCCGCGTTCGAGGAGGCGAACCCGCGGCCGGTCGCGACGGTGGCGACGGTCGCCGACCACCTCGACCACATGCGCGAGGTCGCGGGCATCGACCACATCGGCATCGGCGGCGACTACGACGGCACGGCGTTCACCCCGGCCGGCCTGGAGGACGTGGCAGGCTACCCGAACCTGATCGCGGAGCTGCTGCGGCGTGGCTGGTCGGAGCCCGACGTAGCCAAACTGACCTGGCACAACGCGGTACGGGCACTGCGCGACGCGGAGTCGGTCTCGAAGGCCCTGCAACACCACCCCCCGTCGAACGCGACCCTCGCGGAACTGGACGGGTAGCGGGTCGCTTGCGCGGGGGCTTTGGGGTCGGTGCCGCGCCGGGGCGTCTCCTCGGGTGCCGAACGTTCGGGTAGGTGTTGTTTCCTTCCCGGTGGTTGCGTTCGACACCCTGCGGGGAGCGCCCCGACACGTCCCCTCCCCGGTGGCGTGGCAAGCGAAGCGGGGCCGGGCGTGCCCGCCGGCGGTTGCCGCAACGCGGCAATTTCAGCCCCTCCGGTGTTTGAGGACACGCCCGTAGGGCGTCCGGGGTCTGGGGCGGAGCCCCAGTTCGGGAAGGGGCGGGTAGGGGAAGGCCCCGCGCAGCGGCCCCCCGGCCCCGCCCCGCGCAAGGCCCGTACCCCGAACGCACCACCCGCCGTGAAGCCTCGCCGCTCCCGTGTCACCGTGGCCGTACTTCGTCCATGAATTCGGAGTCCCGTCATGGCAGATCTGCAGGACGACCCGCACACCTCGTCCACCGCCGCGGTCGGCGAGCTCGACCGAATACCGCGGACCGACGTCCCGGAGAGCACGGAAGCCGCGCCTCCGGAGGGCTTGTCCGAGGCCGCGCCGCCTAACGAGATCGACGAGATCGTGTTCGAAGAGCCGGCGTCCGACGAACCCGAGCCTGCCCCGCCACCCGCCCCCGAGGACAGCCTCGGCCGCGCCCGCGCGCTCCTCGTCGAGCACCCCGTCGCCGACGGGTTCAACCGCCTCGCCTGGACCCTCGCCCAGCGCCAGTGGCACGACCTGGAGCTGGGCGAGAGCACCCTGGACACCGACATCCCCCGCCTGCGCACCGGCGGCGTCGGCGCCCAGTTCTGGTCTCTCCTCGTCCCGGCGGAGTACGCCGGCGACCGGGCCATCAGCGCCACCCTCGAACAGATCGACCTCGTCAAGAAGGTCGTGGCCGCCTACCCCGAGGGCCTGCGTCTCGCCCTCTCCGCCGGCGACATGGCCGACGCCCGCAACTGCGGACGCATCGCCTCCCTCCTCGGCCCCGTCTCCGGCCACGCCCTGGGCGAGTCCCTGGGCACGCTCCGCGCGTACCACGCACTCGGCGTACGCAGCCTCGCGTTCGCCGGCACGCGCTGGGCGGGCGCCAAGGGGGAGGGGCTGACCCCCTTCGGGCAGGAAGTCGTACGGGAGATGAACCGCCTCGGCGTACTCATCGACCTGACCGGCGCCCCCGCCGAAACCGTGCACGGCGTGCTGTCCGTCAGCCGCGCCCCGGTGGTCCTCTCGCACTCGGGAGCCCGCGCACTCACCGACGCCCCGGCCAACGCCTCCGATGGCGTACTGCGCGCCCTCACCCCCGACAAGGGCGTCTGCATGGTCGGCTTCGCCCCCGAACAGACCGTGCGCCGGGTCGCCGATCATCTCGACCACGTGCGCGAGGTGGCGGGCCGGGAGTGCGTCGGACTCAGTGGCATGTACGGGGCGGATGTGGCCGACGTACCGCACGGGGACGACCTCCGGGACGTCTCGTGCTACCCGCATCTCATCGCGGAGCTGTTCGACCGCGGCTGGGACGAGGCCGACCTGGCCCTGCTGACGTGGGGCAACGCGGCGCGGGTGGTACGGGACATGGAGTTCATCTCCCGCGCCACCCGCCGCCGCCATCCCGTCCCCGTCACCCCGTGACGCCGGCCGCTCAGCAGGCGCAGAGGCAGAACGGGTGCCCGGCCGGGTCGGCGTAGACCCGCCAGGACCGCCCCCGGTCGGCAGCGTCCAGCGGCTTCGCGCCGAGCGCGAGCGCCCGTTCTTCCGCCGCGTCCAGATCGTCGACCGTCAGGTCGAGATGAAACTGCTGCGAGCCCTCCGGCGCGGGCCACCGCGGTGGTACGAACCCGGGCGCCTTCTGGAAGGCGAGCGGCGTCCCCTCGTATCCGTCGAGGTCCACCCACGCCTCGTCGCCGCCCTTGGGCTCCCCGCCCAGCAGCTCCGCGTAGAAGCGCGCGAGAGCGTCCGGGTCCGGACAGTCCAGAACGACGGTCCCCAGCTTGGCGACGGCTGTGTTTCCCATGCTGATTCCTCCCTCAGGCCGGTCAGTTGTTACCGGTAAACCCGCTCAACCGGTAACCGTTACTGCATACTCCCGCATTGGGGGTAACCTCGCAACCATGAATGACAGGGCACCCGCACCGGGAGAGCTCGCACTGGTGGAAGCCCTGGTGAACACCCTCGACGTGGAGACGGGCGCGGACTCCCTCGACACGGAGGCCGGCCGCACGGCTTTCGGCCTCGCCGAAACCGACGTACCGGCGGCGCGCGAACTCCGCGAGGCCCTGCGCGCCGCGTGCCTGGCCCACGCGGGTCACGACGTATCCACCGCGCCCCTCGACCGGCTACTGGCGGCGGCCCCGCTCCTGGTCACGGTGGACGGCGCGGGAGCGGCCTCCCTGCGCCCCGCGGATCCCGGTGCCCTCGCCTCCCGCGTGGCCGCGGCCATCGCGACGGCGAGCGCCGACGGCACGTGGCTGCGCCTCAAGGCGTGCGAGGCCGAGGACTGCCTGTGGGCGTACTACGACCGCAGCCCGGCGGGCCGGAGCCGCTGGTGCACGATGGCGGTCTGCGGCAGCCGCGCCAAGATGCGCAAGTACCGCGCGGGCCGCACGAAATCCTGACGGGGCGGGTGAAACGCGAAGGGCGCCCCCCGGCCGACCGAAGTCGGCGTACTCAGGAGGACGCCCTCACCAGAAGCCTCAAAAGCCCTTACGCCTTCGGCCTGCCCATCGCCCGGTACGTCCAGCCCGCCCCGCGCCACAGCTCCGGATCCAGCGCGTTGCGCCCGTCCAGGATCAGCCGCTCCGAAGCCACCTCGCCCAGCATCTCCGGGTCCAGCTCCCGGAACTCGCGCCACTCCGTCAGGTGCAGCACCACGTCCGCGCCGCGCACCGCGTCGACCGCGGTCGGGGCGTATCCAAGGGTGGGGAAGAGTCGCTGCGCGTTCTCCATGCCCTTCGGGTCGTACACAGTCACCTGACCGCCCTGGAGGTGGATCTGCCCGGCGACATTGAGCGCCGGCGAGTCCCGTACGTCGTCCGAGTCCGGCTTGAACGTCGCACCCAGCACCGCGACCCGCTTCCCCAGGAAGCCGCCGCTGCCACCGACGGCCTCGCGCGCCAGCTCGACCATGTGGCCTCGCCGCCGCATGTTGATCGAGTCGACCTCGCGCAGGAACGTGAGTGCCTGGTCGGCGCCCAGCTCACCCGCGCGCGCCATGAAGGCCCGGATGTCCTTGGGCAGGCAGCCGCCGCCGAAGCCGATGCCGGCGCGCAGGAACTTCTTGCCGATCCGCTCGTCGTACCCGATGGCCTCGGCCAGCTTCACCACGTCGCCGTCGGCCGCCTCGCACACCTCGGCCATCGCGTTGATGAACGAGATCTTCGTCGCCAGGAAGGAATTCGCGGACGTCTTCACGAGCTCGGCGGTCGGGAAGTCGGTCACCACGAAGGGAGACCCCTCCTCGATCGGACCGGCGTACACCTCACGCAGCAGCTTCTCCGCGCGCTCACTCTCCACACCGGCCACGATCCGGTCCGGGTGCAGCGTGTCCTGTACGGCGAACCCCTCGCGCAGGAACTCCGGGTTCCACGCGAGTTCCGCGTCCGCCCCCACGGGGGCGAGCTCCGTGAGCAGCTTCGCGAGCCGTTCCGCGCTGCCCACCGGGACGGTCGACTTGCCGACAACCAGCGCCGGGCGGGTCAGCTGCGGCGCGAGCGAGGTGAAGGCGGACTCGACGTAACTCATGTCGCACGCGTACTCACCGTGCTTCTGCGGCGTGTTCACGCACACGAAGTGCACGTCGCCGAACGCGCCGATCTCCTCCCACGAGGTGGTGAAGCGCAGTCGCCCGCTCGACCCCTCGATCCCCGCGACATGCTTGCGCAGCAGGTCTTCGAGCCCCGGTTCGTACATCGGGACCTTACCGGCCGCCAGCATCTCGATCTTCTCGGGCACGACATCGAGGCCGAGGACTTCGAAGCCCAGCTCAGCCATGGCCGCGGCGTGGGTGGCGCCGAGGTACCCGGTGCCGATCACGGTGATCTTGAGGGCCATGGAGTGCTCCAGAGAGGTGCGGGCAGACATTCGCCGACCGAGCATAGTCGGGCGTGCCCACGGGAACCTGTTCCCGTGTTCCCCCCTGTCGGCAAGCTCACGTATCCCTACAGCCGCCCTGCCCCCTAAAATTGGGGTTACTTAACGGTAGTTAGCATCCTTGGGGAGTGAGAGACCTTGGCAGGCTCGCCTGATTTCGACCTGTACCGCACGTCCGAGGAGCACGACATGCTCCGTGACGCGGTGCGCTCGCTCGCCGAGGCGAAGATCGCGCCGTACGCCGCAGAGGTCGACGAGGAGGCCCGCTTCCCGCAGGAGGCGCTGGAGGCCCTGGTCTCCTCCGACCTCCAGGCCATCCACGTCCCCGAGGCCTACGGCGGCGCGGGCGCGGACGCCCTGGCCACCGTCATCGTCATCGAAGAGGTCGCGCGGGTCTGCGCCTCCTCCTCCCTGATCCCGGCGGTCAACAAGCTCGGCTCGCTCCCGGTCATCCTCTCCGGCAGCGAGGACCTGAAGAAGAAGTACATGACGCCGCTCGCCAAGGGCGAGGGCATGTTCTCGTACTGCCTCTCCGAGCCGGACGCGGGCTCCGACGCGGCGGGCATGAAGACCAAGGCGGTCCGCGACGGCGACTACTGGGTGCTCAACGGCGTGAAGCGGTGGATCACCAACGCGGGCGTCAGTGAGTACTACACGGTCATGGCCGTCACCGACCCGGCCAAGCGCTCCAAGGGCATCAGCGCCTTCGTCGTCGAGAAGTCGGACGAGGGCGTGTCCTTCGGCGCGCCGGAGAAGAAGCTCGGCATCAAGGGCTCGCCGACCCGCGAGGTCTACCTCGACAACGTCCGCATCCCCGCCGACCGCATGATCGGCGAGGAGGGCACCGGCTTCGCCACCGCGATGAAGACCCTGGACCACACCCGCATCACGATCGCGGCCCAGGCCCTCGGCATCGCCCAGGGCGCCCTCGACTACGCCAAGGGCTACGTCCAGGAGCGCAAGCAGTTCGGCAAGCCGATCGGCGACTTCCAGGGCGTCCAGTTCATGCTCGCCGACATGGCCATGAAGCTGGAGGCCGCCCGCCAGCTCACGTACGCGGCCGCCGCCAAGTCCGAGCGCGTCGACGCCGACCTGACCTTCTTCGGCGCCGCGGCCAAGTGCTACGCCTCCGACGCTGCCATGGAGATCACCACGGACGCGGTCCAGCTCCTCGGCGGCTACGGCTACACCCGCGACTACCCGGTCGAACGCATGATGCGCGACGCCAAGATCACCCAGATCTACGAGGGCACGAACCAGGTCCAGCGGATCGTGATGGCGAGGAACCTTCCGTAGCCTCAAATTTCATCCGAACTAGCAGGTCAGAGGCACCCCTCGGGGTGCCTCTTGGCTTCCGGATGTCTCCGGATGGTTCAGCCCGCTTCCTGATCTCAGGCTGGCCCGGTGCTGGCCAGTGCAGTGATCCTCTGACGTGTGGTCAGGAGACTCGTTGTCACCCGCAGAGCAGGCAAGGGCCCTCTCCGACCAAGATTCTTATTCCAGTACTGGAATAGTCCCGTTCCGGCATAGACGCCTCACCGAGCGGTCTCCTAGCGTCGTCTGCGCGGTCGGGAGGCACCCGGCCGAGAAGGGGGCGGCATGGCGGCCAAAGAGGGACTTACGCGTCTCACAGGGAACGTCTACGGACCGAACTGTGACGACGACGATTGCCCGAACGTGTATGCCACCAAGCGCGGCACGTTCGTCGTCCAGGGGGACACCTTCGACGGCTTCCAGGCACCGGACGGCGAAGGTCTCGTGGAGATCCCCGAGCATGTTCTGAGGGAGGCTATTCGTGTTCTTGGATGGTGACGAGTGGCGAAAGTTCTTCGACGGCTTCGAACGCGAAGCCTTTCGGTTTGAGACTCAGCCGAAGTACACCATGCCCAATGAGGCCGCGAGCTTGGCAAGCTTCCTGCGTGGCGAACCAAAGCCGCATGACCACAACAGTCGATGGCATGGGCGGGTCCGCGCATACGTGGAGTCCGGTAAGCGGATTGGTCGAGTGCGTGTCGTTCAACAACCGCTCACGGACTACCAGCGTTACCAGCTTTCATGGGGAATCCCGGGCAACGTCGCAGCCGGCGAAGCTATCCGGATTCTCGATCTGACTGTGACGGAACTCGATCTGCCGACCGAGCAAGACTGGTGGATGTTCGACGATGCACGAGTGGTTCAGCTGAACTACCGGCCCGACGGAACGCAGATCAATCGGGAAGTGGTTGAAGGGGACCTTGAGCCTTACCGGATCTGGAAGCGCCTTGCCCTTGATGCTGCCATCCCGTACGCGGAGTACGCGAAAGACCACTAGTGACACTAGAGCCTGAGCAGCTAGGGCAGTCAAAGAGCGACCTAGCTGAGACGCTGAGAGCGTTGCGGAAGCGAGTCGGTCTCACAGGGGACCGGCTCGCTAAGCGTTGCGCCATGAGTCAGAGCAAAATTTCAAAGATCGAGACCGGAAAGGTAACCCCGAGTCTCGTAGACGTTGAACGAATTCTGACTGCCCTTGAGGCCCCGCAAGAGCTCGTGGCCGAGGTGACGGCGCTTGCGCGCATCGCTAACACCGAGTGGCAGGACAAACGTTCATCCTGGCGACGGGGGCTTGAGAAGCGACAGGCCGAACTGGCCTCGCTCGAAGCTACCTCGACAGATCTCCGGTACTTCCTGCCCGCCATGGTCACGGGTTTGCTGGCAACCCCGGAGTACATCAAGGCAAGCCTTACCCATTCTCCGGGAGACACGACAAAGACTGTTGCAAAGAAGCTTGAGCGTCAGGCCATCCTTTACGACTCCTCGAAGTCGTTCACGTTTCTTCTTACCGAGCAAGCCATCAGATGGGCGATAGTTCCGCCATCGGCCCTCGCCATTCAGGTCGATCGCCTGGCCTCACTATCTCGACTCCCCAACATTCGAGTCGGGGTTCTTCCGAACGGAACACGCAGCACCCGTGGACCCATGAACACGTTCACGACCTACGATGGGCGACTCGCCACAGTCGAGACATTCACCGGAAGAATCGTGTTTCAGGACCCCAGGGACGTAGCTCAGTACCTAGAGATCTTCTCGATGTACGAGCAGCAAGCTCTTTTTGGCGAGGCGGCTCGTCAGTTTCTTTCTGAGTCCGTTGAGTCCATCCTTCATGATCTTTAGCCCACAACGGGAATGACTCCGGCTCCAAGTCGAAACACCCCTTACGTTTATGCCCTACCAAGGGAACTCGGAGGGGCAAGTGATGAGCTGATGGCTGTCACCACAGATGGGCACCAAGCCTCGCTGTCTAGGCGGCCGCCGAAGCCGTTCGAGTACTGCGGTCGCTGCATTGGCACCCGCTCGATTTGGTGCCCCAACTGCTGCGGTTTTGCTGGGTGCAGCACCTGCGCGTACACGTTTGAGGTTCGGTGTCCTGCGTGCGCGGGTGGAAAGCTGGAGGGACCGATTCGATGGTGAACGAGAGTTGCCGTATCTGTTGCAGCTACCGCGACGCTGCCACGCGTGGCGTATGTGACGAGTCATGCACGCCCTTTGGGACTCATCCCGGCGGCCACACTTTCGAGTTCGCCGATCCGGAGTGCGAAGCCATCGAGGCTTCCTCGGAGTTCCGCCGGCTCAAGGCCGAACTCGACGCCACTCTGCGCGCAGTGCGTCGCGCGTGCCCCTAGGTTCCCGCTTCCTGCTGGTTGATGTCTCCGTCAAGGCAACTCCGCGTCGGGAACCCCGGCAGGGGCGGGTCAGCAAATGCGGTGCGGGGACCGTCTCCGCGCTGTTCGGCGAAGGGAATAGGCACCATGACCGAACGACCGGAATTCGAGTTCGTCAGCGCTGCGGCATGCCGTGATGCGCGAGTGGACAACTGCCCCCAGGTGGCGCTCAACATGCCGGGAGTGGTGGCGTTGCGGGACAGCGAGCGACCCGACACCATCGTCACCATGACGGTCGACCAGTGGGCGACGCTCACGGACGCCGTAAAGGCCGGAGAGTTCGACGTGACCACCTGAGAGTAGGACCCGTGGAGAACTGCCCCCGCTGTGCTGCTGATTGCCCCAGGGACCCTGAGAACGGGTTGCCGTGGTGTGCACAGTGCGGGGCGTTCTTCGGGCTCTCCCTGCCCGACTGCCGGGGCTTGTGGTGGTGGCGCAACGCTGCGACACGAGCCCCGGCCCGACTGCGTGAGCACTGAGGCGGACTGCCCGCGCGCCCGACGCTGGCGATTCGCACAAGACGGAGGGGCCGGGACGGTGATCCGTCCCAGCCCCTTCGACGTCGTGGCGTCGTGGCCGCTAGGCCGTGTTTTAGGAAGCG
>NZ_JAGGPC010000077.1:0-26192 GCF_018614005.1 Streptomyces sp. ISL-99
GAAAGACATAGAGACACCCCCCCCCAACCTCCCAACCCGCCCGACGCTTCGAGAACCGACGCCCGAGACCTGACCCAGCACGGAGCCCCCCACTCCAACCCCGAACCTCCCAGCCCGTCCGGCGTTTGAGGACCGGGGTCCGGGGCGGAGCCCCTAACGCGGCGCAGCCGCACAGTGTCACAGCGGGAAGGGGCGGGGTGGGGAAAGAGCTCCGCAGGAAACGCCCCGGCACGCCCGCCGAACCCACACTCCGCCGGACCCACGCCCCCGCCCGGACCAGCTCCGCCCGGACCCACGCCCCGCCGAACCCACCCCCGCCCGGCCCACGCCCGCCGGACCCACGCCCCACCTCACGCATAGCGCCGACCCCCCGGCGCCGGCCCGGCCGCCGCGGCGACGGCGGCGGCGACCGGGCCGACGTCGGCCGCCGTCATCGCCGAAACGGTGACGCGCACCCCCGGCGGCGCAGCCATCCGGAACCGCGCCCCCGGCGCAACGGCCCACCCCGCGTGCAACAGACGCGCCACCACCCCCGTCTCATCCGCCACAGGTACCCACACGTTCAGCCCGCTGCGTCCGTGCGCCTCGACCCCCCGCTCCGCCAGCGCCCGCACCAGTGCGTCCCGGCGCTTGCCGTACTCGCGCGAGACGGCCCGTACATCCACGGCGCCCGCCTCCCACAGCTCGACCACCGCCCGCTGCAGCAGCCGGCTGACCCAGCCGGGCCCGAGCCGCTGCCGCCCCATCACCCGGTCCACCGTGACCGGGTCGCCGGTCATCATGGCGAGGCGCAGATCAGGCCCGTACGCCTTCGCGACGGACCGCACGAACACCCAGTGGTCCGTGACACCCGCGAGCGGACGCAGCGGCAGATCGACGATGCCGTGACCGTGGTCGTCCTCGATGAGCAGCACCCCGGGAAACATCATCAGGACACCGCGCAGTTCCTGGGCTCGCGCGACGCCCACCGCCGCCCCGGTCGGGTTCTGCGCCCGGTCGGTGATCACGAGGGCGCGGGCCCCGCCCCGGAGCGCACGTTCGACCTCACCGGGCAGCGGCCCGTCGTCGTCGAGCCCGACCGGTACGGCCCGCAGCCCGAGCGCGGGGATGAGGTCGAGCAGGCTGTTCCACCCCGGGTCCTCGACGGCAACCGCGTCACCCGGCTTCAGGTGCGCGGCCAGGACGCGCTCGATCGCGTCCAGCGACCCCGAGGTGACGGCGACGGGCCCGGCCCGCACTCCGTCCGCGTCGAAAGCGGCCCGCGCGAGCCGCGCGAAATCCGGGTCGACGGGATCCTGTCCGTACAGCCCGGGCCGCTCCGCATTGCGCCGCGCCGCAGCGGCGAACGCGTCATGCAACGGCGGCAGCAACGCCGGATCGGGGTTGCCCTCGCTCAAGTCCCGCACACCGGGCGGTACGTCGACTCTGATCGAATCCCGCGCCGTACTGGCCGGCCGGGGACGCACCCGGCTGCCACGGCGGCCCGAGGTCTCAATCACCCCACGCTCGCGCAGTGTGCGGTACGCCGCCGCGACCGTATTCGGGTTGACCCCGAGCTCCCCCGCCAACCCCCTCATCGGCGGGAGCAGTTGCCCTGGCGGCAGCTCGCCGGAACCCACCGCGCGCTCCACGCTCGCGGCAATCTCCGATGCGCGCCGCCCGCTGATCCTATAGTCTCCTAGCACAAAGGCAACTATGCACTAGTGCAATGGAGAACGCAATGCCGGACACCACCTCCTACGCGCCTTCGGAGCGCACCGTCCCGACTCGCTCGCGGGAACGCGCCTCGTACGACCGCGACCTGGTGCACGCGATACTCGACGAGGGTTACGTCTGCCATCTCGGCTTCGTCCGTGACGGCGCCCCCGTCGTCCTGCCGACGCTCTACGGCCGCGTCGGCGAGCGCCTCTACGTGCACGGCTCCACGGGCTCCCGCCCCCTGCGCATGGCCGGCCAGGCCGACCCCGGCCTCGCTGTCTGCCTGACCGTCACCCACGTCGACGGCCTCGTGCTGGCCCGTTCCGCCTTCCACCACTCCATCAACTACCGCTCCGTGGTGGTCCACGGCATCGCCCACGAGGTCGTGGACGAGGAAGAGCGCCGCACGGCCCTGGACGCGCTCGTCGATCATGTCGTCCCAGGCCGCTCCCACGACTCGCGCCGGGCCAACGCCAAGGAGCTCGCGGCGACCGCAGTGATCCGCCTCGACCTGGAGGAGGTCTCCGCGAAGGTACGCACCGGCGGCCCCAACGACGAGCCCGAGGACGCCTCACTCCCATACTGGACGGGTATCGTCCCTCTGACCCGCGGCTACGGCGCCCCGATCCCGGCAGCCGACCTGGACCCGGCCATCGCACTCCCCGACTACCTCACCACGCTCTGAGGAAGTCCGGTCATGCTCATTCACCCCTGGGACGCGCCGCACAGCGACAGCGAGTGGCAGCAGTGGCTGGCCATCCACGACTTCGGGCAGCTGGCGGTCAACGGACCGCCGGGCGAGGCCCCGTCCGTCCAGCCGACACACTTCCTGTACGACGCCGAACGCGGCCGGTACGGCGAGGTCCTCACCCACCTGGCCCGTCCGAACCCACTCTGCAAGGCGCTCGAAACCGACCCGCATGTGCTCCTGAGCGTCGTGGACGACTACACCTTCATCCCCGGCCCCTGGCAGGTACCGGCCGACACCCCGCCCGAACACGGCGTGCCCACCAGCTTCTACGCCGCCGTACAGCTGCGCTGCACCGCGCACCTCGTGGACGACCCGGCGGAGAAGGCCGGTCTGCTCAACCGCCAGGTCGCCCACTTCCAGCCGGAGGGCGGCTCGGCCCGCGCGGCCGTCGGGGAAGCACCGTACGGCCGCATGCTGTCGGGCATCCGCGGCCTGCGCCTGGAGGTGACGGAAGTCCGGGCCAAGTTCAAGTACGGCAGCCACAAACCGCAGGACGTACAGGACCGAACGGCAGCGGGCCTGACCGGACGCGCGCACGGGAACGACCTCGCGGCCCACGCCCACCACCGACGCCGCCGCACACCTCCCCCCGCCTCCAAGCCCGTCCGGCGCTTGAGAAACGGGGCCGGGCAGGGCGCAGACAGGGAAGGGCCGGGGTGGGGAAGAACCGCCCCGCCCCAGCCCTCCCGCCTACACGAGCGCCCCAGCCGCCCTCCGGCCCAGCGCCGCCGTCCTCGCCTCCGCGAACGCGAGCCCAGCCACCGCCGCGAGCAGCAGCAGCGTCCCCGCCACGGTGGCCACCGTCAGGTGCTCACCCAGCAGGACAACCGCGATGACGGCCGCGCTCACCGGCTCGATCAGCGTGATCACCGAAACGGTGGCGGACCGGACCACCGCCGCCCCGGCGAAGTAGAGCGCGTACGCGAGCGCCGTCGGCACCGCCGCCACATACACCAGCAGCCACACCACCCGCACCGGGTCGCCGGTGTGCGGCAGCAGTCCCTCGGCAGCCGCGAACGGCAACAGGCACAGCGAGCAGATCACGAACGCCCACGCGGTCGTGTGGAACGGATCGGCCCCGCCCCCGTCGCGCCCGAGCCGCCGCGTGAGCAGTGTCATCGCCGCGTACCCACCGGCCGAGAGCAACGCGAAAAAGACACCGGCGGGCCGCACGGCCGTATCGCCGCTGCCCAGCACCATCACGCCGAGCCCGACAACCGCACCGAACACGGTCAGTACCCCGGCGCGCCCCAGCCGCTCCCCCATGGTCAGCCGCGCACCCAGCGCGATCAGCACCGGCCCCGCGCCCATGGTGACGACGGTCGCGACGGCGAGCCCGGTGGCCTGGACAGCCGCGAAGTACGCGCTCTGGAAAACGGTGAGCCCGAGCCCGGTGACGAGAATGCGCGTCAGCCGCCGCTTGCGAGGCTCGGCGGGAGCAACAACCGCCTCAGCCGCCGCGACAACCCGCCGCCGACGCAGCGCACGGGCCGCCACCAGCAGCACCAGCCCACCGGCGCAACGCCAGAAGGACAGGGCGAGCGGCCCCATATCGCTGGCCAGGAAGGTGAGAGAGGCGGCCGCTCCAGCGGTGCCCCAGGCGGTTCCGGCAACGATCAGATAGATCAGGCCACGCCCGACGGGCAGGCCTGAGGAAGGACAGGAAGATTTCGACACGTGACTTCTCCGCGTGAAGACGGGACAGGTGGTCGCTCGGCTCCGCACGCGGGCAGCGACGAACCGCTCGGGGACTGCCCGAGCCCGGTCTTCGTCTTCGGCAATGCCGCCCGCGTTACGCGGTGGGCGGCGGAAGCACAGTCAGATGCATGATCGTCACCCTACGGCGCGGTCCTCTTCGCGGACAACTCCCTTTCGGCATGCTGGAGATCCGCACCGGCAGCCGCTCCGCCCGCTGCCACCGGCCCGCCCGCGACGGGCCCGCCCGCGACAGGCCCACTGGGAGCCTTGGGCGCCGAGGACTGTGCGATGAAGGCACCGATCAGCACCACGGCCCCACCGATGATCTGCGGCGCGGACAGGTGCTCACGCAGCAGCACCCACGCCAGTACGGTCGCGATGACCGCCTCCAGGCAGGCCACCACACCGGCCACCTGCGGCGACAGTCTGCGCACCGACACGACACCGGTGACGTACGCGACGACGGTGGCGATCAGCACGATCCAGCCGAGCAGCAGCGCGGCCGGCACATCCGTCCCACCCATGTCGGCGTCTGTCGCGAGCAGCGACCAGTCCATGCCCCACGGGCGCGCCACCACGGTCAGCACCGCGGCGCCGATGAGCAGTCCGTACGCGATGACGCCGAGCGGATCTGCCGCGTCCTCGTCGGCACTGCCCTCGTCGGAGAGGACGAAGTAGCCGACCTGGCAACAGGCGGCACCGAGCGCGAACAGCAACCCCAGCGCGTCGAAGCTCAACCCGGCCCACACTTCGACGACGCAGGCCAGGCCGCCGACGGCCAGCACCACACCCGCCGCGGCGGCGCGCGTCACCGGCCTGCGCTGCACAAACCGGACCCACCCGAGCACCAGCGCCGGCGCGAGATACTCGATGAGCAGGGCGACACCGACGGGTATCCGGGACAGCGAGGCGAAGTAGAAGGCCTGCACACCGGCGACCGCGAGCAGGCCGAAGCCGGCGAGCAGGGCGGGCTTGCGCCGCAGCAGATCACGATGACGCCAGGCCACGGGCAGCATGACAAGAGCCGCGCCCGCCACCCGTAGCCACACCACGTGCAGCGGGTCGAGCCCCGCTTCGATCAGCGGCTTGGCCGCGACACCCGAACCACCGAATGCGAACGCCGATGCCAGGGCTAGTCCCAGGCCGGCGCTCCTCCCCTGAGACGCTTGCATCGGCACATCATGCCAGTTGGGGTCAGGAGCGTCACCCTGGTGACACCTGTCGAGACGCTCAGTGAAGGCGCCCGGCCAGCAGCTGAGTGTCCACACCGGCCCGCCGCAGGACTTCGACCGCCCGGCAGTCGGGATCCGCAGCAAGCAGGGCGAGCAGGTCGAGCCCGCCGACGCGCTCGTCACCGCGCGCCGCCGCGCGCTCCAGGGCTCCCTCCATGGCCGTGACAGCGGCGGGCGACCAGCCCGCCGCACCCGGCGAGTCCCGCACCACGGCCACCGCGCCCGAATCCTCCACAGCACCCTGCCAGCGCAGCCCGTAGCCGATGCTGCGCTGCACGAGATAGCCGAGCACCCTGGCGACCTGCGGCGCACCGCCGTCGAACGCGGCTCTGGCCTCCGGGTCCGTCTCGATCACCGAGTGCAGCAGATGCGCGGTGTCGATCTGCCGGTCGCCGTCCCGCAGCGCCCGCCTGCGCGCGCCCGCGACCACCGAGGCGAGCTCCGCGGTGAGCCTTGCTTCGATGTCTGCACAGGGTGGAACGGGCTGCCGGGGAACCCGTGGTGTACGGCTTTGCACACCTCCCACCTCATCAGCCGCCGTCGGCGGGAGCATCCCCGCCGGGAAGCATTCGCGCGTCCCACCGAAGTTGGGCAACCCCGCCCGGGTTCTCCTCCTTACGGATGAGACCAGGGATATCGGGGCAACCCGAGAATCCGCCATATCTGACGGTTCATCAGTATTGAATGTTCCACCGCCCCCGGCTACGTTCCGCGACACACAGCCGAGGACGGCCGACGACAGTCGACGAAAAGGGGTGGTCACATGGCCGAAGCCAGCGCGGAGGCACGCATCGGGGCGCCGGCCGAGAAGATCTGGGCGCGGCTGACGGACTTCACGTCGTACGCCGAGTGGAACGCGACCCACACCAGCTTCCCCAGGGGCGGACCCGCGGTGCTCGAAGTCTCGGCGACGTACGAGGAGAACATGAAGCTCATGGGTTTTCCCGCGGAGGTCACCTGGACGGTCGAGGAGCTGGAGCCGGCCCGGCTGCTCGCGACCACGGGCAAGGGCCCCATGGGCGTCAGCCTCGCCATGCGTTACTCCCTCACCCCTGACGGCGACGGCACGCGGGTACGCATCGACGGGGAGTTCACCGGCGCCGCCGTCTCCCTGATGGCGGGCAAGCTCAAGGACTCGGCGGGCGCCGCCCTGAGCGAGTCACTGCGCAAGCTCGACGGCCTGGTCACCTGAGAGGGCCCGGTCACCCGAGGCGCCGGACATGACGGCGCCCCGCGGTTGCCCGCGAGGCGTCGTCGTCTCAGTCCTCGTCGGCGAGGATCAGGTAGAGCTTCTTGCGGGACTCGTTGATGACGGCGAGAGCCTTCTGCCGCTGCTCGGCGGAGCCGGTCTTCCAGACCTGGCCGAACGCCTCCATCAGGCCGAATCCGGCCTGCCGGACCTCGTTCATCGTCTCCCAGTCGACGCCGCGCCCCGCTTCCTCCCACGGAGCCCGCGGCCCCGCTCCGGCCTCGGTACGCCCGGCGTCGGTGAGCGTGAACAGCTTCTTGCCGCCCTCGCTCTCACTGACGATCAGGCCTTCGTCCTCCAGCAACTGGAGCGTCGGGTAGACCGAGCCAGGACTGGGGCGCCAGGCCCCACCGCTGCGCTCGCCGATCTCCTGGATCATCTCGTAACCGTGCATGGGCCGGTCGGCCAGCAGCGCCAGGATCGACGCGCGTACGTCGCCGCGCCGCGCCCGGCCCCTGGGTCCGCCCCTGCCCCGTCCGCCACCGCCCCACGGCCCGCCGAACGGCGGCCCGAAAGGACCGAAGGCGGCACGGCGCCCCTCGAAGTCACCCCGACCGCGATGGCCGGGCCCGCAGTCCCCATGTCCATGCGAACGCATCACTACGCTCCTTCCATCGTTGATCTGTCGCGATACGCCAACGATATATCGGAAACCCCGCTTCCGACAAGCATCAAAGAGGCCAGCCACCCGAAATTGGCCTTGGCCTGCGGCTTTGCTCCACCCCTACGTTCATGTCCATGCGGATTCGAATCGTCGACGCCTTCACCGACCGGCCCTTCGCCGGCAATCCGGCCGGAGTGCTGCTGCTGGACTCCGGCCCGTTCCCCGACGACGCCTGGCTCCAGCAGGTGGCCGCCGAGGTGAACCTCTCCGAGACCGCCTTCGCCCACCCGCTCCCCCCGGGCGGCGATGCGGACTGGGCGCTGCGCTGGTTCACCCCCACCGCCGAGGTCGCCATGTGCGGCCACGCCACGCTGGCCACGGCCCACGTCCTGCACTCCACGGGCGCCGCCACAGGCACCGTGCGCTTCTCGGCGCTCTGCGGCATCCTCACCGCGACAACACAGGACAGCGGCGACGCCTTCACCCTCGACTTCCCGACCGCGCCGCTCACCGCGGTGCCGGTCCCCGACGGCGTCGCCGAAGCCCTGGGCGCCGAGGTCCTCTCGGCCCACGACACCGGACCGCACATCGGCGACCTGCTGGTCGAGCTGGCCGACGAACGGACCGTACGCGCGCTCACGCCCGACTTCGCCGGCCTCGTGGCCCACTCCGAGCGCGGCATCGTCGCCACGGCGGCCGCCGAAGACCACTCCCGCGGCTACGACTTCGTCTCGCGCGGTTTCTTCCCCCGCGTCGGCATCGACGAGGATCCGGTCACCGGCAGCGCGCACACGGCCCTCGCCCCGTTCTGGTCCCCGCGCCTCGGCCGCGACGAGCTGACCGGCCTCCAGGCATCCGCCCGCTCGGGCCTGGTCGTCACCTCACTGCGCGGTGACCGCACCCTCCTGACCGGCGGCGCCGTCACCGTCATCGACGGCGAGCTGCTCGCCTGACAGACCGAAGGGGGCGTACGAAACTTCCGTACGCCCCCTCTCGCCCGCGCCTCTCAGTCCTCCAGAGTCGGCAGCCACCCCACCTTGCCCGCCAGCAGCGCGTACCCCACGAACGCCCCCACATCCAGCAGCGTGTGCGCCACCACCAGCGGCCCGACCCGCCCCCACCGCCGGTACAGCAGCACGAAGACGGCGCCCATCACCATGTTGCCGATGAAGCCGCCGATCCCCTGGTACAGGTGGTACGAGCCCCGCAGCACCGAGCTCGCCGCCAGAGCGCCGACCGGCGACCATCCCAGCTGGTCGAGCCTGCGCAGCAGATACCCGACGACGATGACTTCCTCCAGTACGGAGTTCTGCATCGCGGAAAGGACCAGTACGGGGAACTTCCACCACACCGGCGGCAGCGAATCCGGCACCACCGTCAGGTTGAACCCCGACTCGACGGCGACCAGATAGAAAGCGAGCCCGGCACTGCCGATGCCTGCCGCCACCAGCGTGCCCCACCCGAGGTCCGGCCACGGCCGCGAACGGTCGAACCCGATCGTGCGCAGCCCCGCCCCCTCCCGCATCAGCAGGTACGCGACCAGGACGACAGGCGCCAGCGCCGATGTGATGCCGAACAACTGCCAGGCGAGATCCAGCCACGGCCGGCCGGGCGTGGCGGAGGTGTTGAGCTTCGCCGCCTGGTCCTGGAGCCCGCCCGGTTTTGTGACGGCTCCGACAAATCTGATCAAGGACGACACCCCGCTCGCCCCCAGGGAGAGCGCGAGCACGATCAGGACCTCGGTCCGCAAGATCGGTCGCGTCACCCCCTGCCCGGGAGGAAATTCGGCCACCCGCCCCGCCTCTGCCTGCACACCAGCCTCCAGTTCAGCAGAGCAGCGAGCCCCCTTTTCTCTTTTGTCCGAGGTTCTTCGAGATTCTTCGAGATTCGCGGAGGGGCTCCACTGCCATGGGACGTCACAGCTTGCCCGACAACGAACCGAACGACGGCACCAGGTCCGTGCGCGCGCCTTACGCCCGCCCCGGGAATCCCACCGGCCACGTATGCACCGGATCGCCCTGGTGCATCAGCTCGCTGTAGCGGCGGGTCATGGCGGCCAGCGCGGCTTCGCGCTCCAGACCGGCGTCCAGGGCGCGGTGGTACGTATCGACCTGCCAGGAAGCGCCATTCACGCGCCTCCTGCACCGCTGCTCGATGACGCCGAGGTAGTAGTCGCGGTCCGCGGGCTCGATTCCCCAGGCGTCGAGCCCGGCCGCGGCCAGCGGCAGCAGTTCGTCCCGTACGAGCTTGACGGCCGGCACCCGCGCCGTCCCGCCGGCGCGACCCGGCTTCGGCCAGATGATCTCCGCGTCGATCCCGTGCCGGCAGGCGGTGTCGAAGTTCTCCTCCGCGGCCTCGAAGGGCATCCGCTTCCACACCGGCCGCGCGTCCTCGGCGAGAGCCCGCACCAGCCCGTAGTAGAAGGCCGCGTTGGCTATCACATCCGTCACCGTCGGGCCCGCGGGCAGCACCCTGTTCTCCACCCGCAGATGCGGTACGCCGTCGGCCAGCCCGTACACGGGCCGGTTCCAGCGGTAGACCGTTCCGTTGTGCAGTACGAGCTCCTGGAGCCGCGGCACCCCGCCGTCGTCGAGCACGAGGAGCGGGTCCTCGTCGTCGCAGATCGGCAGGAGGGACGGGAAGTAGCGCAGGTTCTCCTCGAAGAGCTCGTACGCCGAGTCCACCCACCGCTCGCCGAACCACGTCCTGGGCCGTACGCCCTGGGCCTGGAGCTCCGGCGGCCGGGTGTCGGTGGCCTGCTGGAAGAGCGGCGGCCTGGACTCGCGCCAGAGCTCGCGGCCGAAGAGGAACGGCGAGTTGGCACCCAGTGCAATCTGCACGCCCGCGATCGACTGCGCCGCGTTCCACACGTCCGCGAAACGGCCCGGCGTGACCTGGAGGTGCAACTGCACGGACGTACAGGCGGCTTCGGGCGCGATGGAGGCGAAGGTGCAGGTCAAATGCTCCACACCAGTGATGTCAAGGGTGAAGTCCTCGCCTCGCGCGGCGACGATCTGATCGTTGAGGAGCTGGTAGCGGTCGACGTCGGAGAGATTCGCCGAGACCAGGTCGTGGCGTCCGAGCGTCGGCAGAATTCCGATCATCACTATGCCCGCGTCGACCTCTTTGGCTTTCCTGTGCGCGTATCCAAGGCCGGTGCGCAGCTCTTCCGCCAGCTGATCGAGGACTCGGCCGCCGAGCCGGTGCGGAACGATATTTACTTCCAGATTGAACATGCCGAGTTCGGTCTGGAAATCACGGCTCGCGATCCGTTCGAGTACCTCCGCGTTCATCATCATCGGCATACCGTCGGACCCGGCGAGATTGAGCTCGATCTCCAGTCCCATGAAGTTCTTGGGACGGTCGAAGCGCTTCTCCTCCAGCAGCCGCCCCAGCCCCTCCAGGCACTGGTGGAGCTTCTTCCGGTACCTCTGCCGGTCCGACAGGTCGAACCCGCCTGCCACGACCTTCTCCCCCATCGAAGCATCCCTCCTCGAGTGGGCGGCTCACAGCATCGGGCACTCACGTCACGGTCGATGATGCCCAGAGGAGCTGATCAGTAACGCCCCACGGCAACCAATGACCAAGTACCCTCCTTGGAGGACTTCAGTGGCACATTCACTCGGCATGCGGCAGAAAGCAGATACCACCCGGTTACTGCTGGTGAAAAAGGCCGGTGAGTTTCGGCCTACCGCTGGCGCTGGAACTCTCCAGGCCACGGGCCTGCGCTCCAGAAGAATGGGGAGATTCTCCGCAGGAAAAGGTCCGGATACCGCCTTGCCCGAAATGCGGACGACGGCTAGCGGAAACACCATGTGAACACGGCTCGTATAAACTCCGCAGACGAGGCAGAGAGTTGGCGCCCGGCGATCGCCCCGGCCCCCCTCTGACCCCGGAACGCAGACAGCGCCGTCCGCACCGCCCACGCACACCCACGCATCACCGTGTCTCCCAAGTGAGAGGCGACCCACCATGCCGCTGCTTGTCCCCCCGGCTCCCGCGCCCGCCCTGCGCAGCGTTCTCGCGGCACTCAGTTCCCCCACCGCCGTCCGCGAGGCCCGTCCCCCGGCCCTCCGTACGGCTCAGGGACCCCTCAGCCCCGAGTTCCCGCTTCCCTTCCACGTACTGGACGGGATCATCCCGTCAAGCAGGCCGCCGCGCACCCGGCTGACCGGCTGGCGGTTCCTCATCCGCAGCGGCGACCGTACGGTGGCCGCCGCCGACACCATGCTCACCCCCGACGGCTGGGCCTTCTCGCACTTCTGCGAAGGCCCGTACATCGCCTCCAGCGTGCTCGCGCTGCGCCAGGCCGAGGCGATGACCTCTCGCTACCAACCACGCCTGCTGTCCGTACCGGAGCTCTACATGCTCACGCTGTGGCTGCACGACGGCCCGGAAGCCGGCGCCGAAGCCTCCGACACGATGCCGCTTCCGACAGACCTGCTCGTACCACTGGCGCCCGCACCGCCCGGCATCGCCTCACACCGCCCGCACCGGGTCGCCGATCTGCTGCCGCTCCTCACCCACCGGCTCACGCCCCCGGCGGCCGTCCCGCTCCTCAGCCAGTCCGCCTGACCTCAGGCGCCCGTTCGCGGGTGCCCCGCTCGTCCACTGTGCCCCGTGCCCGCCCCGGCCACGGGGCACAGTGCCGTCCTCACGCCCCCCATCCGGACTAGCCCGTATCGGCCACCCCGAACCACCCGAAGAGACCGCCCTGTTGAGCTGAACCGTCCGCACGAGTGACGCGTCATTAATCAGTAAGGAGAGCTGCCGTGAAATCCCTGCGGATCGACGCCCGTGGGGCAACACTGGGACCGGACCGACTGATACGGGGAGCGGCAATGAACACCGCATCGAGCCGCAGGACACTCACCACAACGCAGCGAAAGAACCCTTCCATGTGCCAGCACCAGCCAGCCTGCCCGACTGCCGACTCCGCCGACCGGGAAGCCGCCCTTCTTGTGGCGCACCACCCCGAGCAGGGCTGGAGCCTGCTGTGCAACGGAGTTCTCGTCTTCGAGGACACCGGTGAGCTGCTGCCGGACGGCCAGATCATCGCTCCGCACCGTCCACTTGACGTGGTCAAGGCCGCCTGACCCGGCCGGTAGACAGCCACACAGCCACACCGATACGACGAGGGGCCGGCCCGGAGAAATCCTCCGAACCGGCCCCCTGCGCATGTCCGCGCCGTACGACGCGTACCGCGTCCGTCAGTTGTCGTACTCGTCCAGCGGCGGGCACGAGCAGACGAGGTTGCGGTCACCGAACGCACCGTCGATCCGGCGCACCGGCGGCCAGTACTTGTCCGCCGCCGAGACCCCTGCCGGGAAGACCGCCACCTCACGGCTGTACGCGTGCTCCCACTCGCCGCCCAGCGCGGCCGCCGTGTGCGGCGCGTTGCGCAGCGGGTTGTCGTCCGCGGGCCACTCGCCCGACGCGACCTTCTCGATCTCCGCACGAATAGCGATCATCGTGTCGCAGAACCTGTCGATCTCGGCCAGGTCCTCGCTCTCGGTCGGCTCGATCATCAGCGTCCCGGCCACCGGGAACGACATGGTGGGCGCGTGGAAGCCGTAGTCGATGAGCCGCTTGGCCACGTCGTCCACACTGACGCCCGTCGCCTTCGACAGCGGTCGCAGGTCGACGATGGCCTCGTGCGCGACCAGCCCGTTCGGACCGGTGTAGAGCACGGGGTAGTGCGGCTCCAGGCGCTTGGCGATGTAGTTCGCCGCGAGTACGGCGACCTGCGTCGCGCGCTTGAGCCCCTCGCCGCCCATCAGGCGGACGTACGCCCACGAGATCGGCAGAATGCCCGCCGAGCCCCAGGGAGCGGCGGAAATGGGCCCCACGCCCGTCTCGGGACCGGCTGTCGGCTGGAGCGGGTGGTTCGGGAGGTAGGGCGCGAGGTGGGCCCGTACGCCGACCGGCCCGACGCCGGGGCCACCGCCGCCGTGCGGGATGCAGAAGGTCTTGTGCAGGTTCAGGTGGGACACGTCCCCGCCGAACTTGCCCGGCTTGGCCAGCCCGACCAGCGCGTTGAGGTTGGCGCCGTCGACGTACACCTGGCCGCCGGCCTCGTGCACCGTCGCGCAGATGTCGGCGACGTGCTCCTCGAACACCCCGTGCGTGGACGGGTAAGTGATCATCAGCACCGACAGTTCGTCGCGGTACTGCTCGATCTTGGCGTGCAGGTCCTCGACGTCGACCTCGCCGTCCTCGCGGGTCTTGACGACGACTACCTTCATACCGGCCATGACCGCGCTCGCGGCGTTCGTCCCGTGCGCGGACGACGGGATCAGGCACACCGTGCGCTGGTCGTCGCCGTTGGCCCGGTGGTACGCCCGTACCGCCAGCAGGCCCGCGAGCTCGCCCTGCGAACCGGCGTTGGGCTGGATCGACACCGCGTCGTAGCCGGTCACCTCGGCGAGGCGCTCCTCCAGCTCGTGGATGAGCGTCAGATAACCCTCGGCCTGCTCGACCGGCGCGAAGGGGTGGACCGCACCGAACTCCGGCCAGGTGACCGGCTCCATCTCGGTGGTCGCGTTCAGCTTCATCGTGCACGAGCCGAGGGGGATCATGCCGCGGTCGAGCGCGTAGTCGCGGTCGGCGAGCCTGCGCAGGTAGCGCAGCATCGCGGTCTCGGAACGGTGCTGGTGGAAGACGGGGTGCGTGAGGACCTCGTCGCTCCGCAGCAGCCCCTCGGGCAGCGCGTCGGCCACCTTCGCGTCGAGCGCCTCGATGTCGGCGTCGACCCCGAAGGCCGCCCAGACCGCGGCGATCTGCGCGCGGCCCGTCGTCTCGTCGCAGGCCATGGAGACGTGGTCGGCGTCGGCCAGGTGCAGGTTGACGCCGCCCTCGCGGGCCGCGGCGACGACGTCGGCCGCCCTGCCGGGGACGCGTGCGGTGAGCGTGTCGAAGTACGCGCCGTGGACGACCTCGACGCCGCCTGCGCGCAGGCCCTCGGCGAGCAGCGTCGCGTACCGGTGGGTGCGGCGGGCGATGCCGCGCAGCCCGTCGGGGCCGTGGTAGACGGCGTACATGCCGGCCATCACCGCGAGCAGGACCTGCGCGGTACAGATGTTGCTGGTGGCCTTCTCGCGACGGATGTGCTGCTCACGGGTCTGGAGCGCCAGCCGGTACGCCTTGTTCCCGTCGGCGTCGACGGAGACACCGACGAGCCGCCCCGGCAGGCTGCGCGCGAACTTCTCCCTTACGGCCATGAACCCGGCGTGCGGACCGCCGAAGCCCATCGGCACGCCGAATCGCTGGGTGGTGCCGACCGCGATGTCCGCGCCGAGCTCGCCGGGCGAGGTCAGCAGCGTCAGCGCCAGCAGATCGGCGGCGACGGTGACGATCGCCCCGAGCTCGTGGGCCTGCTCGATGACGGGCTTGATGTCCCGTACGGCACCGGAGGCACCCGGGTACTGGAGCAGCACACCGAAGACACCGCGCTCGGCCATCTCGGCCGGAATGCCGTCAGAAAGGTCGGCGACGACGACCTCGACACCGGTCGGCTCGGCGCGGGTCCGGATCACGGCGACGGTCTGCGGCAGCGTGTCGGAGTCGACCAGGAAGACGCCGTTCTTGACCTTGCCCACGCGGCGCGCGAGCGACATCGCCTCGGCGGCGGCGGTGCCCTCGTCGAGCAGCGACGCGCCCGAGGTCGGCAGTCCGGTCAGGTCCGCGACCATGGTCTGGAAGTTGAGCAGCGCTTCAAGACGGCCCTGCGAGATCTCCGGCTGGTAGGGCGTGTACGCCGTGTACCAGGCCGGGTTCTCCATGACGTTGCGCAGGATGACCGGCGGCGTGAAGGTGCCGTAGTAACCGAGCCCGATCATGGGGGCGAGCACCTGGTTGCGGTCGGCGAGCGTGCGCAGCTCGGCCAGGACTTCGGCCTCGGTGCGCGCGTCGGGCAGTCCGAGCGCCTCGGCGCTCTTGATGACCTCCGGCACCGCGGCCGCGGTCAGCTCGTCGAGCGAGCCGTAACCGACCTGGGCAAGCATCTTGGCCTGAGCTCCGGCATCGGGCCCGATGTGGCGCTGCTCGAAGGGGATGCCACGCTCAAGCTGTGAGAGCGGAATGCGGTTTGCGGTCATCTGCGGAAGGCCTCCTGGTCTGACGCGACCTGCGAGGGGCACCACGGCACGGGTACCCGGACGGCCTCCCCCTCTGTCATCTCAACCTGAGAGCTTCACCGGAAGACCGTGGGGACGTCGCTGACGTCGGGGTCGTTCCGGCTTTCACCGTCGGTGAGGAAGGGATCCGTAACAAGTGCTGTGCCCTCTTCGAGCACATACCCGTCCGACGCCCGCCCTGCTTTCCAGAGTGACCTCGTCCGTGCGGTACGTGGGCCTGAGAGATTCCGGGGAGGAGTTGCTCCTTCGGCGCCTCCGGCACGTTCACCGGAGACTCTCCCGCACGGGGTCAGCAGCCACTGGCCAGCCTACCAGCGAGGCCCGTCGTCGATCCCTCGAGTGGCCGAGTCCACAGTTGTGCCCTTTCGTAGGGTCTAGGGAGCAGCTGCGATCAGTTGGAGGGACCGTGCAGACCGACATCGATCCGCGCAGCCTGATCGGCCGCAAGGCGTTCGACCGCAACGGCAACAAGATCGGAACGGTGGACGAGGTGTACCTCGACGACGCCACCGGCGTCCCCGAATGGGCGGCGGTACGCACCGGCCTCTTCAGCCGGGACGCCTTCGTCCCCCTGGAGCCCAGCAAGGTCGTCGACGACTCCCTCCGCGTGCCCTACGACCGCGCGCTGATCAGGGATGCCCCCGACTTCGGGGTCGGCCGCCACCTCTCCCCCGAGCAGGAGCTGCAGCTCTACCACCACTACGGGCTCGATATCGCCTCTCCCGACGCCGCCTCCTCCGAGTCCGCCACCTCCGACCGGGACTTCGGGCGGCTGGCCGGCGACGACCCCGCCTGATCGCCGGCCACCCTCACCAGCGGGAGCGGATCCGAGGGCACCAGATCCGGATCGTCCACCTTGAAGGTCCGCACTCGCCCCGGCGGCGATGTCGGCTCCTCGAACCGCACCGTCACCCGCCCGACGCCACTGCCCTGCACCCACCCCGCTCCGTGCTCGGCGTGCCGCACGTCCTGCCCGGCCAGCCACCGGCGCTCCGGTGGTGGCTCGGGCACCGGCGCCACCGGCTCCCCGCCACCGCCCGCCCCGCCCGCCTCGCTGTCCTCCGCTTCCTCCGCCGCCTCCGCGAGCTCACCCGCCACCTGCGCGAAGAGGTCTTCCTGAGTGAAGTCGGCGAGCCCGGTGACTCCGACGCCCAGCAGCCGCACCCCGCCCGTGGTGTCCACCGACTCCAGCAGCCGCCCCGCGGCCTCCCGCACCACTGCCGGATCGTCCGTCGGCCCACGCAGCGTCTCCGAGCGCGTCAGCGTCGAGAAGTCGTACCTGCGCACCTTGAGCACCACGGTTCTGCCCGAGCGCCCGGCCGCCCGCAGCCGCTGCACGCACCGGTCGGACAGCCGTACCACCTCGTTCCTGACCCGGACCCGGTCGTGCAGATCGACCTCGAAGGTGTCCTCGACCGACACCGACTTCGCGTCCCGCTCGGCCACTACGGGCCGATCGTCGTGCCCGAGGGCCATTTGGTACAGCGAGACCCCGTGCGCCTTCCCCAGCAGCCGTACAAGCTCGTCCTCGCCCGCTTCCGCCAGGTCGGCGACGGTCGTCATCCCCGCCCGCCGCAGATGCTCGCCGGTCGCGGGCCCGACCCCGGGCAGGATCCGTACCGGCATGGGTCCCAGCAGCTCCCGCTCGGTCCCCGGCTCGATGAGCACAAGACCGTCCGGCTTGGCCTGCTCCGACGCGATCTTCGCGAGCATCTTGGACCCCGCGAGCCCCACAGACCCCGTGAGCCCCGTGACAGCTCTGATGTCCACCCGCAGCAGCTCTCCGGCCCTGCGGGCCGAGACCGAGTCGTCCGCCACCCCGCCCGCCTCCAGATCGACGAAGGCCTCATCCAGGCTCAGCGGCTCCACCAACGGGGAAAGCCGGCCGAGAAGCTCCATGACCTGTTCGCTCACCGACCGGTAGAGGGCGAAGCGCGGCATCAGGTAAGCGGCGTTCGGACACAGCCGGCGCGCCTGGGCCACCGGCATCGCGGAATGCACCCCGAAGCGCCTGGCCTCGTACGAGGCGGTGGCGACGACCCCACGGGTGCCGATACCGCCGACCACCACGGGCTTTCCGCGCAGACTCGGCTTCGCTGCCTGCTCTGCGGCGGCGTAGAAGGCATCCATGTCCAGATGCAGGATGGTCGGCGCGGATCTCACACCATCGATGCTGCCGTACGGCACTGACAATCGGCGGCCTCCGGCGCTGCGGAAAGCCGGAGCGCCCGGTCAGCCGGCCTTGTTGCGGCGCCGTGCGAGCTCGTCGGTGGGGTTGTGCCCGACCAGCGTCTCGCCGGTGTCGACGCGCTCGCCGTGCAGCTGGGACAGGGCACTCTCCACATCCCGCCAGACCACGCCCACGGCGATTCCGAAGACGCCCTGGCCGCCCTGGAGCAGTTCGACGACCTCGTCGGGCGACGAGCACTCGTACACCGTCGCGCCGTCGCTCATGAGCGTCATCCGCTCCAGGTCCTGGAATCCGCGGGCGCGCAGGTGCTGGACGGCGGCGCGAATGTTCTGCAACGCGACACCGGTGTCCAGGAAGCGCTTGACGATCTTGAGGACGACCACATCGCGAAAGCTGTACAGACGCTGCGTGCCCGACCCGTAAGCCGGTCGCACGCTCGGCTCCACCAGTCCCGTACGCGCCCAGTAGTCGAGCTGCCGGTACGTGATCCCCGCCGCCGCGCACGCGGTGGGCCCCCGGTACCCGATGCTCTGGGTGCTGTCGTCGGCCGCCGTCGCCCCGCCCGTGGCCGAGGTCACGCCCTGCCGCCCCGCCAGAGGGTCGACCACACTGCCGTGAAGCGGATACGGCCCGCCCGCCACCGTACCGTCGCCGCTGCTTCTCACGCCGACCTCCGTCCTTGACCTGCCCTGTCGACGGTAGGCAGTCACCCGGGGTGCGTCAACGATCGCCACACTCGGCACGCCGAGTGATAATCACCCTGAGAGTGGTTTCCCGTGCCTCGCTTCCGGGAAAGGCTACTCGAATGCGCGGACAGCGCCTGGCGCGCGGCTCACTGACTGTTGGTCCCGAAGTCCTCGGGAGAGATCTGGTCGAGGAACTCGCGGAACTTCTCCACCTCGTCCTCCTGCTCGTCAGGAATCGCGATGCCCGCGTCGTCCAGCACCCCGTCACTGCCGTAGATCGGCGTTCCGGTACGCAGCGCAAGCGCTATGGCGTCGGACGGCCTCGCGCTCACTTCGACTCCGCTGGCAAAGACCAGCTCGGCGTAGAAGACCCCTTCCCGCAGGTCGGTGATGCGGACTTCGGTGAGCTCCTGGCCGACCGCTTCCAGTACATCCTTGAAGAGGTCATGGGTCAGCGGCCTGGCAGGGGCCATCCCCTGCTGGGCGAAGGCGATCGCGGTCGCCTCCCCCGGCCCGATCCAGATGGGGAGGTACCGATCGCCTCCCACTTCGCGCAGGAGCACGATCGGTTGGTTCGAGGGCATTTCTACCCGGACACCTACGACGTCGAGCTCGTTCACACAGCAACCCTAGGACGTGCCTGGCAGGTTTGGGTAGTCGGGATCCCCCAAGCTCAGTGCAGCCGCACGCCGAGTGCTGCCTGGATGAGGGCCGAATGGAGCCTGACGGACAGCTCGGCCAGCTCCTTGGCCGTAGCCTCCGCATGGGCTCTGGTCTGCGGATTCCGGTGCCGGCGCAGCGGCGCGACAACCTGTTCGACCAGGTCGGCCTCGCGATCCGCCGCCGCTTTCACCGCGCGCAGATGCCGCGGCTCCAGTCCGAACCGGCCAAATTCAGCGACAAGCTTGGCCACCGTGGCGACTTCGGCGTCGTAGCCGCCACCCGGCAGGGGCGAGATCAAGCCGTACGACTCCCAGGCCTCGAGCTCCTCCTCGCCGACCTCGGCGGCCGCCAGGAGCTCCTCCCGGCCGATCCGGGCCGCGGTCGGGCGGTCCGTCCCGTTGTCGGGGGCGCCGTCGTCCGCTTCCCCCGGCCCACCGGCAGCCGGAAGCCGCACCTGCTCACCGCGCTCCAGCGCGTCGAGGTGCTCGCGGATGACCTTGAGCGGGAGGTAGTGATCGCGCTGCATACGCAGCACCTGGGCCAGCCGCTCGACATGGTCGGGGCTGAATTTGCGGTAGCCGGAGGCGGTCCGCTGCGGTTCGACGAGCCCCTCGGTCTCCAGAAAACGAATCTTGGAGATGGTGACCTCGGGAAACTCGTCACGCAGCAGGTTCAGCACGGTGCCGATACTCACCAGCCGGTCGCCCGCGGTGGCGGTGCCGTTTCCGGCACCGCCCGTCGGTGTTCGCTGCATGGACCTTCCCGTACGGGTCAGATGGCCCGCTGGCTCGCGTAGAAGACCAGCCGGTACTTACCGATCTGCACCTCGTCGCCGTTCGACAGCGGGACCGAGTCGATCCGCTCACGGTTGACGTAGGTGCCATTGAGACTGCCGACATCGGAGACGGTGAATCCGCCGTCCGCGCCCCGGCGGAACTCCACATGCCGACGCGACACCGTCACGTCGTCGAGGAAGATGTCGCTCTGCGGGTGCCTGCCGGCCGTGGTCAGCTCGCTGTCCAGGAGGAAGCGGCTGCCCGAATTCGGACCGCGTCGCACCACGAGCAGCGCCGCACCGAGCGGAAGGGCATCGACGGCCGCCTGGGCCTCCGGCGAGAGCGAGGGAGCGGCGGTCTGTCCCGTCGCCTCGGCCTCGTACGCCTCGAGCCCGGAGATGGAGATCGTCGACGTCGTCTCCGAGGGACGCTCGGCGGCCACTCCGGGCCGCAGCGGTGCCCCGCAGTTGGAACAGAAACGACTGGCCTCGGCATTGCGGTGCCCGCACCTCGTACAAACCGGCAAGGCCGACATGGACGGATCCTCCTGCCGCGGCTGCCCCTGGGAGGCATCGGATGCGTACGGATCCGAGGAAAACTCTCCACCCGTACTCGAGGCTGATTCCCCGAAACCTATGCGGCCGGGACCGGCGGGGTCAACAGACGACGCGCCCGGCCCACCCGAAATGCCGCCGCCCGGACCAGCGACCTCGTCCCGGAAGAGCGGCCGCTCGCCACCCTGCCCCTCAACTTCTTCACCACGCGGCGCACGGTGACGGGCAGTGCTGTTCGCACCGTCCTCGCGTGCACTCTTGCCGAACAACTTCGCAAACAACTTCACGGGCGATTCCCCTTGACTGAAACAGACCCGCCCGTGGGGCAGGACGAACCCTGAATGAACACACCTGCCGAACCGGACATCTTCACAACGTCCGTATCCACCAAACAGTTTCCACCACGCACCACACCTTCGATGCGCCGACCCCCCGCAACCTCATGCCCTTGTCCCCGTGCCCCCATGCGTCCCCGCCTCACCGCGGTGACGACTGAGCGTAGTCAGGCTGCTTCGCCGGTCGCAAGGCATCCACGACGATCTTCCCGGAGCGGGTGACGGTAGCGACCGCCCGCTCCTCCTCCAGCGTCTGAACGACGCCGCCGGGGATGTTGAGCGCGGGCTCCAGATCCTGCGGCTTGCCGATCACTTCGAAGCGGTACGGGGCTGCGATCTTCTTCCCGTCCACCTGGATGCCGCCGCCGCTGTTCAGGAAGTACGTGTCCGCGACGACCCTGACGTCATTGATCTGGATCGCTTCCGCGCCCGCCGCCCGCAGTTCCTGGATCGCGTCCAGCAGCATGTCCGCCTCGACCGTGGAGTGCGGGTCCGTGATCGTCAACGTGATTCCGGGCCCCTGCGCCGCCACCGTGCCTGCCAGCACTCCGAGCTGACGTTCCTTCTCCAGCGTCTGCTTGCGGGCCTCTTCCGCCTGGTCCGAGCTGTTCTCCAACTCGGTCTTCTGGTCGTCGAGTTTCTGCTTCTCGTCCTCGAGCCGCTGCGTACGGTCGTCCAGCTCGTCGAGGATGCGCACCAGGTCCTCCTGGCGCGCTCCTCGCAGCGCGCTGTCGTCGCTGGTCGACCTGACCTGGATGGCGAGTCCGAGCCCGAGCACGAACAGCAGCAGCGCCACGATCAGCTGCGCCCGCGTGACACGCGGCGGCCAGAGCCCCGCGAGCAGTCGCTGACGCCCCGTCGCCGGCTCCTGAGCCGGATCCTGAGCCTGCGCTTCTTCTTCGTCGCGCCGGGGGTTGTCTTCTGTACTCATCTGCCTCACGCCCGGAACACGTGACGGCGAATCGCCGCCGCGTTGGAGAAGATCCGGATGCCGAACACCACGACCACACCCGTGGACAGCTGCGCACCGACGCCCAACTTGTCCCCCAGGAACACGATCAGGGCCGCCACCACGACATTCGACAGGAAGGACACGACGAAGACCTTGTCGACGAAGATGCCGTCGAGCATGGCCCGCAGGCCACCGAAGACCGCGTCGAGCGCCGCGACGACGGCAATCGGCAGATACGGCTCGACCACGGCCGGCACCTCGGGCCGGACCAACAGCCCGACCACGACTCCCACGACGAGGCCCAGTACGGCGATCACGATGTGCCCTTCCCTGTGTTGGCCGCGGCCTGCCCGGCGCCCGCGACCAGCGGCTCTGCTGTACGTACGATCAGGCTCGGCGCGGCGGGAAGCCGTACCTGCTCCTGAGCGGAAATGCTCGTCCTGATGCCGTAGCTCTCCTGCAGGACATGCAGGTACCGGCCATCGGCGCTGTCCTGGAAAGCGGTACTCAGCCGCTGCCCGTCCCCCACCGCCAGCACCGTGTACGGCGGCACCAGCGGCCTGTTGTCGACCAGTATGGCGTCGCCGGCGGCCCGGATCGCCGACAGGGATGTCAGCCGCTGCCCGTTGATGGCCACCGCCTCGGCGCCCGAGGACCACAGACCGTTGACGACCCGCTGCATGTCCCGGTCCCGCAGCCGGCCCGTGTCGGAAAAGCTGCTGCTCTCCCGAGGCCCGCCGCCGTCCTCGTCGCTGTCCTTGGCATCGTCGACGACGAGCTTCACCCCACGCCCCTGCACCACCGTCGCCCCGGACAGCAGCGCCACCAGCCCGCCCTGGTCACCACCATGCTTCTGGAGCGCCTTGCGCTGCCGCTCCCCCACCTCGGTCCGGAGTTTCTCGACGTTCCGCTCCACCGAGTCCGCCGCCGAAGTCTCCGCCTCCACGCGGTTGATGAGCTCTTCACGCTCTTTGGCGATCACCGGCGCCTCTATCCGCGCCTGCGCCGCACCCACCGTGACGACCAGAGCGGCGAGCACCAGTCCGGCCGCCAGTCCGAGCTTCGCGCGCAGCGTGCGCGGCATGCCCGCGCTGCCGTCTGCCTTCCTGCGGGCGGTCGCCTCCGCGTATCCGTCGTCGAGGCTGTGGTCCATCACATTGGTCAGCAGCGACATGGACGCGTCGGGGCGCCGAGGTGGCGAAGACGTGCTCCGATCAGGGGACTGCTGCGACATGCCGCACATCGTCGCACGTCGCAGCAGCTACCGCCGAATGGCCCCTCCGGTGTGCCGGACGGCGTTGTCACACTCCGTCCGGCACACCGGTCACACCTCAGTGACCTGCACTGTCCACGACCGCGGACCACTCGTCGAGCAGCGCCTGGGCCGAATCGTCATCGGGCCCTTCGGCCCACAGATGAGTGACAGCCTCCGCGGGGTCGGGCAGCACCATCACCCAGCGCCCGTCCGCCTCGACCACACGCACGCCGTCGGTCGTGTCCACGAACCGGTCTCCGGCGGCCTCGACCACGCGGCGCATGACGAGCCCCTTCACGGCCCACGGCGTGGCAAGATCACGCCGCAGCACATGGGCTCGCGGTATCCGCGCGTCGATCTGGCTCAGCGTGAGCTGTGTCCTGGCCACCAGCCCGATCAGCCGCACGAAGGCGGCGGCGCCGTCGAAGACACTGCTGAACTCGGGAATGATGAAGCCGCCGCGCCCGTCACCACCGAAGATGGTGGACTCCTCACGGCCGACCCGTGTCAGGTCGTCCGGCGAGGTGGTCGTCCACTCCACCTGCGTTCCGTGGTACGCCGCCACCTGCTCGGCGATCCTGGTGGTGGTCACGGGCAGCGCGACCCGCCCACTGCGCCGTTCGGCTGCCACAAGGTCGAGCATGACGAGCAGCGCCCGGTCGTCCTCGATGATCCGGCCGCGCTCGTCGACGAGCGACAACCGCTCACCCACCGGGTCGAACCGCACACCGAAGGCGGCCCGCGCCGAAGCGACGATCTCCCCGAGCCGGACAAGACCGGAACGGCGCGAATCGCTCGTCTCCGTGGGCCTGGACTCGTCCAGACCGGGATTGATGGTCAGCGCGTCGACCCCGAGCCGCCCGAGAAGGCTGGGCAAGACAAGACCGGCGCTTCCGTTGGAGGCGTCGACGACGACCTTGAGCCCCGAGTCGGCGATGCCCGTGACGTCCAGGTTCCGCAGCAGCGACCCGGTGTAGGAGTCGAAGACACTGGCCGGGAAGTGCAGGTCACCGATCTCCCCGGGGAAGGCGCGCCGGTACTCCTGCCGCGCGAACACCCGGTCCAGCTTGCGCTGCCCGGCCTGCGACAGGTCCGCGCCCCGCTCGTCGAAGAACATGATGTCGACGGAGTCCGGAACACCGGGAGTCGTACGGATCATGATGCCGCCGGCGCTGCCTCGCGCCGTCTGCTGACGCGCCACAGGCAGCGGCACGTTCTCCAGGTCGCGTACGTCGATGGCGCTCGCCTGAAGCGCGGAGATAACCGCCCGCTTCAGCGCACGCGCACCACGCGAATGGTCACGCGCGGTGGTGACCGTCGCGCCCTTCTTGAGCGTGGTGGCATAGGCGCCCGCAAGGCGCACTGCCAGCTCGGGGGTGATCTCGACGTTCAGAATCCCGGAGACACCACGCGCACCGAAGAGATGCGCCTGCCCCCGCGACTCCCAGATCACCGAGGTGTTGACGAAAGCACCGGCCTCGATGGTCTTGAACGGGTAGACCCGCACATTGCCCTGAACAATCGATTCCTCACCGACGAGGCACTCGTCCCCGATGACGGCGCCGTCCTCGATCCGCGCGGCGCGCATGATGTCGGTGTTCTTACCGATCACGCAGCCACGCAGGTTGCTGTGCTGGCCGATGTAGACGTTGTCGTGCACGACGGCCCGATGAAGGAACGCGCCGCTCTTGACGACGACGTTGGACCCCACGACCGTGTGCTCACGCAGCTCCACGCCGGCCTCGATCTTGGCGTAGTCACCGATGTAGAGGGGCCCGCGCAGCACCGCGTCGGGATGTACCTCGGCGCCTTCGGCCACCCACACACCGGGAGAGATCTCGAAACCGTCGAGATCCACGTCGACCTTGCCCTCGAGCACGTCGGCCTGCGCCTTGACGTAGCTCTCGTGCGTGCCGACGTCCTCCCAGTAGCCCTCGGCGATGTAACCGTAGATCGGCTTGCCTTCCTTCATCAGCTGAGGAAAGACATCACCGGACCAGTCGACAGAGACATCCGCTTCCACATAGTCGAACACCTCGGGCTCCATGACATAGATGCCCGTATTCACGGTGTCCGAGAAGACCTGCCCCCACGTGGGCTTCTCCAGGAACCGTTCGACCTTTCCCGCTTCATCCACAATCGTGATGCCGAACTCCAGAGGGTTCGGCACCCGGGTCAGGCACACCGTGACCAGCGCGCCCTTCTCCTTGTGGAATCTGATCAGGTCAGTGAGATCGAAGTCGGTGAGAGCATCGCCAGAAATAACAAGGAAAGCATCGTCCTTCAATGCTTCCTCGGCGTTCTTTACGCTGCCCGCAGTGCCGAGTGGCTTCTCCTCATTGGCATAGGTGAGCTCCATTCCGAGCTCTTCGCCGTCACCGAAGTAGTTCTTGACGAGCGAGGCCAGAAACTGCACGGTTACGACTGTTTCGCTGAGCCCATGCCGCTTGAGCAGCCGCAGCACATGCTCCATGATCGGCCGATTGGCGACCGGCAGGAGCGGCTTGGGCATGCTCGAGGTCATGGGGCGAAGGCGAGTGCCCTCGCCACCAGCCATCACGACGGCCTTCATGTCGGAAAAGTCCTCCTCGAAGAGACGAACGGTCTAGCCGACTTCGCCCGTCCGGGACTGCCCGAGAGGCATCACGCGCAGACAATCAGGCGCTTGGGCAGCACCGTAATCGGCAGGCTCAATCGGCCGCGGTCTCCGCCTTCACCAGCCGGCGGACCTGGACCACGTAAAGGATTCCTGCCCACCAATACAGAGTTGTACCCCATCCGGCGAACGCCCATCCGAAAATAGCAGCCAGTGACGGCAACCACCCGTTTCCGTCACTGAGAAGCAGCAACGGGAAGGCGTACATCAGGTTGAAGGTCGCGGCCTTCCCCAGGAAGTTCACCTGCGGCGGCGGATAACCGTGCTTGCGGAGGATGCCCACCATCACCAGAAGCATCAGCTCCCGCGTCAAAAGAGCAACGGTGAGCCACAACGGCAGGATCTCGCGCCAGGTAAGGCCGAGCAAGGTGGAAAGGATGTACAGCCGGTCAGCAGCGGGGTCCAGCAGACGCCCGAGCTTACTGACCTGGTTCCAGCGACGGGCAAGCTTTCCGTCGAGATAGTCGCTGATGCCGCTGAGCATCAACACCAGCAACGCCCAGCCGTCACTCTTGGGCCCACCGAACACAGGCAGGAGAATCAGCCACAGAAACAGAGGCACGCCGGCGAGGCGGGCCATGCTGAGGATGTTCGGGATGGTGAGCACCCGGTCCGTCTGAACGCGGGTCTCCTGGACCTCCACCCGGGGGCCTCCTGTGGGAACGGTGCCGATGATGCCCCCTGACCTTACCCTCAGCCACGTCAGCCGGGCACACAGGGGTACGGACCGGATCTGAACGCAGAAAAGCCCCGCACC
>NZ_JAGGPC010000078.1:0-6206 GCF_018614005.1 Streptomyces sp. ISL-99
CGGGAAGGGGCGGGGTGGGGAAGAAGCCCGCCGCAGGCGTCCGCCCTAGCCAGCCATCCGGCCCGCAGCCACCACCACCCGCGCCAGCTCCGCGTGCAAGATGTCGCTGTGCGCCCCCGTCGGCGCACCCCCGCGCCGTACAACCGCCGCCGCGTCGACATTCACGCATCCCGAGCCGGGGACCCCGTCGCGCAACGCCTTCGCCAGCGTGAGCACCGGCGTGTCCCGCACCGCCTTGATCCCGTCGTAACCCATCGCGCCCCACTTGCTGCCCAGCCCGGCCAGCCCCGACGAATCCCCGGCCAGCCGCGACGCCAGCGGGTAGATCACCCCGAGCGCCGTGTCGTGGCGCGAGTAACACGCCACCACGGGCCCGTCCACCCGCCGCTCCATTCCGCGCAGCGCGCCACCGCGACGCGTCGCATGCGGCAGGCGCTCCGCGAACGCGTAGTGCGAGAAGGAACCTTGGAGCAAGGTCACCGACTTCACGTTCCGTACGCCGTCGGGCAGCCCCCGCAGTGCGAAAGCGACCAGCCGCGCCCCCTGGCTGTGCCCGACCAGATGGACTCGCGTCGACGGTGACGACCGGGCGAGCTGCCCGATCAGCGGCCCGAGCCCCCGCCGGCCGACCGTCCCGGCCCGGCGCTTCATCTCGTAGTACGTGGCCTGGCGGAGCAACTCCTTTGCCCCGTTCCAGGCCTTCTTCAGGCCGCCGCCGAGCGCCAGGCTCTGCGTCTCCGGCTCCGCGTCGCCGGTTTCGGCCAGCGCCACCGCGAAGCCCTGGCACACGGTGAGCGTGTCGTCGTGCAGCATCAACGGTTCGCTCTCGCTCTGCGGCAGCTCCTCCTCCGGCTCCATGTCCGCCGCGTGCTCTGTCGTGGTCGTGATCGCGGTCGTCCGTCCGGTCAACTGCCCTACCAACCGGCCGAATTCATCGAACGCCGCCCGCTCCTCGGGCCGCTCGTCGAGCAGCTCGGCCAGCCGCTCCACGATCCGTTCGCGTCCGGGGAAGGCCTCGGCCAGCGCCTGCCGGGTGTGCTGGTCGAGGGCGGGGCCCCCGTACGCACCGGCGGCGGCGCTTCGTTCGAAGTCCGGGATCGGTTCGTCCGCGAACCGCATCGACGGCCACACGATGCCCGCATAGCCAAGCCGTACGCCGGGGGAGTCCGCGAGCAGGCCGGGGAAGGGGGCGTAGAAACGGTCGTACATCCGGGTCGCGACCGAGCGGTTGCTGTTCCAGCCGTGCGCGAACATCACCAGGTCGGTGACGTCGAGTTCCGCCAACTGTTCGCGCTGACGCGTGTTCACATCACCATCGGCGTCGAAGGTGATCTCCCGGTACGGCTCGACACGTACATCCGCCATGGCACACCCCTTGGGTCCGAACGGGCTGCTCGCGGACTCAGCATCCCGCCGGACCGAAGGACTGGCCATACACCGCGTCAGAGCAGGTGCATGGATCAAACGTGTCGGCCGGGGTCCCTGCCCCCTCAGCGGTACAGCAGATACTCCCGGCGTACGGAGTCGAACGCCGCGAGGTCGGACCGCCAGGCGCCCACCACCTCGTCCGTCCCCGCTCCCGCGTTGATCATCGTGCGCACCCGCGTGTTGCCCGTCAGCTTGTCGATCCAGTTGTCGGCCCGCCACGCGAAGCCGCTCCAGCTCCTCTTCGCCGTGATCAGCAGCGCGATGCCGCTACGCACCGGGTCGTACGCGTCCCGGTCGTGCACATGCAGCTGTACGCCGCCGATCGTCTTCCCCTGGAACTTGGAGAACGTCGGCGCGAAGTACGCCTCCCGGAAGTTCACCCCGGGCAGCCCCGCGGCGTTCGCGGCCTCCGCCCACCGGCGGTCGATGCCCTCCGCCCCCAGCAGCTCGAAGGGCCGGGTCGTGCCCCGCCCCTCCGACAGGTTCGTGCCCTCGAAGAGGCAGGTGCCGGAGTACACCAGCGCCGTGTCGGGCGTCGGCATGTTGGGGCTCGGCGGCACCCACGGCAGGCCCGTGCGGTCGAAGAAGTCGCCGCGCCGCCAGCCCGACATCTTCACCGTCTCCAGCGCCACCGGCCGCGACAGGAACTCCCCGTTGAAGAGCCGCGCCAGCTCGCACACCGTCATTCCGTGCGCCTGCGCGATCGGCTCGCGCCCCACGAACGTCGCGAACGCCTTGTCCAGGACTGGGCCGAGAGCCGCCCGCCCCGTCACCGGGTTCGGCCGGTCGAGCACCACCAACCGCTTGCCCGCGAGCACGGCGGCCACCATGCAGTCGTACAGCGTCCAGATGTACGTGTAGAAACGCGCGCCCGCGTCCTGGATGTCGAACACGATCGTGTCCACACCCGACGCCGTGAAGATGTCGGCGAGCGGCTGCCCGCTCTTCAGGTACGTGTCGTACACCGGCAGCCCCGTCGCCGGATCGTCGTAACGCCCCTGCGAACCGCCCGCCTGCGCCGTGCCGCGGAAGCCGTGCTCGGGCCCGAAGACGGCGACGAGGTTCACCCGGTCGTCGGCGTGCATGACGTCGACGATGTGCCGTACGTCCGAGGTCACGCCCGTCGGATTGGTGACGACGCCGACCTTCTGTCCCGCGAGGAGTGCGTACCCGTCGGCGGCCAGCCGGTCGAAGCCGGTACGCACCCGGAACTGTCCGGGGCGGCCGGTGGCGGCCGAGGGGGCTGCGGCGCCGAGCGTTCCTGCTGCTCCCGCCGCTCCCGCCGCCCCCGTGGCGGCCAGCAGTGCGCGTCTGGACAGGCTCATCCCAGTACCTCCGTGATTGACGCCGTCTGTCATGGCCACGCACGCTAGCGCGCGCGGCGGCCGCGGGGAACGAGCCGGGCGCCGCGGGTCGGCAGCGCCGTACCCCTTCCGCTGTTCCATACCGACCGGTTAGTCTGCCGAGGTTGTCGGCAGGAATCGGCAGGAGAGGCGGGCCTCAAGGATGAGCCAGTTCCAGGATGCGGGAGTCGTCGTCACCGGTGCGGGAGGCGGCATCGGAGCCGCCCTCGCCCGCAGATTCGCGGCCGGGGGAGCACGCGTCGTCGTCAACGACCTCGACGCGCGGAAGGTCAAGGCGATCGCTGACGAGACCGGCGCCACCGCGGTCGTGGGCGACGCCTCCGCCATCGTCGAAGAGGCCCGTGAGGTGCTCGGCGGCAAGGTCGACGTGTACTGCGCCAACGCGGGCCTCGCCTCGCCCGGCGACGCCTTCGCCGACGAGGCGGTCTGGGCCGCGGCCTGGGACGTCAACGTCATGGCCCACGTCAGGGCGGCCAAGGCGCTGCTGCCCGACTGGCTGGAGCGCGGCAGCGGCCGGTTCGTCTCCACCGTCTCCGCGGCCGGCCTGCTGACCATGGTCGGCGCGGCCCCGTACAGCGTCAGCAAGCACGGAGCGCTGGCCTTCGCGGAATGGCTCTCACTGACGTACCGTCACCGCGGGGTCAAGGTCCACGCGATCTGCCCGCAGGGTGTACGCACCGACATGCTGACCGCCGCGGGCTCGGCCGGCGAACTGGTGCTCGCGCCCACTGCCATAGCACCGGAGGACGTCGCCGACGCCCTCTTCGACGGCATCGCGGCCGACCGCTTCCTGATCCTGCCGCACCCCGAGGTCGCCGGGTACTACCAGGCACGCGCCGGGAACCCCGACCGCTGGCTGGCCGGCATGAACCACCTTCAGCAGAAGTGGGAGGAGGCCGGCCGATGAGCGAGTCGACAAAGGAATCCACGACCGGTTCGGAACCCCCGACTGAGTCGGAGTCCGCGACCGGGTCGGAGTCCACCACCGGGTCGCTCTACGCGGCCAAGCCCTGGCTCGCCCAGCTCAGCGACGCCCAGCGGGCGCCGATAGACCCGCCGGCCACCCTCCTGCACGCCTTCGGCAGCGCGGTGACCCGCGCGCCCGACCACCCCGCCCTCGCCTACTTCGACGGCCGCCTCACCTACCGCGAGACGGACGAGCTCTCGGACTCCGTCGCGGGCCATCTGGCCGCCAAGGGGGTGCGGCACGGCGACCGGGTCACCGTCATGCTCCAGAACAGCCCGCACTTCGTCATCGCACTGCTCGGCGCCTGGAAGGCCGGCGCCGTCGTCGTACCGCTCAACCCGATGTACAAGTCGGCCGAGGTCGCGCACGCGCTCGGGGACGCCGAGGCGACCGCGCTGATCTGCTCGGACCGCGCGTGGGAGGCGTATCTGCGTGACACCGCCGCCGACTCGCCCGTACGCATCGCCCTCACCGCCTGCGAACTCGACCTCCAGACCAGGAACGACACCCGGGTACTGAACTTCGAGCGGGGGGCGCCGGCCTCCGACGCGGACGACCTGGTGACCGTCGCCCGCCAGGGCCTCCCCGCCCCGGCGGGCCGGGAGCTCACCGCCACCGACGTGGCGTTGATCAGCTACACCTCGGGCACCAGCGGCACGCCCAAGGGCGCCATGAACCTCCACGGCGGAATCATGTACAACGCCGAGCGCCAGCGCACCGGACACCCCGTAGCCGAGGGTTCGGCGTACTTCGCCCTGGCGCCCCTCTTCCACATCACCGGCATGGTCTGCGAACTGGCCGCCTGCGTCGCCAACGCCGGCACGCTCGTCCTCGCCTACCGCTTCCACCCGGGTGTCGTCCTCGACGCGTTCACCGAGCACCGCCCCGCCTACACCGTCGGCCCGTCCACCGCCTTCATGGCGCTCGCGGCCACCCCCGGTGCCACGCGCGACCACTTCGAGTCCTTCCAGGTGATCTCGTCGGGCGGCGCCCCGGTGCCACCGGCCCTGGTGGAGAAATTCCGGGCGGGATTCGGCCCGTACATCCGCAACGGCTACGGACTCACCGAGTGCACCGCGCCCTGCGCGTCCGTGCCGCCCGAGAAGGAAGCCCCGGTCGACCCGGCCTCGGGGACGCTGTCCGTCGGCGTACCCGGCCCGGACACGGTCGTACGTATCGTCGACGAGAAGGGGGCCGACGTGCCCTTCGGTACGCAGGGCGAGATCGCAGTCAGTGGCCCGCAGGTCGTTCCCGGCTACTGGCGGCGCCCCGAGGCGACCGCCGAGGCCTTCCCCGGCGGGGAACTGCGTACCGGCGACATCGGCTTCATGGACGAGGCCGGCTGGCTCTACGTCGTCGACCGCAAGAAGGACATGATCAACGCGTCGGGCTTCAAGGTCTGGCCGCGCGAGGTCGAGGACGTCCTCTACACCCACCCGGCGGTGCGCGAGGCGGCCGTCGTCGGCATCCCCGACGCGTACCGGGGGGAGAGCGTCAAGGCGTACGTCAGCCTGCGCCCCGGTGCGGAGGTGGCGTCGGCGGACATCTCCGCGTATTGCGAGGAACGGCTGGCGGCGTACAAATATCCGCGCGAAGTGGAGATCCTGCCCGAACTTCCCAAGACGACGAGTGGGAAGATCCTCAGGCGGGAACTGCGTTCCCGTTCCTGAACCATCAACCGGTTGTTTCGACGTAAGGCAGGTGGCGGCAATGGCCAGGACGACGGACGGAAGCGGCATCCCCGTCCCCCAGAGGCTGCTGGCCGCCGCCACCCGCCTGTTCGCCGAGCGCGGCTACGACCGTACGTCGGTGCAGGAGATCGTGGAGGCGGCCGGCGTCACCAAGGGCGCGCTCTACCACTACTTCGGCTCCAAGGACGACCTGCTGCACGAGGTGTACGCCCGTGTTCTGCGGCTCCAGCAGGAGCGGCTCGACGCGTTCGCCGACGCGGACGCGCCGGTGGAGCAGCGGCTGCGGGACGCGGCGGCGGATGTGGTGGTCACGACCATCGACAACCTCGACGACGCGTCGATCTTTTTCCGCTCGATGCACCACCTGAGTCCGGAGAAGGACAAGCAGGTGCGGGCGGAGCGGCGGCGGTACCACGAGCGGTTCCGGGCGCTGGTGGAGGAGGGGCAGAAGGCGGGCGTCTTCTCGACCGCGACGCCGGCCGACCTGGTGGTGGACTACCACTTCGGGTCGGTCCACCACCTGTCGACCTGGTACCGCCCGGACGGCCCGCTCACACCGCAGCAGGTGGCGGACCACTTGGCGGACCTGCTGCTGCGGGCGTTGCGGCCGTAGGGGGGTGCGGGTGGGTGCCGCAACGCGGCACTATCCAGCCCCTCCGGCGTTTGAGGAGCGGGGCCTGGGGCAGCGCCCCAGTTCGGGAAGGGGCGGGGTGGGGAACAGGCCCCGCGCAGCGGCACCCGCCCGCACCCGCACCC
>NZ_JAGGPC010000007.1:0-184589 GCF_018614005.1 Streptomyces sp. ISL-99
GCGCCGGACGTGGCGCCGGCCCACGCCCGGGACTGACGCGCCACCGGCCCGCGCCCAGGCCCGCGCCCATGGCCGCGCCCGTGCGCCCGCGGTGCGCCGCCGCCGGTGCTACTCCTCGTCGTCCTCGTCGTCCAGGCGGGCCAGCCAGGTCGCGAGGCGCTCGACCGGCACCTCGAAGTCCGGGTTGAGGTCGACGAACGTACGCAGCTGCTCGGCGAGCCACTCGAAGGTGACTTCCTCCTCGCCGCGCCGCTTCTCCAGCTCCTCGATGCCGCGATCGGTGAAGTACAAGGTGTTGCTCCGTGGGGTGGGACAGAGGGTCGGACGGGGGTTCGGACAGGGGTTGTTCCAAGCCAGGATAGGCACTGATCCCTCAGTCCCTCGCGCTCGTACCCTGCAGCGATTAACCTTCACTGTTCATCGCGTGGGGGAGCGGGGGACGCTGTGGCCAATGGGATCGCACAGGTTCGGCTCGACGACGGGACCGTCGTCTGGGCCCGTGTCAGTGAGGCGCAGGAGCTCGACCGGGGCGGCGGTTACCGGGACACCGGGATCGGCGACCGGGTCGTCTCCATGGCGGGCGGACTGACCGACGTCGTACAGGGTGTGGTGCGCTCGCTGCGCGCCGGGCTGCAACCCGCCGCACCCGTCGAGGTCGCCGTGACCTTCGGCATCGAGCTGTCCGCCCAGTCCGGCAAGGTGATCGGGGTCCTCGCGGACGGCGGCGGCAAGGCGTCCGTCACCGTCTCCCTGACGTGGACCGAACCGGTGGCCGATCCGGCGGCGGACCCGGCGGCGGACCCGGGGGCGCACCCGGTCGCGGACCCTGCCGCGGGGCCGGGGTCAGGACCCGGTTCGCCGGCCCGTGGCGGAGCATGAGCGCGCCGTGAACGTCTTCGACGAGATCGTGCGCCCCTCGCTCGTACGCATTGCCGCGCCCGGAGGCGGGTATGACCCGCACGGCGCCCACTACTGGGGCAGCGGATTCTTCATCGCCCCCGGCTGGGTGCTGACCTGCGCCCATGTCGTGGGAAAGGGGGAGGCCGCCGTGTGGAGGGGTGAGCGTGCGCTCGGCATCACCTGGCAGGGCGGGGAGACCACGGGAGAGGTGGTCCTCGCCAAGCCCCGCCCCGCCGACCCCGAAGAGCCGCCGTACCGCTGGGAGTTCCCCGACATCGCCCTGGTCCACGTGCCGGACGCGCTGGACGCCGCCTGCGTCTGGCTCAGCGAGCGTCCCCCGGCCATCCCCGCCGACGTAAGCCTCCACGGCTGGTCCAGGGAGACCGGCGACCTCGGCATACGGCACGGCGTCGGCACGGCGCACGCCACCGACGGCAAGGCACTGCTGCTGCGGGGCAGTCTGCCCGTGGAGGGCTGCTCGGGCGGCCCCGTCGTCGACCTGAAGCACGGCGCCGTCATCGGGATGAACAAGGGGCGCGGGGAGCACGAAGGAGCCGCCGTACCCATCACCGCGCTGCGCGAACTGCACGACCTGCGGGGCGGCGAGATCATCCACACCGTCCTGCGCGAGCACGACCGCCACCACCTGCGGCGCTTTCGCAGCACCGCGGCCGCCGGCGGCGGCTGGACCAGAGCCCAGGCCGACCTGCGCAAAGGCGCTCCGGGCTTCCTGCCCGCCGCGCGCGCCCACCTCTTCGGCCGGCTGGCCGAACTGCCGCCGCCCGCCGGGCCCGGCGAGGTCATGGCCCTCGTGGACGAGGTCAAGCGCCGCGTCCTGCACAGCGAGTACCAGTCACCTGTCGAACACGACCCGCGCACCTGGCGCGACGGAGCCGGCCTGCTGCACGATCTGCCCCGTCACGAGACCGGGCGCGACCGGGACGTCGAGTCGGTGCTGCTGTACGCCGCCAAGGTCGTCAGGCACCTCGCGGGCAGGGGCGGCGCCGAACGCCCCGACGCCGCCGCCCTCACCGCACTCGCCGAGTGGATCCCCACGCAGGCCGAATCCGCGCACCTCGCGATCCGCGAGGAGATCGCCGAAGTCCTGGACCTCGGTGAAGTGCCCGCCCCTGTCGCCGGGTTCGAGTCCGCCCGGGAGAGACCGGCCGGGCACGCCCGCGCCGATGTGCTCGTCGAGGTCGACCCGGTGCACTACGGCGACCGCTACCCGTGGCGCGTCAAACTCCTCTTCGACGGACGGGGCGTCGAGCCGGTGTGCGGCGACGACCGCGGCGTGCCCCGCCGCCACCTCCGCGAGACCCTTCGCGAACCTCTCGCCCGCGCCCTGCGCCTCGGCGACGCCGGCGAGCACCTCGCCTCGGTGGAGGCACTCCTGCCGCGCGAGCTGTTCGACGAACCGCTCGACACCTGGCGGCTCGCGCCCGACGACGCGGACGGCGACGACTTCGACGAGCACAGCATGGCGCTGGGGGAGCGCCGCATCGTCGTCATACGCGACCGCAAGCGCCTCGACCGCCCCGCCAGCCCCGAATGGCGCCGCCGCTGGAAGGCCGCCGTGCGAGGTCCGCTCGCCGTCGTACCGCTGCGTGGCGAGGTCCCCGCGTCCGGCCACGGCCCCGGCTCGCGCAGGGAGACCCGCCGGGCGGCGTACGCGAGACTGTCCGACGCCGAGGACGGCACGGTACCCGTGTACTGCGGGCCGGTCGGCAGCGGCGACGGGCTCGACGCGATGGCCGCCGCGCTCGCCGCCGGGCACCCGCTGGCGCTGTGGCGCAGGTGCGGCCAGGAGCACAGCGACTGCATGGAGTTCCACGTACGCGCCCAGGAACTGCTGGGGCGGGCCGACGGCGCGGACGGGCTGCACCGGCACATACGCGCCCTGCGGATCATCTCCATGGACCCCGACGCGACACCCGACACGGTGGCGGAAGCGGCCTGGGCCGGGTCCGTCGCCGTACTCTTCGATCCGCCGGACCGTCCACCGTACGACGGCGTGCCGCTCCAGGTGCCGCCCAGGATTGACGGGAACGGTACGTGATGAGTCGTCAAATCAGGGGAACCGGACCGGAATCGGTGTCGGCAGAGCAGGCCCTGAACGGTAACGTCAGCAGCCCCGGCGGCCGTGCGACCGCCGGTCCGGGCTCCGTCCCCAGCTACCCGCGAGGTGAAACTCAGTGACAGACTGGCGGATCTACCGCGGCGCGGGACTGCCGCACGACGGAGTGCAGCGGTTACCCGGACCGCCCCCCTGGCGTGATTTCGCCGCCGTCGGCTCCGATGCCGACCCCGCCGACCCCGGGGCCACCGACCCGAGCGCCGCCCGCAGGCTCGGCGTCCAGCGCCGGCTGGTGGAGAACCACCACCCGAGGCCCGCCGAGGTCGACGCGGTCAACGCGGCCCTGTATCTGCGCCGGCCGCTGCTGGTGACGGGAAATCCGGGGACCGGGAAATCGACCCTCGCTCAGGCGGTTGCCCACGAACTCGGCCTCGGACGTGTCCTGCGCTGGCCGATCGTCAGCCGCTCCGTCCTCCAGGACGGGCTCTACCGTTACGACGCCATCGGCCGCCTCCAGGACGTACAGCTGGAGCGGGCACAGGGCGAGGCGGCGACGGCAGCGCCCTCCGCGGCGTCCAGTATCGGCTCGTACGTACGCCTCGGACCGCTCGGCACCGCGCTGCTGCCGTCCGACCAGCCGCGCGTACTGCTCGTCGACGAGCTCGACAAGAGCGACCTCGACCTGCCCAACGACCTGCTGAACGCCCTGGAGGAAGGCGAGTTCGCCATCCCCGAGCTGGAGCGCATCGCCGACCGCGAGCCGGTCGTCGACGTCCTGACCGACGACGGCCGCAAGGTGGCGGTACGCGGCGGCCGGGTCCGCTGCACCACCTTCCCGTTCATCGTCCTCACCTCCAACGGCGAGCGGGACTTCCCCGCCGCGCTGCTGCGCCGCTGCATCCAGCTTGAGCTGGAACCGCCCGGCGAGGAGCAGCTCACAGCCATGGTCGAGGCGCACCTCGGCAGTGAGGCGGCGACCGAGGGACGGGACCTGATCGAGCGGTTCCTCGGCCGTGAACCCGGCGAGATCATCGCCGCTGACCAGCTGCTCAACGCCCTCTACCTCACCCAGCACGCCCCGCGCGCGGAGCGCGTCACGCGGGAGCGCATCGCCGAAATGCTCATGCGACCACTCGACCGCCCGAGGTGAGTGCCGGATGGACCTGGGGGAACTTGTCGGCAGGCTGAGGAGCGGCGGCCTCGACCCCACGGCCGAGGAGGTCGCGGACGCCGTCTGGCTGGCTCAGTGGCTTCCGTCGGGCCGTAAGCCGACGGGCGCCTCCGGCGACCCCGGGGAGCCGGGCGAGGACACCGGCCACAGCCGGACCGGCCGGGACGGGCGGGCGGCCCCGCCCGCGACGGCCGGCCCGGACTCCGGCGCCGACGCACCCGAGGCCGACGCCCCCGGCCTGTCCCCGGACCCCGGCCCCGTACCGCTCTACGCGCCCGGCAGCCGGGGGACGCGGCGGACGGGAGGCTCCCCGAGCGCCGCCTCCGCCTTTCCCGTACGCGCGCCGGCCGCCGCCGCGCTGCCCGGCCTGCTCAGCCTGCAACGCGCCCTGCGGCCCCTGCGCCACTACACCGCCGCCGCGCGCCCCACCGCCGACGGGCGGCTCGACGAGGACGCCACCGCCGAGCGCAGCGCCATGTCCGGCGTCCTGTGCCCCGTGCTGCGACCCTCCGAGCGGCGCCGCGTGGACATCCAGCTGCTCATGGACACCGGGCCCGCGATGGCCGTCTGGGAACGCATGGTCGAGGAGCTGCGGCAGGCCTGCCAGCAGTCCGGGGTCTTCCGGGACGTGCAGGTCCATCAGCTGTACGACGCCGAGGACGGCGGCGCGCCCCTCGTCGGCACCACGACCGGGCCGGGCGGCCACACCAGGATGCGCCCCGCCGACCAGTTCCACGACCCGACGGGCCGCAGGCTCACCCTCGTCGTCAGCGACTGCGTCGGCCCGCTGTGGCAGCAGGGCCGTGCGCAGCGGCTCATCCACCAGTGGCCGCGCAGCTCACCGCTGGCCGTCGTACAGCCGCTGCCGCCCCGCCTGTGGGCCCGTACCGCACTGCCCGCCGAGCCCGGTCTTCTGGTGCGGGCGGCGGGCGCCGGCGGGCGTACGGCCTTCGTTCCCGACGACGAGCCGTGGGAGCCGCTGGAGGCGACGGCCAGGCCGGTGCCCGTACTCCCGCCCACACCCGAGGCGTTCGCGTCCTGGGCGCGGCTGCTGTCCGACCACGGCGGCAGTACGGTGCGCGGCTGGGCGGCCTGGACCGACGCCGCGACCCCCGGCCGACAACTCGTCCCGCCCGCCCCGCCGTTCCCCGTGCCGCACGGCCGCAGCGCCGACGAACTTCTGCGCGCCTTCCGGGCGAACGCGTCGCCCGGTGGTGTGCGCCTCGCCGTCCACCTCGCGGCGGCGCCCCTCACCCTGCCCGTGATGCAGCTCGTACAGCGGGCGATGCTGCCCGACACCGGCCCGATGGAGCTCGCCGAGGTGCTGCTCGGCGGCCTGCTCAGGCAGCTGCCGGGACCGGACTCCACGCCGTGTTACGTCTACGCGGACGGCGTGCAGGAGCTGCTGCTGAACTCGCTGGGGCAGGACGCGGCGGCGCTGGTGCTCAAGCACTGCTCCTCGTACGTCGAACGCCACTTCGGCAAGGGGGCCCGCAACTTCTCGGCGCTCGCGGCCGCCAGGCTGTCCGAGCGCGGCGCCGAGACGCCTCCCGATCTCCCGTGGGAGCAAGGAGCGGACGCGGAGGACGACGGGCCCGGCGCCGAGCCCGAACTGTTCGCCGAGATCCCCGCCCGGGTGCTCCGCTTCTACCAGCCCGACCTCATCACCCCCGTACCGCTGGCCGAGGCCGAACGCCTCCTGGGCCAGTGGCGCTCCCAGGCCGACCCGTCCCTGCTCCGCCGTGCCCGCGAGCGCGCGGAGGCCGCGCTGCGCGACGGCGGCCAGGTCGCCGGCGGAGCCGGGACGGGTGCGGCCGGGGCGGCGCGGGCCGGTCTTGTGCTGGGGCGGGTCCTGCTCGCGGAAGCGGGCGCTCCGGCGGTCCGGGGCACCGAACGGAGCCGCGAACTGCTCCTGCGCGCGGCCCGCACCCTCGCCGAAGCCCGCGACCGCGCACCGCGGGACACCCAGGACCGGGCCGACGCCTGCCTGGAACTCGCCGCCGCGCACCACGCCCTGTGGCGGGAGACGCCCGACCCACAGCACCTCGCCGCGGGCCTGGACGCGCTCGCGGGCGACGCCTCCGCCTGGCCCGCCGCGTCCCGCAGGACCCTGCACCTGCGCCGGGGGCGGCTGCTGCTCGCGCAGCAGCGGGCCGAAGAGGCTGTACGTGAACTCCGCACGGGATGTGACCTGCTGGACGCCGAAGACGCCCCCGACAGCCACCGCTGCCCCGCCCTCCTCGACCTCGCCGACGCCCTGCGCGCCGCCGGCGCCCCGCACGCCGGCACCGCCGAGGTCCTGGCCCGCGCCGAACAGGCCGTCGGCGAAGATCCGGTACTGCGCCTGCGCTGCCTGACCGCCCAGGCCCGCCTGCACGACGCGGCGGACGACCACACCGCCGCCGACCGCGCGTACGAGAGCGCCTCCGGCCTCGCGCCGCCCGACAGCGCCCGTCGCTGCGAACTGCTCACCGAATGGGGCGAGTCGCTGCTGCACCGCGCCGCCGCCGAGCCGGCGGCGGCCGGAGAGGACACCGTAGGCCGGGCGGAGAGCGTCCTGCGCGAAGCGCTCGCCGGGATGCCCGCCCGCTCACCGTCCCGCAGCACACTGCACCTGCTGCTCGGCAGCGCGCTGGCGCTCCGCTTCCAGCGGATCGGCTTCCTCCCCGACCTCTACGAGGGCCGCCACCTGCTGGAGGAGGCCGCGAAGCGGCTGACGGACCCCGGCGTACGGGCGCAGGCGTGGCTGGCGCTCGGCCGGGTGCGGTTCGAACTCGCCCATGTGTCGGCCGCGACGCTGCTGTCGGACGCCCTCCAGGCGTACGAGAGCGCGCAGCGCGACGCCGACGGCGCGCACGGGGACCGGCCGGGCTCGGTCACGGCGGTACGGGCCGTATACGCCCAGGGCTGCGTGCTGGAGTTCATGGGCCGCACCGGAGCCGCACGCCGGGCTTTCGAGCAGGCGCACGAGCGCTGGCAGCGGCTGATCGCGTCCCTCGTCGCGGTGGACTGGCGCGAGGCGGCGGCGCCGCAGGAGCGGCTGCGACGGCTCGCGGAGGCGGGCCGGGGAGCGGAGGTCCGGGCCGGTGATCAGTCGTTGAGCGAGGCGGACCGGCGGCAACTGGCGCCCCCAGGATGGCCGTTCACCGGGGTGAGGACCGGTTGACCGGAGTGAAGTCGAACATGTTTCTGTTTCCCCGGTGTCGGGAAGAACTGGGCAGCCGCTGCGGCCGTGCGGGACGGGTGCCGGCAGGAGGGAGTCGGGCGTGTCGCACAGGAACACCGTGGTTGCCGGCCAGGGGCGGGACGCCGGGCAGCTACCGGCCGTGCCCGACCTCACAGAGCTTGACCTGCGGACTTTACGCACCATGGACGATCCGGAAGTTACCGAGGCGGTCCGCCGGGTGCTGGACCGGCCCTGGGAGCTCGCCGAAGCCTGGTGGTCGGAGGCGGACCCGATCTGACGCCGGGCAACGGCACTTTCCGGTCAGATGGATGGCACGGCCAACCGGTCCCGGCCGCCACGGCGGGAAGGCCGCCGCCGGGGGGCCCGGATGAGCCTGGCTCCCCTTCCGGCGGCCCTCTTGCACCAGCTCGCCCGCACACGGCCCGATGCCGCCTGCACCAGCGCGTTACGGGCCGGGCTGCATGCCCGGCGGCTCCTGCTGCTCAAGTCCCTGCTCGCCCGCATCGACCGGCAGCCGGCCAGTGCCTCCCCCGCGGCGCGTGAACGCTTCGGCCGGCACTGGCAGTTGCTGGAGTACGCGGAACGACGCGACCCCGCCCCGGTCCGCGACGTCCTCGACTACCCGCTGACCGGCGTCTGGCTGGCCGGGGCCCTCACCGCGCCCGAAGGGCCCGCCCTCGACCGGCATCTGGCGTACTTCGGCTCCATCGCCGCCACCGCCGCCCTGCGCGCGGGCTGCGACCTGCGCGTCACCCTCGACGCTCCCGCCGGGCTGCTCTCCCTGCCAGGACTCGGCGCCCTGCGCTGTCCCTCGCACCGGGCCGAACTGCACGCCCGCGGACGCACCGTGCGCATCACCGGCGGCGGCCCGTCCGGCGCACTCCTGCTGCGGTCCACCGGCGGCCGGGGCCGGATGGCGGGCGGCGGGCCCGGCTGGTCGGGGCTGCGGGTGCTGGACGGCGGTATCGCGGTACTCGACGACCTCGACCCCTACCGGGTGCCGCCGCGCGGCATCGGCGCCATCGCCATGCACGCGGCGGACCGGACCACCGTCGCCCAGGAGCCCTGGGCGCGCCTGTGGCGCCAGGCCCTCGCGCTGATCGAGGGCACCGACCCCGGGCGGGTCGCCGAGATACGGGCCCTGCAGCGCGTCCTGGTGCCGCTCGCCCCCGTGACCACGACGGCGTACGACGGACGGCACCCGATGAGTGCCACCCTGCGGGCCGCACCGGGCGGTGTGCTGACGTCTCTGCCGGCCGGGCCCCGTGAGTTCGCCGAGGTGCTGGTCCACGAGACGCACCACACCAAAATGGCCGCACTCCATGAGCGCGTACCGCTGTACCGGCCGGGCGGCGACGGGCTGCACCGGGTCGGCTGGCGGTCCGACCCGCGGCCGGTGGCGGGCGTCCTGCAGGGCGCGTACGCCCACCTGGCCCTGACCGACCTGTGGCGGCGCGCCGCGACCGGCCCCGGCGCCCCGGCGGCCTGGCGCCGACGGGCCGGGGAGCAGTTCGCGCAGCATCGCGAACAGGTCGCGGAAGCCTTGTCCATACTTCAGGAGTCCGATGAACTGACCAACGAAGGACGGCAGTTCACCGGAGGCATGAAAGAGCATTACGCGAGCCTCGGCGCGTCGCCGCCGGCCTTTGGGTGACACTGTGTCAAGCGACCGTGACGCTTGGTCGAGCGGGCGCGGGCAGAGCGCGGGACAGCAGCGCGAGACAGGGAGACGTACAGATGGTGGATCAGCGGCGGTCGGGCGGGACCGGTGCGGCGGGGGACCGTGGCGGCCAGAACGGGCCCGAGCATTTCCTCGTGGTCTTCCCCGGATATCACCGGCCGTGGGCCAACTGGATCGCGCAGCGCCTGGAAGCACACGGCCGCCGGGTCACGCTCCAGCGCTGGGACCCGCCGCGCGAGGTGCCGCTGGAGGAAGCGCTCGGTGACCTCCTGCTGTCGACCGGCCGCGTTCTGCTCGTCCTCAACGACTGGTTCTTCGAGCTGGGGCCCCGCGCCCCGGGCGAGTGGAACGACGTCCTGCGCGGGTATGTGGCGGACCAGGCCGAACGGTTCGCCGCCGTCAACCTCACCAACCGCCAACTGCCGCCCGCCACCGCGGTACTCGAACCCGTCAGCCTGTGGGGCACCGGTGAGGACGAGGCCGAGGAGCGGCTCCTGGGCCGGCTCGGCATCGAGTACCGGCGCGGCGCGGGCCGCCGCTCCCCGGCCATCAGCTCCCGCTTCCCGAACACACCCCCCGAGATCTGGGGCGAGGTCCCGCGCCGGAACGGCCGGTTCACCGGCCGCGACGATCTCCTCACCGAGCTGCAGTCACGCCTGACGGAAGCCGAACGCGGCAACTCCGCCTGCACCCTCCTCGGCATGTCCGGCATCGGCAAGACCCAGATCGCCGCCGAGTACGCCCACCGATTCAGCACCGACTACGACGTCATCTGGTGGGTCAACTCCGACGACCGCAACATCCAGCGCGACCGCTTCGGCGAACTCGCCGCCGAACTGGTCCTGCACAGCGGCAGCGAACCCGGCGAGCGCATCCGTGCCGTGCGCGACGCACTGCGACGCGGTGAACCGTACAGCCGCTGGCTCGTCATCTTCGACGGCTGGGACGACACCGAGGGCGCGAACGTCCTGCTGCCGCACGGCCCCGGACACACCATCGTGACCTCCCGCAACCGGGGCTGGGGCGACCACACCGACGTACTCGAAGTGCCCTCCTTCGACCGCGCCGAGTCCACCGCCTACCTGATGCGCCGCGCCCCGCACATCACCTCGGCGCAGGCCGACGAGGTCGCCGCCGAGTTCAGCGACGTACCGCTGCCGCTCGTCCAGGCGGCGTCCTGGCTCGGCGAGTCCCGGATGGAGGTTCCGGAGTACCTGCGCATGGTCCGCGAGGGCCGGCTGTCCGCCGTCGACGAGCCCGTGGGGGACGGCTTCCCGCACTCCTCGCTCACCTCCTGGTCGATCCTCATCAACCGGCTGCGCCGCACGCAGCCGCAAGCGGTCGAAGTCCTCAGCCTGTGCGCGTCCTTCGCCCCCGGCCGCATCCCGCTCGGACTCGCCCGCGCCTACCCACAGGCCGACCTCCCCGAGGACCTGCGGTGGATGAGCACCGACCTGCCCGCCTGGACCCGTGCCCTGGACACCCTCGTCAACTACTCGGTGCTCACCCGGGAGAGCCGGGGCCCGGTCAACACCGAGATGGGGCCGCACCAGGAGACCGTGCACATGCACCGGCTCGTCCACGACATTGTGTCCCGGCTCACCAACGACGAGCACCGCGACGCCCACCGCAAGGCCGTACGCACCCTGCTGGCCGAGGCCGACCCCGGCAACCCGCTCGACAGCAGGCAATGGCCCCAGTACGCCGAGCTGCTGCCCCACCTGGAACCGTCCGGCGCGCTCAGCAGCCGCAACAGCCGCGTCCAGGCCGCCGTACTGAACTGCCTGCGCTACTGCGTGCGCAGCGGCGAGTTCACGGCCGGCACCCGGCTCGCCGAGAAGATCCGGAACTACTGGACGACGTTCATGGATCCGCTGGACCAGCAGATGATCGACCTGACGACGCAGCAGACCAACCTGCTGCTCGCCGCGGGCAGCAACCGTGAGGCGTACGAGCTGGGGCGCGCCCTGCGGGACCGGCTGCGCGCCGCACAGCCGCGTGACGAACTCGGCGAACTCAGCGTCAACAGCGGTCTGGCCGGCAGCCTGCGCCGCCTGGGCCGGTACGAGGAAGCGCTGGAGCTCCAGCGGCAGGTGCTGGAGGACGCGGAACGGCTGCTCGGTGGGAACGAGCTGATCTCCCTCAGCGCGCGGCACAACCTCGGTGTCGGGCTGCGCCTGCTGGGGCGCTACCGGGAAGCGTACGAACTCGACCAGGAGACCCTCAGCCGCCGCGAGAGCGTACTGCGCGCCCGGCACATCACGACCCTCAACTCCGGCAACGCCATCGCCCACGGTCTGCGGCTGCTTGGCCTCTACCGCGACGCAGTGGCCCGCCAGGAGCCGGTCGTACGGCTCCATGTGCAGATCCTCGGCCCGCTGCACCCGCAGACCCTGTCCGCGCGCAAGCAGCTCGCGCTCGCCCGGCGGCGCGAAGGCGGCTTTCCGCAGGACGTCGGCATGCTGATGGACAGCCTGATGGAACAGATGGAGCAGGTGCAGGGCCGGACCCACTACACCACCCTGTCGTTCATCAACGACTACGGAAACTACCAGCGCGAGCACGGCGACCTGGCCAGGGCCAAGGACCTGATCGCCGAGGCGGAGGCCGGATACCGGGCGCTGCTCGGACCCGCCCACCCCGTGGCGACCGGCATGCTCGCCAACACCGGCCTGGTGATGCAGGCGGCCGGTGACCGGGGCGAGGCCATGTCCATGTTCGAGTCCGCGCTCGCGGGCCTGACCGCCACCCTCGGGGCCGACCATCCCTGGGTACTGGGCTGCGCCCTCAACGCCTCGGGCGGCCGCAACTTCAACGGCAGGGTCGCGGACGCCGCCGACCTCAGCCGCGACACGCTGCGCAGGTCACGCCAGGTGCTCGGCGACGAACACCCGCTCACCCTCTCCTGCCAGACCGCGCTCGCCGGTGACCTGCGGGCCCTGCGGGAACACGAGGAGGCCGACAAGGTCGAGGCGGACGCCCTGCTGACGCTGACCCGCACCCTCGGCGCCCAGCACCCGCACACGCTCTCCGCACGCCAGCGCAACCGCCCGTACTGGGACTTCGAGGCGTACCTGGGGTAGGCCCGGTTCTTGTTCGCCGTACGCCGGAGGGCCCGGCACCGCATCGCTGCGGTGCCGGGCCCTCCGGGGCGTACAGGCGCTGATCAGGCCTCGAAGACCTCGTTCAGCAGCTGCTGCTGCTCCGCCTGGTGGCGCTTGGCCGAGCCGACCGCCGGGGACGAGCCGTGCGGGCGCGAGATGCGCCGCAGGCGCTCGCCGTGCGGGATGTCGGCGCCGACCGCCAGGTCGAGGTGGTCGATCAGGTTGAGCGCGATGAACGGCCACGCACCCTGGTTCGCCGGCTCCTCCTGCGCCCACAGGTACTTCTCGGCGTTCGGGTACTTCGCGATCTCCTCCTGGACCTCCTTGCCCGGCAGCGGGTACAGGCGTTCCAGACGGATGATGGCGGTGTCCGTGTTGCCGCGCTTCTGACGCTCGGCGTCCAGGTCGTAGTAGACCTTGCCGGCGCAGAAGACGACCTTGCGGACGGCGGCCGGGTCCATGGCCGTGTCGCCGATCACCGGGCGGAAGCCGCCGGTGGTGAACTCCTCGGCCTTCGACGCCGCCGCCTTCAGACGCAGCATCGACTTCGGGGTGAAGACGATGAGCGGCTTGTGGTGCGGGTTGTGGACCTGCCAGCGCAGCAGGTGGAAGTAGTTCGACGGCAGGGTCGGCATGGCGACCGTCATGTTGTCCTGCGCGCACATCTGGAGGAAGCGCTCGGGACGGGCCGACGAGTGGTCCGGGCCCTGGCCCTCGTAACCGTGCGGAAGCAGGAGCGTGACGCCGGACGTCTGGCCCCACTTCTGCTCGGCGGAGGAGATGAACTCGTCGACGACGGTCTGCGCGCCGTTGACGAAGTCACCGAACTGGGCCTCCCACATGACCAGCGACTCGGGCCGGGCGAGCGAGTAGCCGTACTCGAAGCCCATGCACGCGTACTCGGAGAGCAGCGAGTCGTAGACGTTGTAGCGGGCCTGGTCCTCGGAGAGGTACTGGAGCGGGGTGTAGTCCTCGCCGGTGTTCTGGTCGACGAGCACCGCGTGGCGCTGGCCGAACGTACCGCGGCGGGTGTCCTGGCCGGACAGCCGGACCGGGACGCCCTCCATCAGCAGCGAGCCGATGGCGAGGGTCTCGCCCATGCCCCAGTCGATCGTGCCGTCCTCCACCGAGGCCGCGCGGCGCTGCATCTGCGGCATCAGGCGGGGGTGGACGGTGATCCGGTCGGGGATGTTGACCTGGGACTCGGCGATCCGCTTGACGACCTCCTGGGAGACCGCCGTGGCGACGGCCACCGGGAACTCGGCCTGGACCTCCGGGGTGTGGGCGGGAGCCGGGTTCGAGGTGGCCTCGCGGACCTCTGCGAAGACCTTCTCCAGCTGGCCCTGGAAGTCCTGGAGTGCCTGCTCGGCCTCTTCCAGCGTGATGTCGCCGCGACCGATGAGCGACTCGGTGTAGAGCTTGCGCACCGAGCGCTTCACGTCGATCAGCGTGTACATCTGCGGGTTGGTGAACTGCGGGTTGTCGCCCTCGTTGTGACCGCGGCGGCGGTAGCAGATGAGGTCGATCACGACGTCCTTGTTGAAGGACTGACGGAACTCGAAGGCGAGCCGCGCGACGCGGACCACGGCCTCCGGGTCGTCGCCGTTCACGTGGAAGATCGGCGCCTCGATCATGCGGGCCACGTCGGTCGCGTACATCGACGAACGCGACGACTCCGGGGCGGCGGTGAAGCCGACCTGGTTGTTGATGACGATGTGGACCGTGCCGCCGGTGCGGTAGCCCCGCAGCTGCGACATGTTGAGCGTCTCGGCGACGACGCCCTGGCCGGCGAAGGCCGCGTCACCGTGGAGCGCGACGGGCAGGACCGTGAAGTCCGTACCGCCCTTGTTGATGACGTCCTGCTTGGCGCGGGCGACACCCTCCAGGACCGGGTCGACCGCCTCCAGGTGCGAGGGGTTCGCGACGAGCGAGACCTTGATCTGCTCGCCGTCGAGACCGGTGAAGGTGCCCTCGGCGCCCAGGTGGTACTTCACGTCGCCGGAGCCGTGCATCGACTTCGGGTCGAGGTTGCCCTCGAACTCCCGGAAGATCTGCGCGTACGACTTGCCGACGATGTTCGCCAGGACGTTGAGGCGGCCGCGGTGGGCCATGCCGATGACGACCTCGTCGAGCCGGGACTCCGCCGCGCTGTCGATGACCGCGTCGAGCAGCGGGATGACGGACTCGCCGCCCTCCAGGGAGAAGCGCTTCTGGCCGACGTACTTCGTCTGCAGGAACGTCTCGAACGCCTCGGCGGCGTTCAGGCGGCGCAGGATGCGAAGCTGCTCCTCGCGCTCCGGCTTGGCGTGCGGCCGCTCCACGCGGTCCTGGATCCACTTGCGCTGCTTCGGGTCCTGGATGTGCATGAACTCGACGCCGACGGTCCGGACGTACGAGTCGCGCAGGACACCGAGGATGTCGCGCAGCTTCATCATCGACTTGCCGGCGAAACCGCCGACGGCGAACTCGCGCTCCAGGTCCCAGAGCGTGAGGCCGTGCTCGTTGATGTCCAGGTCGGGGTGCTTGCGCTGCTTGTACTCCAGCGGGTCGGTGTCGGCCATGACGTGGCCGCGGACCCGGTAGGAGTGGATCAGCTCGAAGACGCGGGCGGCCTTGGTGACGTCGTCGTCGTGCGAGACGTCGATGTCCTTGAGCCAGCGGACCGGCTCGTACGGGATCCGCAGGGCCTCGAAGATGTCGTCGTAGAAGCCGTTCTCGCCGAGGAGCAGGTTGGCGAGGACCCGCAGGAACTCGCCGGAGGCGGCGCCCTGGATGACCCGGTGGTCGTACGTCGAGGTCAGGGTCATGACCTTGGAGATGCCCAGCTTGTTCAGGGTGTCCTGCGAGGTGCCCTGGAACTCGGCCGGGTAGTCCATCGCGCCGACGCCCATGATGAGGCCCTGTCCGGGCATCAGGCGGGGCACGGAGTGGACGGTGCCGATGCCGCCGGGGTTCGTCAGCGACGCGGTGACGCCGGTGAAGTCGTCCATCGTCAGCTTGTTCGCGCGGGCGCGGCGGACGATGTCCTCGTACGCCTGCCAGAACTCGAAGAAGTTGAGCGTCTCGGCCTTCTTGATGGCCGCGACGACGAGCTGGCGGTCACCGTTGGGCTTGACCAGGTCGATGGCCAGGCCCAGGTTGACGTGCGGGGGCTTGACCAGGGTCGGCTTGCCGTCCTTCTCCGCGAAGGAGTAGTTCATCGACGGCATGGCCTTGAGGGCCTGCACCATCGCGAACCCGATGAGGTGCGTGAAGGAGACCTTCCCGCCCCGGGCGCGCTTGAGGTGGTTGTTGATGACGATGCGGTTGTCGAACAGCAGCTTCACCGGGACGGCGCGCACGGACGTGGCCGTGGGCAGTTCGAGTGAGGCGTTCATGTTCTTGGCGACGGCCGCGGACGGGCCGCGCAGCGTCACGTACTCGGGGCCCTCGGGGGCCTCCTTGGCGGGCTCCGCCTTCGGCTCGGTCTTCGCCTTCGCGCCGGCCTGCTGTGCGGCGGCCGGTGCGGGGGCGGAGGCGGGCTTGGCGGAGGGTGCCGTCGTGGCGGGCGCGGCCTGGGCCGCGGGCTTCGCCGCGGCGGGGGCCGGCTGGGTGGCCGCGGGCGTCGCCGGGGTGGCGGGCGCGGCGGGTGTGGCAGGTGCCGGGGCGGCGGCCTGGGCCGGCTGTGCGGCGGCCCCGGTCACGTCTTCGGCTTCGGGGGTGGCCTCGGGGGTGGCGGACTTCTCAGCCGCCGGGGTGGATCCGGGCTTGTAGTCGGCGAAGAAGTCCCACCAGGCGCGGTCGACCGAATTCGGGTCCTGGAGGTACTGCTGGTAGATCTCGTCGACGAGCCACTCATTGGGACCGAAGGCAGCGGCAGGGTTCTTCCCTTGCCCGTCTTGGTCGGTCGAGACGCTCGGGCTACTGGGGGACTGAGACGACACGGCGTTAACCGCCCTCTTCCGCTTCGCAAGGTGATGGACAGCGGAAATAAAGGCTACGCCTCCCCGGCCGAGAGGTGCAGGCCGGGCGGGCCTTCCGTCGCGTAAGTCACATCGGAGCGCTGGTTTCGGCGCCTGGAATGGCGGGAAACAAGCGTGGTTCCGGTGCGATCCGCTGCGGTCCGGACAGGACGGACCGTGGTTACGGCCCACTTTGGGCCGAACCCCCAAGGACAGACACGCAGAACGTGTCCCTCCGGTTCGACCCTACGTCAACTGACGAGTAGCGGGCTTCCCCGGAAGAGTGACCTGGATCCGGCAGCCGCGCGCGGATTCGGCCACACCGATCCGTCCGCCGTGCAGATCGACCGCCCAGCGGGCGATCGCGAGGCCCAGGCCCGTACCGCCGTCGCTGCCGGGACCGTGCGGGGCGGGCAGGCTGCCCCGGTTGAAACGCTCGAAGACCCGGTGCCATTCGGACTCGGGTATGCCCGGCCCCTCGTCCAGGACCTCCAGGTCCAGGCTCTCGGGCTGCGGGCCGCGCCGTGCGCGCACGGTGACACGGCCGTGCGGGGGGCTGTGCTTGACCGCGTTGTCGAGGAGGTTGGCGACGACCTGGTGCAGCCGCTCGACGTCCGCGTGCGCGGTCAGCTCGGGCGGTGAGACGTCCAGGTGCAGATGTACGTCGGTACGCGTATGACTGCCGGACCCGGAGGCCAGACCGCGCTGCGAGGCGATCACATTGACCTCCTTGAGCACGCCCGAGAGGTACGGCCAGACCTCGAAGCGGTGCGCCTTCAGCGGTACGACGCCGTTGTCGAGGCGAGAGAGGTCGAGCAGCGTCTCGACCAGCCGGCCGAGGCGCTCGGTCTGTTTGAGCGCCGTACGCATCGTCTCGGGGTCCGCGGCGGACACCCCGTCCACGACGTTCTCCAGTACCGCTCTCAGCCCCGCGATGGGGGTTCTCAGCTCGTGCGAGACATTGGCGACCAATTCCTTGCGGTGCCGGTCCACGGCCTCCAGATCGTCCGCCATGCGGTTGATCGTGGCCGCCAGGTCACCCAGCTCGTCGCGACGGCCCGCGCCGCGCACCCGCCGGGTGTAGTCGCCGTGCGCGATGGACTTGGCCACCGTCGTCATCTCGTCCAGCGGGGAGGTCAGGCTGTGCGCCACGAACTGGGTGATCAGCATCGAGGCGATGACCGAGAAGACCGTGATGAAGCGCAGCTCCGTCTTGGTGCGGAGCGCCACCAGGATCAGACCGGTGGTGATGAAGACCGAGACGACGACGAGCGTGCCGAGCTTGGTCTTGATCGAGAAGGGACGCAGCCCGTTCCCGTTCCTGTTCCCGCTCGCGTTCCGGCTCCCGCTCCCGCTGACCGGCCTGGTCATGCGGGTGGAGTCTCCAGTGCGTACCCCACGCCGTGCACCGTACGGATCCGCTCCGCGCCGATCTTGCGGCGCAGCGCCTTGATGTGGCTGTCGACGGTCCTGGTGCCCGACGCGTCCGCCCAGTCCCACACCTCGGCGAGCAGCTGCTCGCGCGAGAGCACGGCGCGCGGCGTGTTCGCCAGGCACACCAGCAGGTCGAACTCGGTCGGCGTCAGGTGAACGTCGTCACCCCGCACCCGCACGCGGCGCTGCGCGTGGTCGATCTCCAGCTCGCCGAGGCGCAGGATGCCGCTGCGCGGCGTCGAGGCGGCGAGGGTCGCCCGCTCGACGCGGCGCAGCAGGACATGCACCCGCGCCGCGAGTTCGCGCATGGAGAACGGCTTGGTCATGTAGTCGTCGGCGCCGACCCCGAGCCCGACCAGCATGTCGGTCTCGTCGTCGCGTGCCGTCAGCATCAGGACCGGCACGGGCCGCTGAGCCTGCACGCGGCGGCAGACTTCCAGCCCGTCGAAGCCCGGCAGCATGATGTCGAGAACCATCAGGTCGGGCTGCCACGCCTCGGCGGCGTCGACCGCCGCAGGACCGTCGGCGGCCGTCTGCACCTGGAAGCCCTCGGCGCGAAGTCGCGCAGCAATGGCGTCGACGATGGTCGCGTCGTCCTCGACGACCAGCACCCGGCGCTGAGCGCCCGGAGTGGCCGCGAGGCCGTTGTGGCTGGTGTGTGTCTGCTCCATTGCCCCGCCCCTGGGAGTTCTCTGCTAGATCCCACGTGTAAGGCAGCAGCGTAGATGCACTGACAGGGTCCCGGCTACGCAGGGCGAACCGCGAGATGGACCACGTCAGGAACGCCTCGGGCAACTTGGATCTCTTCAGTCCGAACCAAGTTGAATCCGGCATTCCGCAATGCGTCCTCGAAGGCGGGGGACGGTTTGGCCGACCAGACGGCGAGGATTCCTCCTGGTCTCAGCCGTCTCATGCACCCCGCAAGTCCCTGCGGGGAGTAGAGATTGGCGTTGTCGTCGGTGACGGTCCAGTCCGGGCCATTGTCGATATCGAGGCAGAGGGCGTCGTAGGTGTCCTGGTACGTACCAAGGCTCCCGATCTGGTTTTCGCGGACGTAATCCACGAGATCGGTGTGAATGATCTCGCATCGCGGATCCGTGAGCGCGTCGCGCGAGATCCGCGCCAGCGGGCCCGCGCGGTGCCAGTCGATGATCGCCTGCTCACGCTCGACGACCACGATCCGACCCCAGCGGGACTGCGCGGCGGCGCGGGCGAGCGAGAAGCCGACACCGAGGCCGCCGATGAGGAGGGAGGGGGAGGTGCCCTGTGCGTTATGAGGTGCGTCGAGTGCGTTCAGGGCGGCGTCGACGAGGAGGCGCTCCGAGCGGCCGTCGGAGGTGTCCATCAGGAAGCAGCCGTTGGCGATGATCTCGAAGTGCTCTCCGCGCTCCCGCAGAACGACTTCGCCGTACGGGCCCTCGCGCCGGTCGAGGGTGATGGCGTACGGAGCCTGCATGGCCATGGGAAACCTCCGGGAAGGGTTCTTTCCGTGTTGCTGTTTCGGGGCAATCCTGGCGTCGCGGGGAGGGCGGGAACAAACCGTTTGATTCATGGCGGGGGTGGGGCCGGGGCGGTTTCCGGCCAGCCGCGAGTCGGGAGCGGGACGCCGGGGGTCAGGTGCGCGGGCCTTCGGGGCGCGCCCCGCGGCGTACATAGAGCGCCACTCCCGCCACGAACGCCACACCCGCCACCACCCAGGCGGTCACCTGCGGTCCCGGCTGCATCGACCACGCCCACACGGCGGCGGCGCCGCCGGGCTCGCGCGGAGCGGCCAGCTATACCGCCCCTCCGTACACCGTCATCGGCAGCCAGCTCAGCCGTGCCCCCAGGAGGGCGGCCCCCGCCGCTGTCACGCCGGTCGCATCCAGGACGTTACGGACCATGGCGGGCGCGCCGAACTCTTCGGGGTGGCCGGGCACGGCGAGGGCGAGCAGCCCGGTGGCGAGAAGCGTGAGCGCGAGCAGATGCGCCAGCCGCCGCGGCCACCAGGGGCGTACGAGGTGCGATCCAGTTCCTCGCTGTGCGAGTACAGGCCCGCACCGACCGCGGCGGTGACGAGCAGCGGCGCGAGCGCCAGGACCGGGACGCGGGCGGTGTGGTCGAAGTACGGACGGTCCTCCAGCCAGTCGGTGGCCCAGGCGGCGGCCGCCGCGATACCGACGACCGAGGCCAGGGTGAGGGGGAAGGCGCGGGAGCGGGCGTGGGGGAGGAGGCGTTTCGCGGCGGCCAGGGGGTGGGCGGCGGGTCTGCGGGCGGGCCTGCGAGCGGACACGAGTGCGGGCCTGAGGGTCGGCCTGGGGGCGGGCCCGCCGGTCGGCGTGGCGGCGATCGGTGGCGGCGTGGTGGCTGCCGGCTTCGCGGCGCTCACAGGACGGGCACCTCACTCGGCGCGGCGACGGGACCGGGCGCGCTCCTGGGCTCGATGCTGGCCGCCCGCCTGCCGAGCCGGTTCGGTTACGGCACGGTGCTCGTGTCCGCGGCGGCACTCGGCGACGGCGATGTTCCTGTGTGTGCCCGCGCTGCACGGCTCCTCGGCGGTGACGGTTTCCGCGCTCCTGGCGATCAACTTCGTGTTCGGCACCGCCGGCCAGTTGGTGAATGTCACGGTCATGGCGGTGCGGCAGGCCGTCACTCCGGACGGGATGCAGGGCCGCGCGGCCGCGACGATCACGTTTGTCGGCATGGGGATGGCCCCGCTCGGCTCCCTGCTCGGCGGGTTTCTCGCGATGGAGTGGGGGTTGCGCACCAGTCTCCTGGTGACGGCCGCGGGCATGATGTTGTCTCCCGTCCTGATGGCTCTGTCCCCGCTCGCACGCCTGGGACGGGCGCTTCCGGGTCCGCTGTGAGTGGTGGCGTAAAGGACACGCGTTGATCGCTGACAGCGAACGGCCGCGCGTCCGGGAACATTCGGACGCGCAGAAGCATTGAGTCGGCATAGCTCAAGTTCACTGCCGAAGGGGAGATCATGGCATCGACGTCCAATCCGCTCACCCTGCCCGTGCTGCCGCTCGATGACGAGGTCGTGCTGCCGGGAATGGTGGTGCCCCTGGACCTCTCCGACACCGACGTACGCGCCGCCGTGGAGGCCGCCCAGGCCGCCGCCCGTTCCAGTGGCAACAAGCCGCAGGTCCTGCTCGTTCCGCGCATCGACGGTACGTACGCCGCGATCGGCGTCCTGGGCACGGTCGAGCAGGTCGGGCGGCTTTCCGACGGTGACCCAGGCGCCCTGATCCGTGGCCGCAGCCGCGTGCGGATCGGTGCCGGGACGACCGGACCCGGCGCCGCGCTGTGGGTCGAAGGCACGGGCGTCGACGAGGCGGTGCCCGATCCCCTCCCCGGAGCGGTCACCGAGCTGGTCAAGGAGTACAAAGCACTCGCCACCAGCTGGCTGAAGAAGCGCGGCGCCTGGCAGGTCGTCGACCGCGTCCAGCAGATCGAGGACGTCTCCGCCCTCGCCGACAACTCCGGTTACTCGCCCTTCCTCACCACCCCCCAGAAGGTCGAGCTCCTCGAGACCGCCGACCCGGTGCTCCGGCTCAAGCTCGCCGTGAAGTGGCTCAGCGAGCACCTGGCCGAGCAGGACGTCGCCGAGTCCATCGCCAAGGACGTGCAGGAGGGCGTGGACAAGCAGCAGCGCGAGTTCCTGCTGCGCCGCCAGCTCGACGCCGTACGCAAGGAACTGCGCGAGATCAACGGCAAGGACGGCGAGGACGAGTCCGACGACTACCGGGCCCGCGTCGAGGCCGCCGACCTCCCCGAGAAGGTGCGTGAAGCCGCCCTCAAGGAAGTCGACAAGCTGGAGCGGTCGTCCGACCAGTCCCCCGAGGGGTCCTGGATCCGGACCTGGCTCGACACCGTTCTTGAGCTGCCGTGGACCGAGCGGACCGAGGACCAGTACGACATCCGGAGCGCCAAGGCGGTCCTGGACGCCGAGCACGCCGGCCTGGACGACGTGAAGGAGCGCATCACCGAGTACCTCGCCGTGCGCAAGCGCCGGGCCGACCGCGGACTCGGTGTGGTCGGCGGTCGTCGCGGCGGCGCCGTGCTCGCGTTGGTCGGGCCGCCCGGCGTCGGCAAGACGTCGCTCGGCGAGTCCGTCGCGCACGCGATGGGCCGCAAGTTCGTACGGGTCGCGCTCGGCGGCGTACGCGACGAGGCGGAGATCCGCGGACACCGTCGTACGTACGTCGGGGCTCTTCCGGGGCGCATCGTGCGCGCCATCAAGGAAGCCGGGTCGATGAACCCCGTCGTCCTCCTCGACGAGATCGACAAGGTGGGGTCCGACTTCCGCGGCGACCCTGCCGCGGCGCTCCTCGAAGTCCTCGACCCCGCCCAGAACCACACCTTCCGCGACCACTATCTGGAGGTCGAGCTGGACCTGTCGGATGTGGTGTTCCTCGCCACCGCCAACGTCCTGGAAGCCATCCCGGAGGCGCTGCTCGACCGCATGGAGCTGGTCAGGCTCGACGGCTACACGGAGGACGAGAAGGTCGTCATCGCCCGCGACCACCTGCTGCCGCGCCAGCTGGAGCGGTCGGGCCTGGAGCCGGGCGAGGTGACGCTGGACGAGTCCGCGCTGCGCAAGCTGGCGGGCGAGTACACCCGTGAGGCGGGCGTACGGAACCTGGAGCGGTCGGTGGCACGCCTCCTGCGCAAGGTGGCGGCCAAGCACGAGCTCGGCGAGCAGGAGCTGCCGCTCACGATCACGGACGGTGACCTCCGCGCCCTGATCGGCCGGCCTCACCACGTCCCCGAGTCGGCCCAGGACCCGTCGGAGCGCCGCACGGCGGTTCCGGGCGTGGCCACCGGTCTCGCCGTCACGGGCGCGGGCGGTGACGTGCTCTTCGTCGAGGCGTCGCTCGCGGACGAGGAGACGGGCGGCGCCGGTCTCACCCTCACGGGCCAGCTCGGCGACGTCATGAAGGAGTCCGCCCAGATCGCGCTCTCCTTCCTCCGCTCGCACGGCGCGGAACTGGAGCTGCCGGTCGCCGACCTGAAGGACCGTGGCGTACACATCCACTTCCCGGCGGGCGCGGTGCCGAAGGACGGCCCGAGCGCGGGCATCACGATGACGACGGCCCTCGCGTCGCTGCTGTCCGGGCGGCTGGTCCGTACGGACGTGGCCATGACGGGCGAGGTGTCCCTGACCGGGCGCGTCCTGCCGATCGGCGGCCTGAAGCAGAAGCTGCTGGCGGCGCACCGGGCGGGTACGACGACGGTCGTGATCCCGAAGCGGAACGAGGCCGACCTGGACGACGTCCCGGCCGAGATCCTCGACAAGCTGGAGATCCACCCGGTGACGGATGTCCGCCAGGTCCTGGAGATCGCCCTTACTCCGGCAGAGGTACGGGTGCCGGCGGCGGCGTGACGGACGCCGCCGGTGGCCCGGCTGTGGCAAGCCCCCTGCTCCGCTCACCCGAGCGGACGGGGGCTTCCGCTCGCTTGAGGAGCGGGGGAGGAGCTGGGGAGACGCTGGGGGAGGGGCTGGGGAGTGGGTGGCGAGTGGCTGTGCCTTCCGCGCAGAAAGGCAGGTAATCGGATACAACGGAGATAGGACGCGAACGGTGGTGGAGGGGCGACGGTGAGGGCGAGGTGGCGGCATGGGCGTTCCGGAGCGGCTCACGGTGGCTGTCGACCTGCTCGACGTACGTCCCGACGATCGCGTACTGGAGATCGGCTCCGGGCGCGGTGTCGCCGCCGAGCTGATCCTCCAGCGCCTGCCGCGCGGCGAGCTCGTGGGGCTGGACCGCTCCGAGGTGGCTGTCGCGGCGGCGAGTGAGCGCAACGCCGATGCCGTGTCGGCGGGCAGGGCCGCGTTCCGCCACACCGCCCTCGCCGACGCCGACCCCCACTCGCTCGGCCGCTTCGACAAGATCCTCGCCGTTGACGTCAACGTCTTCTGGACCGGACCGGCCACCCGCGAGCTGGAGGCCGTCACCCGTCTGCTCCGTCCGTCGGGCAGCCTGGTGCTCTGTTACGCACCACCGGACCGCGCGCAGGTCACAAAGGTGAAGGGGCTGCTGCTCACGCACCTGAGCGACGCCGGTTTCATCGCCACCGCGACGACGCATCCGCTCGCCGGTGACTCGTCCCTGCTGGCCGTGGTCGCGACAGCCGCGCGGCTGTCGGCGGACTGACGGCGCGCGCATGGTCTCGCACCGGCCCCGCGGCGGCCCGCGGGACCGGGTTCTGGCTTCGGCTGTGGCCGGTCAGCCGTAGGCGAGGGCCTGGACGCGGTCGAGGGCGCCGTTGAACTTGTTGTGGTCGCCGACTATGGGGCCGGTGGAGGTGTACTGCCACATGGTCTGTACGCCCCAGCCGGCCGGGAGTTCGCCCACGGTCGTGTCGTAGCGGGCGATCCACAGGGGGTTGACGGAGCCGAAGCCGCCGTAGTTGCCGGTGCAGGTCTTCCACCAGCTGGTCGCCGTGTAGATGACGGCGTCGCGGCCGGTGCGGGCCTTGTAGGTGTTCAGGAAGTCGCGGATCCAGGCGACCATCCCGCTCTGCGTCTTGCCGTAGCACTGCGCGCCGTACGGGTTCCACTCGATGTCGAGCGCACCCGGCAGCGTCTTGCCGTCGCGGGACCAGCCGCCGCCGTTGTCGACGAAGTAGTTGGCCTGGTTGGCGCCGCTGGAGTCGTTGGGTGTCGCGAAGTGGTACGCGCCGCGGATCATGCCGACGTTGTACGAACCGTTGTACTGCTGGCCGAAGTACGGGTTCTTGTAGTAATTCCCCTCGGTGGCCTTCACGTAGGCCCATTTGACGCCGCTGGTCCACAGGGAGGACCAGTTGACGTTGCCCTGGTGGCTGCTGACGTCCACGCCCTCGGTCTGGGTGGCGCCGGTGTCGCGCGGCAGACCGCCCTGGCCGTCGTGCTGGATGACGCCCATGCCCATGTGGGCGGAGCCGCGTTCGGGCTTCTTGGCTGCGGTGGCGTCGGTGCCGGCGTCGGTGGCGGTGGCCGCGCCGGGGAGGGTGAGGAGGAGAGCGAGAGCGGAGAGGACGGAGAAGAGAATCCCGGCCGCCGCGGTGCGCGGGCGGCGGGCCGTTCCGGATCTGTGCACGGGCATTGCGTGCCTCCGAAAGGCTCGGTGGGGGATGCAGAAACAGGCTTGGGAGACCTGTCGACAAAGCCACTGGTGTGGACATGTCATGCATGAAGCTACGCACGTAGACAGGGGGGCGGAAGGGGGTCCGGATGCCGCCGTTGGTCTACTCCTGCGAAATACTGGCCGAGCTGCGGCAATGGACGCTGGTGAAAGAAATCTTCAGGGTGAGGAAAGCGCGCAATGAGTTCTGACGTGCACGGAAACGGAAGAGCGGATGACGGGCGCGTGGCGGAGGGGAGTGGTGTGGACCGCGAATTCCTCGCGCTGGAACGTGAATTGGCTGTGTTTCTGCGCCGGGCCCGGGCGTCTTCCGGCGACATGGCCCGCGAGGTCCACCCCGAGCTGGAGCCGGCGGCGTACGGGCTGCTCGTACGGCTCGACGAGGCGGACCGGCAGCGGGCCACGGAACTGGCCGCGTGGTTCGGCGTGGGCAAGGCGACGATGAGCCGCCAGCTACGGGCCCTGGAGGACCTCGGCCTGGTCACGCGCGAGCCCGACCCGGCCGACGGGCGGGCGTCGCTGGTCGCGCTCACCGAGGAGGGGCGGGCTCGCTTCCGGCGGGTGCGCGATGCGCGGCGTGCCCGGTACGTGCGCAAGCTGGCGGGCTGGGACCGGGCAGAGGTGGCGGAACTGGCGCGGCTGCTGCACCAGTTGAATGCGAGGGCGGAGGGCTGAGAGACCCCGCTTCGCCCGTAGGGCGTCCGGGGGGCCTGGGGACTTGCCCCCAGTGTCGGGAAGGGGAGGGGCGGGTAGGGGAACAGCGCCGCAGGCAACCGGCGCCCGCGCCCGCGCCCCTCACAGCTCCGCGTAAACCACCGCCGCGTCGTCGTGCCGCTTCCAGCGGCGTACCAGCGGGGTGGCCGCCTCCGCCCGCTCCAGCGCCCGCACGCGGTCGATCAGGCCCTGCGCGCCCTCCTTGCGCAGTACGCCCACACAGTCCCCCCAGTCCCCCTCCCCGAACATGTCCACCCACCGCGACGCCCCGTCGCTGAGCGCCGCCAGCGCCCGTACGTCCGACCGTGCAGTCACCCCCGTCACCGCCAGCCCGGCCACCGCCGGATCCGCTGCCGCCGTGAAGAACCCGCCCTCGGCGTTGCGCAGGGCGTCGGTCGCGGCGAGGGAGGCGAGTACCTCAGGGGGGACGCGGTCGAGGCGGTCGTCGAGTACCGCGCGCACCCCGCCGTCCGGGGACTCCAGCAGCAGTACCGAGTCCGACAGCACCAGGTGTTCGATCTCGTCCGCGTCCCAGCGCGCCAGGACCACCGTCGCCTGGGGCGTGCGCACGTGAGAAAGGTCACAGGTGTCGCGGTGGGCTTCGGCGGTGCGGCGAATGGCCTCCGCCAGGACCTCGGCAAGGCGCAAATCCCGCCGCGAAGCGGACAATTCGAGTAGCGCGCCACCGAGCCGGGCGGCGAACCACGGGACCGGATGGACGCACCCGTAATCGCCCGCCGGAGGCGTCACGCCGTCCAGCAGTACGAGCGCTCCACCCTGGCCGGCGGCAGGCAGGGCGACAGACGCCCAGTCCTCGTTGGGGCGTTCGGGGTCGCCGGGGGCCGTGGCCAGTTCGAAGCGCATGGGGCCAAGTCTGCCTGAGGCGGCGGCGCGCCGCCCGACGGCTCTCCTGCGATGCCCAGTTGGCCCGTGCCAGCAGGTGAGCACGGGTTTATGGGCGGAATGGGGCACTCCGCGAAGCTGCGGGGGCGCATCTTGCCAAAGGCTGGACGGAACTTCCAACCGGCGCTCCGCGCGCCCGCGAGACGATTCGGAACGGGAGTTGTTCGCCAACTCCTGATTGATGTTCACTCGTTCAGGTGGCGGAGCGCGTGATGCGCGGCTTCTTCCCAAAAGCACTGGAATGGTCTGAAGCCATTCCTGGGGTGGGGGCACACCCTTGTGTGACCAGTCGTCACCTCGGCCACGTGAGCAGACGAGCCAAGCAAGAATGCGAGCACCGGTGCAGAAAAAGCGGCCTCGGGGCGATAGCGGTAATGGCGAGCGGACCGAACGCACCGTACGGGTACGCAGTCGGCTGGTCGCCGGCGTGGCCGTCGTCGGCGTCACTGTTCTCGCCGCCGGTACGCCCGCCATCCTCAGCGCCTCCTCGGAACTCTCCGAATCCCAGCGTCTGGTCACCCTCGCCGAACTGAACCGGCAGGCAGTCACCCTCGCCCACTCCCTCGCCGACGAACGCGACGACGTCACCGCGTACATCGCGGCCGGACGCGGCGAAGGCGAAGGCACCGGCACCCGGGGCGGCGCCAAGAACAAGGGCCTCTCCGAGAGCCGCAGCGCCCGCGTCGACCGGCAGATGGACGAGATCGAGCTCGTGGCCCCTGCCGGCCTGCGCCGCGACCTGGCCAGGATCCCCGGCATCCGCCGGTCCGCCCTGACCGGCAAGGGCACGGCGCTGGAGGCCCACAAGGCGTACACCGAGGCGATCGAGAAGCTCCAGGACATCGCCGACGAGCTCGCCGACAAGACACCCCCGCGCGCCGCCGAGGCCACCCGCGCGCCCGCCGCGCTCGGTCAGGCCGTCGAGCAGGCCGCCGCCACCCGCGGGCTGCTGCTCGCCGCGCTGTCCGTTCCGCGTGAGAACACCGGCAACCGCATCGACCCCATCACCGGACTCCTCGTCCCGGCCGAGGAGGACCCGGACTCCGAGAGCGTCCGCACCCGCAACGCGCTCAGCGCCGCGGCCCAGCAGTCGCGCGTACGCGAACTCGCCGCGCTCGCCGACTTCGACCAGGCCGCCGGGCACGCCGCCCGCGAGTCCCTCAAGACCACCGTCACGGGGCCCGAGGTCAAGACCGCCGACCAGTTCCTCGCGCGCCTCACCGACCAGCCCCAGCTTTCCGACGACGAGCTGGCCACCGACCGTACGAAGGCCGAGGCCGCCCTGTCGGCCCGTATCGACCTGATGCGCGGCGTCGAGTCCTCCCTCGGCTCGGCGCAGGTGAACCGGCTCTCCCAGCTCCGCGACGACGACGTCACCGCGCTGGAGATCCGGATCGCCCTGGCCGGCGCCTGCCTGCTGATCGCCGTCGGCGTCAGCACAGCCGTCGCCCGTACGCTCACCCAGCCGCTGGCAGTGCTGCGCCTCGGCGCCGCGCGGCTGGCCGCCGAACCGCAGGCCGCGGGCGAGACCGTCGAGCCGGTCCGCTACAACGGACGCAACGACGAGTTCGCCCAGGTCGTACGCTCCCTCAACACGCTCCACGGCAGGCTCGCCGAGATCGGCGCCCGCGCGGAGAAGCTCTCCGGCGACCGTACGCACCTGATCGGCCAGCGCGAGACCCTCGCCACCCAGCGCGCCGAGCTCCAGGAGCAGCTCGCCGAGGCCGCCACGCAGCTGGAGCGGATGCGCCACACCGTCAACTCCACCTTCGTCAACCTCTCGCTGCGCACGCTGGGCGTCGTCGAGCGCCAGCTCGGAGTCATCGAGAGCCTGGAGGAGCGCGAGCAGGACCCGGAGCGCCTCGCGACCCTCTTCAAGCTCGACCACATGGCCACCGTCATGCGCCGCCACGGCGAGAACCTGCTGGTCCTGGCCGGTACGGAGCACGGGCAGGGGCAGCAGGCCCCGGTGCCGCTCGTCGACGTACTGCGCGCGGCCGTCAGTGAGATCGAGCGGTACGAGCGGGTGGCCATCCAGTCGATCCCGCCGCACGCCCAGGTCGCGGGCTTCGCCGCCAACGACCTCAGCCACCTCCTCGCGGAACTCCTGGAGAACGCCACCGCGTTCTCCCCGCCGGACGCCAAGGTCGAGCTCTCGGGCTGGCTCCTGGAGAGCGGCGAGGTCATGCTCTCCGTACAGGACGAGGGCATCGGCGTACCGCCGGACCGGCTCACGGAGCTGAACGCGCGACTGGCCGCACCGGGTTCGTACGAGCCGGGCGACGGCACCGACGGTGGCATCGGCCTGCACGTGGCCGCGCTCCTGGCGGCACGGCACGGCGTACGGGTGACGCTGCGTGAGCAGAAGCAGGGCGGCATCGCCGCGGTCGTCGTACTGCCCGACGCGCTGCTGCCTTCCGCGCCGCCGGCGGCCGCGCCGCCCGCGGTGCCGGTGGCGGGGGACGCGCCCACGCTGAACCTGCCCGGCTCGGTCGCGGAGGCGAACTCCAACGCGCTGCCGGGGCGTTCGGACGCGGTGCTCAACGACCGGATGCGGCGGGAGGGTCTGAAGGACCCGCTGGTGGAGGCGGCCGAGCGGACGATCCGTGAGGACACGGAGCAGTCGCAGCAGGACCCCGAGCCGGCGGTGGCCGAGGCCGACGAGTCGACCCAGCCGGCGGACGACGCCGAGCCGGCGGAGCCCGCCGAGCCGACGGAGCCCGCCGAGCCGACGGAGCCCGCCGAGCCGACTGAGCCGGCCGAGGCCGCAGCGCCCCTCGCGCGCATCGAGTCCGCTGCGACGCCGACGCCGACGCCGCCCCCCGGCCCGTACGCCATCGGTCCCGACGCACATGAACGCGCCGCCGACGGGAACGCGGACACCGAGGCGCCGGTCGACGCATCGACCTGGGCCATGCGGCTGCCCAAGCAGTCCGCCGCACCCGAAGGCGAGATGGACGCGGGCCCGGAGGCGGACACCGACACCGACACCGACGACACCTCCGAGCCGCCCGCCCCCACCAGGACAAGGGTGGAGCCGGTCACCGACAAGGGGCTGCCCAAGCGCACCCCCAAGGTCGTCAAGTCGGGCCCCGCGGAGCCCGAGGAGCGCTCCGCCGCCGTCGACGCGGACGACCTGCGGCGCCGGCTCGGCGGCTTCCACCAGGGCGCGGTCAAGGGCCGCCGCGACGTCGAGGCAGAGATTTCATCCGACGGGGACCGTACAGAGACCGCGACAGAGAGCGCGACAGACAACGAGACCGAGACCACTACCGAGGGGGACACAGTTGAGGAGGCACGCAGTTGACTGCGTCCAGCACGTTCGGGCTGAGTAGCGAAGCCCGTAATCTCCAATGGCTGTTGAGCAATCTCGTCGACGAAGTGCCGGGTCTCCTCTCGGTCGCCGTCGTGTCCTCCGACGGGCTGCTCCTCCTGTCCTCAGACCCTGGGCAGAACGTCGGACCGGCCGCCCCTTCCGTCCGCCAGGACGGCCCGAAGGGTTCGAGCGCCGACCTGGCGACCATCGTCTCGGGACTCGCCAGCCTCACCGAGGGCGCGGCGAAGCTGATGGACGGCGGCGGCGTCAAGCAGACGATGATCGCGATGGAGTCGGGCAGTCTCTTCGTCATGTCGATCAGCGACGGCTCGCTGCTCGGCGTGCACGGATCGGCGGACTGCGACATGAGCGTCGTGGCGTACCACATGGCGCTCTTCGTCGGCCGCGCCGGCCACGTCCTCACCCCCGAACTCCGCAGTGAGCTGCGCAAATCGCTGGAGAGCGCCCTGTGACGCCGCCCCCCACCCCCTCCAAACTGCCGGTACGGGGCGACGGCCGCAGGCCCGCCCGCGTACGCCCGTACTCGCTCACCGGCGGCCGCACCCGCTTCACGCACGTCCTGCTCGTCGAGACGTTCGTGGCGGCGATCGAGGCGCCCGAGGAGCGGCGCGAGCTGACCAACGGCGGCCTCCAGACGCGCGTCATGCCGGAGCTGCGGGCCATCGTCGAGCTGTGCCGCCGTATGCGTACGGTCGCGGAGATCTCCGCACTGCTGAAGATGCCACTGGGCGTGGTCCGCGTGCTGCTCAGCGACTTGGCCGACCAGGGAAAGATCCGTGTGTACGGGACCGGGCACGCCCCCGGCCAGCCGAACCGCGCGCTGCTCGAAAGGGTGCTGAGTGGACTCCGTCGTCTCTGAGACCGGTACCGGGACCCGGACCGTCGATGCCCGCGCCACCGGGCACACACCGCCGGTCCCCGCCCAGCCGCAGGTACCCCTGTCGGCCCTCCCGCCCGAGGCGGACGAAGGCGCCCGTGACTGGCAGACCGACCGCACGCGGGCCCCGATAGCCACCAAGATCGTGGTGGCGGGCGGCTTCGGCGTCGGCAAGACCACGTTCGTCGGCTCGGTCTCCGAGATCACCCCGCTCAAGACCGAGGCGGTGATGACCACCGCGAGCGAGGGGACCGACGATCTCACCGCCACGCCGGACAAGACCACCACGACCGTCGCGATGGACTTCGGGCGCGTCACCCTCGACGACGACCTCGTGCTGTACGTCTTCGGAACGCCCGGCCAGCAGCGGTTCTGGTTCATGTGGGACGACCTGGTGCGCGGCGCGATCGGTGCGGTCGTCATGGCTGACACCCGCCGTCTGTCGGACTGCTTCCCCGCGCTCGACTACTTCGAGAGCTGCGGGCTGCCGTACATCGTCGCCGTCAACCACTTCGAGGGAACGGCGGCGTATGAGGCCGAGGACGTCAGGGAAGCCCTGACAGTGCCGCCGCACGTACCGGTTGTGATCATGGACGCGCGCAAGCGGATCACGGTGGTCGAGTCGCTGCTCGCCCTCGTCGCCCACGCGCTCACCACCACGCCCGAATAGCGCGTACCCCCGAACAGCTACTCAACGGAGAATCCCGTCATGCGGAAGATACTCATAGTCGGAGCCGGACAGTCCGGTCTCCAGCTCGCCCTCGGACTCCAGACCCGCGGGTACGAGGTCACCCTGATGTCCAACCGCACGGCGGACGAGATCCGGTCGGGCCGGGTCATGTCGACGCAGTGCATGTTCCACACCGCCCTCCAGCACGAGCGCGACCTCCAGATCAACTTCTGGGAGTCGCAGGCCCCGAAGATCGAGGGCCTCGGCGTCTCCGTCGCCGCCCCCGACTCTTCCCGCGCCATCGACTGGGTCGGAAAGCTCGACGGTTACGCCCAGTCCGTCGACCAGCGCGTGAAGATGGCCGGCTGGATGGAGACGTTCGCGCAGCGCGGCGGGCAGCTCGTCATTCACGGTGCGGCCGTCTCCGACCTCGACTACTTCTCGCGTACGTACGACCTGGTCATGGTGTCGGCGGGCAAGGGCGAGCTGGTCTCGATGTTCGGCCGCGACGCGTCGCGTTCGCCGTACGACGCCCCGCAGCGCGCACTCGCCGTGGCGTACGTCCACGGGCTCGGCCCGCGCCCCGAGCACCCGGAGTTCGACGCGGTCCGCTGCAACCTGGTGCCGGGCGTCGGCGAGCTGTTCGTCATGCCGACGCTCACCACGTCCGGCCGCGCGGACATCCTCTTCTGGGAAGGCATCCCGGGCGGCCCTGTGGACGCGTTCAAGGGCGTCAAGGACCCGGCCGAGCACCTGTCCCTCACCCTGGAACTGATGGAGAAGTTCCTGCCGTGGGAGTACGCCCGCGCGACGAAGGTCGAACTGACCGACGCGAACGGGACGCTGGCGGGGCGGTACGCCCCGACCGTGCGCAACCCCATCGGGCGGCTGCCGGGCGGTGGGCTGGTGCTGGGCGTCGCGGACGTGGTGGTCGCGAACGACCCGGTCACGGGCCAGGGCTCCAACTCCGCCTCCAAGTGCGCGGCGTCGTACCTCGCGTCGATCACGTCGCACGGTGACCAGCCGTTCGACGAGGCGTGGATGCAGTCCACGTTCGACCGGTACTGGGACACCGCGCAGCACGTCACCAAGTGGACGAACGCGATGCTGGGCGTTCCGCCGGAGCACGTGCTGAACCTGATCGGTGCGGCGGGCGGCCTCCAGCCGGTGGCCGACCGGTTCGCGAACGGCTTCAACGACCCGTCGGACTTCGAGAACTTCTTCTACGACCCGGAGAAGACGGCGGCGTACCTGGCGGAGGTCGGGGCGTCGGCGGGGGCGTAGCTTTCGGACGGGTGCGGGTGCGGTTGCCTGCGGCGCTTTTCCCCTACCCGCCCCCTTCCCGAAACTGGGGGCCGGCCCCCAGACCCCCGGACGCCCTGCGGGCGTGTCCTCAAGCGCCGGACGGGCTGGGGCAGCGCCCCACGCGGCGCAGACGCACATGTCACGGCTGGGGAGGGGCGGGGCGGCGCGGGGAGAAGCCCCGCAGGGCTATACCCCCGGTGCGGACTCCGACTCGTACCCCGAGTCCGAGCCTGTCGACGCGTCGCGTGGGAGCTTCGGCGGGGTGTAGGACGGGAGTGGCTTCAGTTGCGGGTCCGGGCGGACCGCGCCCAGCAGAGGGTTCGCCGCGATCGGGGAGACCTTTACGCGGGCGCCGGGACGCGGGGCCTGGACGACCAGGCCCTTGCCGAGGTAGATCGCCACATGCGTCGCCTTGGGGAAGTAGATCACCAGGTCACCCGGACGCAGATCCGGCAACGCCACCTTCGGCAGCTGCCGCCACTGCTCCTGACTCGTCCGCGGAATCTCCCGCCCCGCGTGCGCCCACGCCTGCGAGGTGAGCCCCGAGCAGTCGAAGGAGCCCGGCCCCTCCGCACCCCACACGTACGGTTTCCCGATCTGCCGTACGGCGTACTCCAGCGCCCGGCCCCCCAGCCGCGACGGCGCCCGCACAGCGGCCGAGCCGGGGTTGCCGAGCGCGCCGGAGGTGAGCAGGTCGCGCTGGGCCGCGCCGGTCCTGCGTTCCTCGAGCCGCGCCAGATCGGTCAGCTGTTCCTCGGTCAGCGACGCCAGCAACGTCTGGACCTCCCCCAGCCGCGCCCGCACCGCGTCGCGCTGCCTCTTCTGCTTCCTGGCGAGCGTCTGCCGTTTGTCGAGCGCGGACCGTTCCCTGGTCGCCAGCTCGTCCGCCCGCCGCTCGCCGCCCTCCAGCCGCGCGATCGTCGCCGCCCGGACGTCCGCCGCCCGTTGGAGTACGTGGCCCTGCGTCAGCGCGTGCTGCGGGTCCCTCGCCAGCAGGAGCCGCAGGTACGGGGAGAGGCCGCTCAGCCCCTGGTACTGCTCGCGCGCCAGCCTGCCCGCCGCGGCCCGGCTGTCGGCGAGCGCGATCCTCGCCCTGGACAGGCCCGCGGTCACCTTCTTCACCTCGCCCAGCTGCTTCTTGACGGACTCCTCCGTCGCCTTGTACGTCTCACTGGCCTCTTCGGCCCGCTGATACAGCCTCTGGAGCTCCGTCAGCAGCTCAGCGACGGTCGCCTTCCCGGGCGCGCGAAGCGCCACGGGTGGCGCGGGAGCGGGGGACGGTGGGGAGGGAGGAAGAGGGGTGGGTGCGCCCGGTACCGCCGCGGTGGCTGGGGCCGGCAGTGCCGTGAGCACAGTGGCGGCGGCCAGCGCCACCGTACAGACGGACTTGGCGAGCCTGCCTGACACGTCATCACCTCCGGTTCGCGGCCGGGCGGTCCGGCCCCCATAGGTGATGATGTGCGGCGGCGTCGGGACGGTGAGCGGGTGACTGGGCGGGTTGGGCCAACGCCGTCACCCGTCGAGGGGCAAAGCGGGGAGCGTCCGGCGTGGCTGCCGGAATCCGGCACGGGACGGGAACGGGGACGGGAGGGGAGCGGAAAGGCGCGACCCCGCCCCTCGGCGAGGGGGACGGGGTCGCGCGGGTTCGGCTGTGGAGCGATGGCTCAGCCGAGCTTGGCCAGCTGCGCCTCGATGGCGTCCTTCGGCTGCTCCGACTTGCCCGCGAAGCTCTGCGCGAAGAAGGAGACGACCGTGTTGCCCTTGCGCACGGTCACCAGCTGGGCCGAGCCGGTCTCGCCCTCCAGGTCGGTCGTCAGGGTGAAGGCGACCGCCTCGTCACCGCCGGTGTAGGAGGCCGGGGTGACCTTCGTGTACTTCATCTTGTCCGGGCCGGCGGTCGTGGTGAAGCCGTCGGCGCATGCCTTGCCGGCGGCGCGCAGCCCGGCGAGGGCCTCCTGGGCGCTCTTGCCGTCGTACGAGCCGAGGGTGTCCGTCATGATCACCGCGCCGCCGAGGGCTTCCAGGCCGGCCTTCAGCTTGTCCTCGGGCGAAGCGTCCTTGCCCGGCTTCTCGGGCATGGTGGAGACCCTGCGTACGGAGGTCGCGGCGGGCGAGCCCAGGGGCCGCATCCATGTGGCGTCGAGGAGCGGCTTGCAGTCGGCCTTGTCGGTGGTGGCGATTTTCGACGCGGCGAGGTCCGCCTTCAACGGCTTGATGACCTTGTGGTTCTTCGCGTCACCGTCCGCCAGGATGAGCTTGTCCAGCTCAGCCTGCGACAGGGCCTTCGCGGCGGGCTCGGCGGCCGCGCTGTCCTTGCCCTTCGCCTCGGAGCCGGCATCGGCGGACTTGTCGGCTCCGCAGGCGCTGACGAGCAGGGCCAGCGAGAGCGCGGAGGCGGCGACGGCGGTACGGCGGACAGTGGTGCGGCGCATGGAAAGGCATTCCTCTGGTTCGACGAATTCGGTGAACGACGTTCGCCCCGCGCGAAGTTCACCGTCCGGTGACACGCGGAATCTGTTATGACCAGTGAACTTACGGCCTGCGTCGACCTGATGATCAACAAATTGGGCCCGCCGTGACGATTGTGACGCCTGTGCAATCCCAGAGGCATGCAATCGAAACGCGTTTCAGTACAACCCTTGCCCGCTTGCCCGCTTGCCCTCAGCCGAGCGGCAGCGCGTAGAAATTGCGGCCTCGCCACAGCACGGCCCTGCTGCCTGATGTCAGTGCCCGGTACGAGGCGCCGACGGTCTCGTCCTCGTCCTTCGCGCCCGGCGCCGTGACGCCGGAGTCCTGGAACTTCCACAGCCGCTGCCCGTCGCGCGCGCCGATCGCGGTGGCCTGCGTCGCGTCGAGTGCGAAGACGGTACGGCCGCTGCCGCTGAGGGAGACCCGGGGGGTGGACCCGCCGGGGTACTCGGTGGCGCGCTTCCACTGCTGGGCGCCGGATGCCGTTTCGACGGCGTACACCTCGTCGTGGCCGCTGGGGACGTACAGCGTCTTGTCGCGTACGACGCCGGGGCCGAAGCCGAAGGGGGCGTCGCCGGCGGGGCCCGAGGCGTCCTTGAGCTGCCAGAGCTTCTTGCCGCTGCGGGTGTCGTACGCCTGGAGGTTTCCGTCCACCGCCGCGTAGAGCCGGCCGGAGGGGTCGTCCGTGACCCCCGCGTCGGGGCGTACGCCGGGGAAGAACTTGCGCCACAGTGTCTTGCCGGTCCTGCGGTCGATGAGGATGAACGCCGACTTGCCCTTCGCCTTCTTCTTCTGCTCCGCGGTGAGGGAGCCGGTGTCCTGGCGGATGAGCAGGCTGCCGGGGCGGATACCGACCGCCTCGTAGCGGGGGACGGGGCCGGGGCGGCCGTTCGGCATCTCGGTCCGCCACAGCTCCGTGCGTGCGGCCATGTCGTACGCGAAGAGGTAGGTTCGCGTACGCGTCACCTTGTCCTTCTTCCCGCCCAGCGTCTCGACCCTCCCGGCGAACCAGACGACGGGGCCGTCCGCCGCCACCCTCCCGCCCAGCGTGGCCCGGGTGTCCTTCCGGCCCTTCGTCAGGAGGGGCGCGTACGCCGCACGGTGCCTGACCAGCCCGTCCTTCGCGGACAGCCAGAGGAAGTCGGTGGAGGTGACGACGAAGCAGTGAGTGCTGTCGGCGGCCTCGGGGCCGTACGTCGTACCGGCGGCCTTCTGCTCCCACAGCCGGCGGCCGGTACGCGCGTCCAGCGCGGTCGTCAGTTCCTCGCCGGGGATCAGGAGCACCTGGTCGCGCCAGAGGCGGGCGGGTGGGCCGTCGGCCGCGAGGGCTACGGGGTGCTGGTAGTGCCAGAGCGGGTCGGGGGCGACGCCTGGCAGTGGCTTGCGGCGGGCGGCGGGCTTGGCGTCGTCCGTCCGGGGCGGGGGCGCCTCGTCGTCGCCGCCGGAGAGGGCGAGCACTCCGCCGCCACCGACCAGCAGGCCCGCGGCTCCCGCCGCGATCCCGGTGAAGAGGCCACGCCTGCTGAGCTGTTCGCCGACACGGTGGGGGGAGGGGCCGGCGGGCGGCATTGGCGCGGGCCGAGGGGGCTGGGCGGGGCCGGTGGGGCCGGTGGGGCCGGTGGGGCCGGTGGCCGGCGGGAGGGTAAGTGCGGCGGCGGGGTGCGACAGGGGAGGCGGTGCGGGCACGAGTGCCCCCGCGCCTCCGGCGCTCTGAGCCTCCCCGACCGGTTGCCCGACCGGCTGCCCGGCGGCCTGCCCAGGCGGTGGCCCTTCCGCCGGGAGGCCCGCCCCGCGCCGCGTCACGAGACGCCGGGTTACGCCGCTGAGGTCTTCGGTGGGGTCATCGGCCCCGCGCCGTGTCACGAGACGCCGCGTCAGCCCGCCTTCGACGTCTGCGGCACCGGTGGGCCCTGCGGGGCTTTCCCCTACCCGCCCCTTCCCGTAACCGGGGGCAGGCCCCCAGCCCCCCGGACGCCCTTCGGGCGTGTCCTCAATCGCCGGACGGGCTTGATTTCCCTCGGCAGGTACTGGATGGTCACCGGTCGTGGGTGGCTCGACGAGCGCCGGGCGGGCTTGGTTTTCTCTGGCGGTTGCCGGGTTGTCGCCGTTCGCCGGTGGGCTGATGCGCGCCGGGCGCGCTTGATCAGTCGCCTCGGGGGCGGTTGCCCCGTGGGCGTGACGTGCTGCTGGAGCAGTGGGCTCTTGCAGCCCGTCCGGCGTTTGAGGACCGGGGTCCGGGGCGGAGCTCCGGTTGGGGGAAGGGGCGACCAGGGGAACAGGGCTCTGCGCCCCCGCCCCCGCCCCCGCGCTCGCCGCCTGGTCCGCCAGCGCCGCTACCAGGTCGCCCGGCAGCCAGCCGGGGCGGGCCAGAGCCGCCGCGCCCTCCAGGGCCAGTTCCGCTGCCAGGGTGCCGGGGGCCGGGCGGTCGGCCGGGGACTTGGCCAGGCAGCGGGCGATCAGCGTGCGCAATTCGGCCGGTACCGCCGCGAGTTCCGGCTCCGCGTGCGCGATACGGTCGGCGGCGTCGGCCTGCGGGCCCGCCGCCCACGGGGTCGCACCGGTGGCGGCGTACGCCAGGAGCAGGCCGAGGACGAAGAGGTCGGACGCGGGGCCGGGCTCCCGCCCCGCCAGCTGCTCCGGGGTCAGGTAGCCGAGACGTACGGACAACTGGCCACCCGGGCCCGCTTCGGCGGCCGCCGCGGCGCCCAGCGCACCGAACGCCGTCAGTCGCGGGCCGTCGGCGGCCAGCAGCACGGTGTCGGCCGCGAGGCCGTGGAGTACGGCGCCGGTGGCGTGCACCCGGGACAGGGTCTCGGCGAGCGCGGCGCCCAGGACGCGTACGGTCGGCTCAGGCAGCGGCCCGGCCAGTGCGACGGCCTCGGCGAGGTTCAGCGCGGGTACGTAGTCGGTCGCCGTCCACAGGTCGGGGCCGTCGGTGCGGGACGCGAGCGGGGTCTGCACCCAGCCGCCGGCCAGCCGTTCGGCCGTCTGCGCCTCGGTCTGGAAGCGGCGGCGGAACGCGGGCAGGCCGGCCAGTTCCGGCCGGGCCACCGCGACCACGGCCGTCGTACCGTCGGGTCCGTGCGCCAGGTACTGCACGGCGCTCGCCGTCTCGCGCAGGCGCAACAGCAGGGCGTACGGCCCGATTCGGCGTGGATCGTCCTGACGCAGCGCCTCCAAGGCGCACCCCCTGTGATCACCGTGGTCACCGTGCCGGGGCCGCTCCTTCGGTCGCGGCGGCCACGTCCGGCACAACCGCCGATCTTATGGGGTGGTGTCCGGTTTCGACCAGGGCCACCTGGGCCGGTGGCGCTCGCGGCCGCCGGGCGCGTACTCGTACTTCCAGCCGCGCTGGAGCCCCAGCCGCTTGCTGTACCCGGCGGGAACGCGCAGGTACGCGTGCACGGTCGGCGGCCCGCCGTCGTCGTCCGGCACGGGCACCTCGTACCACTTCGGCGGGTGTCCGGTCGGCCCGACGAGGACCGGCAGCACCCGCCCGTCCAGGGGGCCGCCCACGAAGGGCGTGTTCTCGCTTCTCACCCCGCCAGTCTCGCAGGGCCGGAGGTCACAGGAGGTGCGCCGCTTCCGCGATCACCGGGATCACCCGCCGCGCCAGCACCCCCGCCGGGCCGTCCGCCGTCTCCGTCGCCAGCGCCGCGCGCGTCACGACCGCTGTCTGCGGGTCCGTCGCCGCGGTCACGGTCAGCAGCGCGATGAAGTGGTCGACCAGCCAGTCCCGCAGCTCGCCGGCCGGCGGCTGCTTGTCCTCGTCCAGCCAGATGAGGGAGGCCGCCTCGACGGCCGTGATCCAGGTGCGGACCATCATCCGCAGCCGCGGCCCGGCCGTCCCCGCGACGCCGAGGTGCGTCAGGATCTGCTCGGCCGCGGCCCGCCGCACCCCGTCGACGGTCGCGGTCGTACGGGAGGTCTCGGCGACGCTGCCGCCCTGGAGCAGTGCGCTGAACCCCGCGTCGTGCTGGTCGACGAACGTGAGGTAGCGGTCGAGGGCGCGGGTGAGCCGCCGGGTGACCGGACCCGTCTGCGGTTCGGCGAAGCACAGCTTCAGCTCGTCGGCGGCGGAGCCGAGCGCGGCCTCGTACAACTGCTGCTTGCCGCCCGGGAAGTAGCGGTACACGAGTGGCCGTGACACCCCCGCCGCCTCCGCCACGTCGTCCAGCGAGACGTCCTCGGGCGCCCGGTGCGCGAAGAGGGACAGCGCGGCGCCGAGGAGCTGCCTGCGACGCTCCTCGACGCTGAGTCTGCGGTACGCGGGTGTCGTCGCTGCCGGGGTCATGTCGGCAGCGTAGCCCCACATTTGACCGTTTACGCGAGGAGTCCCGAGCTCTTCCAGAGCCTGCGACCGACGCCCTGGAGTACACCGATGTCGTCCAGGAAGTCGGTGAGCCGCTTCGCGCCGTTCTGCATGACCTCCGTGCGGTGGCCGCTCGCCTTGACCTGGGCGACGGCCTCGCGGCGGTCGAGGCCGACGTTCTCGTACACCTTCGGGTTGACGAAGCACGTCGAGAAGACGCGGGCCGCCTCGCCGCAGCTCACCCGGGTCAGCTCACGCTCCCAGGCGGGCGCGGTCACCATCTGGCGGCGCAGCTCCTCGCGGGCGTACCGGACATGGCGTGCCTCCTCGACCACGTGGATGCGGGTCACGCCGCGCACGAGGGTCTGGACGCGCTCGTCCGGGAACGTCAGCCGCTGCATCCAGTCGAGGATCTCCTCACCGAGGAGTGTGGCCGCGAAGGACCCGGGCGTGGTCGAGACGGTCTTCAGGACGCGGGCGAGGTTGTGGTAGAGCCGCGGCACCGGGTACGAGGGCGCGCCGCCCTTCTGGATCATCTTGGCGAACATCATCGAGTGCCGGCACTCGTCGGCTATCTCGGTGAGCGCGTAGCGCACGTGGTTGCTGGTCACGGACTTGTCGTAGATGTGCCTGACCAGCAGCTGCATCAGGATGATCTCGAACCAGATGCCGAGGGACGCGAGCGACGCGGCCTCGTGCCTGGCCAGGTCCATGCGCTGCTCCTCGGACATCTTCCGCCAGAGCGGAGTGTCGTAGAGCGATACGAGCTCGGGCGGCCAGAACCACTTGCCTTCCTCGACGGGGGCGGCCCAGTCGAGTTCCGTCTCAGGGTCGAAGGAGTGCTTGGCGGACGACTCCAACAGGCGCTCGGCGACCTGCTCACGGTCCTTGAGGAGGCCGAGTGCGTCCCTGAGTACGTCGCGTTCGGTCACTGTCGTCATGGCGGGGGGCACCTCACGGGCTGGGTTACCGGGGGTCACAGCTGTGTTCAGGTCTTATGAGACTGCTTGTCAGCAAGGCAGTCAATCCCTTGCGCACGACTTGTTGACCCGTCGTCTATCAACGTGTGAGTCTGCCAACTGTCCAATGTCTCAAGGGATATGCGGCAAGGAGGCGTCAGTGTCGACGCACGAGCTCTACATAAATGCCCCGTCGGACCCCCTCTGGCAGGTGCCGGCCTCCGGCGCCGCGCGCTTCAGCTGGGAGTACGACGAAGGGCGCGCCCGCCTCCTCGCGCTCTACCAGAAGGGCAAGGACAAGCAGTGGGACGGTGCGACCCGCATCGACTGGGACATCGAGGTCGACCCGTACGACCCGCTCGGCACCCCCGACGAGGCGCTCAACCTCTACGGCACCCGCCACTGGGCGAAGATGACCGAGAAGGACAAGGGCGACCTGCGCCGGCACTACTCCTCCTGGCAGTTCAGCCAGTTCCTGCACGGCGAGCAGGGCGCGATGGTGTGCGCGGCCCGCATCGTCGAGTCGGTCCCCGACCTCGACGCGAAGCTGTACTCCGCCACCCAGACCATGGACGAGGCCCGGCACGCGGAGATCTACAGCCGCTTCCTGCACGAGAAGGTCGGGATGCTCTACCCGGTCAACGACAGCCTCCAGGGCCTGCTGGGCGACACCCTCCGCGACTCCCGCTGGGACATGCCGTACCTCGGCATGCAGGTCCTCATCGAGGGCCTCGCCCTTGCCGCGTTCGGCATGATCCGCGACACCACCGACAAACCGCTGCCGAAGCAGATCCTCGCGTACGTCATGCAGGACGAGGCCAGGCACGTGGCCTTCGGCCGGATGGCGCTGCGCGACTACTACAAGCAGCTGTCCGACGCGGAACTGCGTGAGCGCGAGGAGTTCGTCATCGAGGGCTGCTACCTGATGCGCGACCGGCTGCGCGGCGTCGAGGTGCTGGAGAACTTCGGCGTATCGAAGAAGGAGGCGGAGGAGTACACGGAGCAGTCCGAATTCCTGCACCTCTTCCGCAAGCTCCTCTTCAGCCGCATCGTGCCCTGCGTCAAGGACATCGGCCTGTGGGGCCCACGCCTCCAGAAGGCATACCTGGACATGGGCGTCTTCGAGATGGGCGACTCCAACCTGGACCTCCTCATGACCCAGGACGAGGAAATCGCGGAAGCACTCGACAGGCAACGCTTCGAGGCGGAGGACGCGGCACGGGTGGCGGAGATCGAGAAGGCGATCGCGGAGGGCGCGGCCTGATCGGGTGGGCGGAGCATGACGCCCGCCTGCGCCCTTCGTCAACGGCGCGACCGTGACCCACTCGCAAGAGGGGCCGTCCTGCGTTCCGGCTGGGTAGGCTGGCTGTTCCAGCAATACTCCGTCGCATGGGAGCGCTGATGAGTGCCGCGGCCGAAAACGAGCGGGAAGAGCAGTACGCCTACCCGATGCCCCCCGCCGGTGGGTGGACTGCGGACGACCTTGACCGGATCCCGGGTCTCCCGCCGCACACCGAGCTGATCGACGGGGGACTGTTCTTCATGAGTCCGCAGACCTACTTCCACATGGCCACGCTGCGCCTGCTGGAGAACGCCTTGCTGGATCACGCACCGGAGGACCTCAGCGTCATCCGCGAGATGACCACCAAGCTGGGGAAGCGGGACCGACCGGAGCCCGATCTGATGGTGGTGCCCCGAAGCGCCATTACCAGCCCCGATCAGACCTGGTACGACCCGAGCGACATCCTCCTGGCCGTCGAGATCGTCTCCGATGACTCCGTGGAGCGGGACCGGGAGATCAAGCCCCGCAAGTACGCCGGAGCGCGCATCCCGCACTTCTGGCGGGTGGAGAAGAGCGACGGCCTGCCCGTCGTGTACGTCTACGAACTCGACCCCGCTACGCACTCGTACGCCGTCACCGGGATTCACCACAACCAACTGAAGGTGGCTGTTCCGTTCCCGCTCGCCGTCGATCTGACCGCCGTCAGTGGGAGCCGGCGCCCGGCGACTGGCGGGCGTCGCTGAGACGCGTACGTACGGGGGGCCGGGGGCCTTGGGGGCCTTCGGTGTGCGCCTGGGCCGACGAGAACACAAGAGCTTCGGTCGGCATCGTCACCCCTGCGGCAGCCGATCGGCTGATCACGCCGATGCGCCGCCGGGGGCCGGGAACGACGTACGCAACGTGAAGGCCTCCGGCGTCGGGCCGTGTTCGCGCAGGCGCAGGAGCGCCTTCTCGAGGCGAACCACCGGCCCGCTCCGGGGCGTTTCGCGGACCGGGACGATCACCCGGTCAGTCGTCCAGCGCCGCCCGCATCACCGCCCGCGCGATCGGCGCCGCGCTGCCCCCGCCGCTGATGTCGGCGCGGTCCGCCGACGCGTCCTCCACGACGACCGCCACCGCGACCGCCGGCTGGCCGTCGCCGTGCTCCTGCGCCCAGGAGATGAACCAGGCGTACGGCGTACCCGTGTTGTCGATGCCGTGCTGCGCCGTGCCCGTCTTGCCCCCGACCCTGACCCCGGGGATGGCGGCGTTCGTGCCCGTCCCGTTCTCCACGACGTCGACCATCATCTGCTGGAGCCGGGTGGCCGTGGACGGGTTCATCGCCTGGTGCAGGGACTTCGGGCTGTACCGCGAGACGGTGTCGCCCTCCGAGTCCGTCGTCCTGTCCACCAGGTACGGGGACTTGAGCTCGCCACCGTTGGCGACCGCCGCCGCGACCATCGCCATCTGGAGGGGCGTCGCCCTCGTGTCGTACTGGCCGATGGAGGAGAGCGCGAGCTGGTCGGTGGTCATGTCGGTGTCGAAGTTGCTCCTGGACACCCCGGACGGGATCTTCAGCCCGTCGTCGTTGAAGCCGAACTTCTCCACCGTGTCGAGCATTCCGGCCGGCCCGATCCGCACGCCGAGCTCCGCCATCACCGTGTTGCACGAGACCCGGATCGCGTGCTCCAGCGACGCGTTGCGGCAGCCCCTCGCCTCGTTGGGGAGTGTGGTGCTGGTGCCGGGCAGGACGTACGGCTCCGGCGTCTTCGTCGGCGCGTCGATGTCCGTCACCACCTCGGTGTCGAGCGCCGCCGCCGCCGTCACGATCTTGAACGTCGAGCCCGGCGGATACGTCTGCCGGATGGCCCGGTTGAGCATCGGCTGACGCGGCGAGCCGTTCAGCCGGGCCCACGCGTCCGTGACCCGCTTCCCGGTCCCGGCGATCTCCTCGGGGTCGTACGACGGGCTGCTGACCAGCGCCAGGATCTTCCCCGTCGACGGCTCGATCGCCGCGACGGCGCCCTTACGGCCGCCGAGCCCGGTGTACGCCGCCCGCTGGACCGCGCCCTTGATGGTGGTGACGGCGTTGCCGCCCGGCTGGCGCGAGCGGGTGATCTCGTTCCACAGGGGGAGCGGGGCGAGCATCGAGTCGGTGCCGGAGAGGATGTCGTCCTCGGCGTTCTCGATGAAGGTCGTGCCGTACGTCTGGGAGGCGTAGCCGGTGACGGGCGCGTACAACGGGCCGTGCGCGTACGTTCTTTCGTACCGCAGCTGCTCACCGCTGTCCCTGGACCCGGTGACCGGCTTCCCGTCGACCATGATGTTGCCGCGCGGCTGCTCGTAACGGCCGATGGTCTTACGGCGGTTGGCGGGATTGTCGTCGAGTGATTCCGCCTGGAAGACCTGGATACGGGCGGCGTTCAGCAGCAGCGCGACGAGCAGCAGCAGGCAGAACCCGGCCGCGCGGCGGATGTAGCGGATCACTGGTCGTCCTCCACGACGGTCGCGATGACGCCGGTGTCGACGTGCTCGGGCTCCGGCCTGCGGGCCGAGTCGCTGACGCGGATCAGCAGCGCCACGATGATCCAGTTGGTGACGACGGACGAGCCGCCCTGTGCGAGGAACGGCATCGCCATGCCGGTCAGCGGGATCAGCCCCGTCACGCCGCCCGCGATGACGAACACCTGGAGGGCGAGGATCGAGGCGAGGCCGATCGCGAGCAGCCGACCGAACGGGTCGCGCAGCGCGAGGCCGGCCCGGTAGCCGCGGGCGACGAGCAGGGCGTACAGCAGGAAGATGGCCGTCAGTCCGGTCATGCCGAGCTCCTCGCCCGCCGTCGCCAGGATGAAGTCGGACTTGGTCGCGAAGCCGATGAGGATGGACTCGCCCGCCCCCAGACCCGCGCCGAGCATGCCGCCGGCCGCGAACGCGAAGAGCGACTGGGCGAGCTGGCCGGGGCCCTGGCCGGTTTCGATGGAGGCGAAGGGGTGCAGCCAGTCCTGGACGCGGCTGTGGACGTGCGGTTCGAGCGAGCCGACGACGAAGGCGCCGACCGCGGCGAGGAGCAGGCCGACGGCGATCCAGCCGGTGCGGCCCGTCGCGACGTACAGCAGGATCACGAAGAGTCCGAAGAAGAGCAGCGAGGTGCCGAGGTCGCGCTCCAGGACGAGTACGCCGACGCTGAGCAGCCAGATCGCGACGATCGGGCCGAGCACGCGGCCGGTGGGGAGTTGGAGCTTCCAGATCTTGCGGCCGGTGTAGGCGAGGGCGTTGCGGTTCGCCGCGAGGTAGGCGGCGAAGAAGACGGCGAGCAGGATCTTCGCGAACTCGCCGGGCTGGAAGGAGAAGCCGCCGACGCGGATCCAGATCTTCGCGCCGTTGATGGCGGGGAAGAAGATCGGCACGGTCATCAGGACCAGGGCGGCGGCGACCGAGAGGTAGGCGTACCGCTGGAGGATCCGGTGGTCGCGGAGCAGGATCACGACGCCGATGAAGAGGGCGACGCCGAGCGTGGACCAGACGAGCTGGGTGGGGGCCGCCTGGTCCTTGGGGGTTTCGAGGTCGAGGCGGTAGATGAACACCAGGCCGAGGCCGTTGAGGAGGACCGCGATGGGCAGCAGCAGCGGGTCGGCGTACGGGGCGCGGAAGCGGACGGCGAGGTGGGCGAGAAGCGCGAGCACGCCGAGGCCCGCGCCGTAGCCGGCGGCGTCCGGAGGTACGGCGCCGTTCTTGGTGAGGCCCACGTCGATGTAGCCGTACACGGCGGTCAGGACGGCGCCGACGAGGAGCGAGAGTTCGACGCCGCGCCGCTTGGGGAGGCGTACGTCGGGCGGGGGATCGTCCACCGTCGTTGCGGTCATGTCAGGCAACGTAGCAAGCGGGCAGGCTGTATCACCGTATATGTCTGCTCACGCCCGACGGGTTCCGCCTGGCGTGGGCCGGACTCCTCGGGCGTGAGCGGGGTGCCTGCGATGTGCTCCGACGTGCGCTCTGGCGGGGCGTCAGCACCAGCGCGGGGCGGCGCCGATGTTCGCGATGTAGTGCGCGGAGCCCCAGGCCCAGGTGCCGTCGGTGAGCAGGTACCAGCGGTCGTTCCCGTGCACGTTGCCGCCGCGGGTCTTGCAGAAGATGTGGACGATCGCGCCGTAGTGCTTCTTGCCGATGACGCGGCTGGCGCGGGTGGGCTTGTCGCGCAGCAGCAGCCCGGACTTGGCTATGACGCGCCCCTTGTACGAGTGGGAGCTCTCGGCCGGGGAGGCCGGGGGGTTCTCTGGGTCCGCCGCGGCGGACGCGGGGCCCGCGGCGGTGAGGGCGGCGACGGCGCCTGTGGCGACGTACAGGCCGAGCCTGGAGAGCGGAGACCGGGGGAGCAGGGGCATGTTGGCTCCTGACGGGGTGAGAGGCCTTCGCCGTGGCGAAGGACGGCGGGGGACTCCGGTCCGTAATGAACCGGTCCTCGACTCGCCCGGTTCACACTAATTTCGGCACTCTCTGATCGCAATATGTCACTGTGCGTGCTGGTTGCCGCCCATCCCGCCGGGAGTTTCCTCGTCGGGGATTTCGGGAAGATTCAGCGTCGCGACCGCCCCGCCGTCCGGCGCGTTCGTGAAGGTCAGTTCCGCGCCGATGGCCTCCGCCTGGCCCACGGCGATCGTCAGGCCCAGCCCGTGCCCCTTGGCGCCCGCGCGCGGCTCGGTCCTGAAGCGCTGCGGACCGTGCTCCACGAGGTACGGGGGAAAGCCCTCGCCGTGATCGCGAACTGTCACCACGGGGCCGTCCACGGTCAGTACGACCGGCTCGCGGCCGTGCTGGTGGGCGTTGCTGATCAGATTGCCCAGCACCCGCTCCAGCCGCCGCCGGTCGGTCTCCACGGACGTGTCCCGTACGACCCGCACCTGCGTCGGCGCCCCCGTCCCGCGCGCCGCGCCCGCCACCCGCTCGGCGACCGGTCCGATCCGGTGCACGTCCGGGCTGATCTGTTCGCTGCGCGCGTCGAGCCGGGAGATCTCCAGCAGGTCCTCGGTCAGCAGCCGCAGCGCCCGCACCCGGTCCTGGACGAGCTGCGTCGGCCGGCCGGGCGGCAACAGCTCCGCCGCCGCGTGCAGGCCGGTCAGCGGGGTGCGCAGCTCGTGGGCCACGTCGGCGGTGAAGCGCTGCTCGCTCTGGAGCTTGCCCTGGAGGGTGGAGGCCATCGTGTCCAGGGCGCCGGCGACCGTGGCCACCTCGTCCTGGGGGCGCGAAGGATCCTTCGTACGCGGGTCGTTGACGCGGGCGTCGAGGTCGCCCGCACTGATCCGGCGCGCCACCCCGGCGGTCTGGTGCAGGCGGCGGGTCACGCGGGTGACGGCGAAGACGCCGACGAGCAGCGTCGCGGAGATGGCGAGGAGGGACGAGCCGACGATGGCGCGGTCCAGGCCCGTGATCGTACTGACGCCCTGGCTGTAGTCGATCTCGGCGGCCATGGCGCGCCGGTCGGCCGGGGCCGCCGCCCACATGGTCGGGCGGCCGTCGTGCTCGCTGACGACCGTGCCGTGCCGGCCGGACAGGGCGAGGTCGCGCAGTGAGGAGGGCAGCCCCTCAGGGTCGATGCCGGTGTCCGGCGGCAGTGGGTCGCCGGCCTCGTACGCCCGAGTCGCCTCCTCCAGCCTGGTGAGCGCCTTCTCGCGGGCCTGGTTCAGCGTCTGGTGCGTTACGGAGACGTGCACGAGCGCGCCGAGGAGCGCCGCGAGCGCGCAGCACATCACGGTGATGAAGGCCGCGGCCTTCCAGGTGAGGCGCGCGGTCCAGGCGGGCAGGCGGGGTCTCATGGGCGGCCGCCGGGCGTGGTGGGGGCTGTGGGGGTGGTGGTGTGTGAGTGGGAGGGCAGCGTCTCGCCGCTCTCCTTGTCCACCCGGAGGATTTCGTCGTGGGTGGGGAGCATGGCGTGCTGGTGGTCGTCCCAGGACCAGGCCGTCCGGTACTCGTATCCCGGCAGGTTCGACGGCGCCCGGATGATGAGGTCGCGGCCCGCCAGCGAGACCCCGATCACGGCGTCGCTGGTGCCCATGATGCGGGTCAGCCGGCCCTTCTCGGCCAGGTAGCAGCGGACCGAGAGCTGGCCCTTGGGCATGGAGACGCCGATGATCAGTTCGGCGCTGCCGTCGCCGGTGAGGTCGCGGTGGTACGCCTTGAGTACGGGACACGCCTTCGGTTTCGTGCCGCAGTCCCGGAGCTGCCGGACGGTCTCCTCGTACATCCCGTCGGGCCCGCTGAGGGCGTCCGGATGCGCGGCCTGCTCGGCCCGGACGACGTCCACCGGGTTCACTTCGCGTACGTCGTCGCCCGGCACCTTGATGCCGCGAACCGTCTCCGTCTCGCCCTCGCCGTAGTCCAGTGGAGGGATCGAGGCGGGCTGCCGCTCGGGCCACAGCCGGGTGGGACCGATGGCGGTGGGTGTGGGCCCGGCGCTCTCCAGCCTGCCCGCGTCGGCGCAGCCGGACAGCACCGACAGTACTGCGGCGGCGAGGAGCAGCAGTGCCGCGCGGGCGGGGCGGTGCGCGCTCAAGGCTTCCCTCTCAGCGGGGCCGAGGTCGTGCGAGTCGTCCCGTAGACCATATGTGCAGGAAAGTGGCTTTTCTACTTCGCGGCCGGCTCGGCTCAGCGCTGATACGGATTCCGCCCGGGCTGGTCCTGCTGGGGCGGCTGCGCGTACGCCTGACCGCCGCCGCCCTGCGCCTGCGTCGCCTCCAGATGCTCCGCCTGCTCCTTGCTCAGCTGCTGCTCGGCGCCGCAGAAGGTGCACTGAGTCGTGTACTTCGTGGAGAACGGGAACAGCGGAACGAAGAACAGCGTGAACTTGGCTACGCGCTTCCTGAGCGTGTGCGCGGCGGGATTGCCGCAGCGCCCGCACACCAGCGTGAGCATGGCCAGTTGGTAGAGGTAGCTCTTGCTGCCAAAGATGATCATTCGGTGGTCCCCTCCGTGCCGTGACGTGCCATGACGTGCCCTGTTGTCGAGTCTGCACCAACCGGACCGGGAAGGGGCAATGCCCCCCGCTGCTCCAGTACCGCTCCCGTGGGCGTGGGGCGGTGATGAGGCATGACGGGACTGGGAATCGTACCGGCGGTACTGGCCGGCCCCGTCCCGTGGGTGCGGGGCCGCTCAGCGGTCCCCGTAGCGCAGCCGCTGGACCGCCGAGGTCCCGTGGCGGCCGACGTTCTGCCGTACCTCCGCCAGCAGACCCGCCCCCACCCGCCGGTACGGCACATCACCGAGCCCGATCGCGACGATCCGCTCCTCACCCTCGTCCGGCACCCCCGCGAGCGCCTCCCGCGCCTGCGCCCGCACCGCCGGTGTCAGCGGGCTCGACAGCAGGGGGTCCGCGTCGCCCGGAAGTACGAGCACCAGCGCCCGCGGGTGCGCCACGGGGCCCGTGTAGCCGACGACAGCCGCGTCACGCGTGTCCGAATGCCGCACCTTCACCCAGGACTTGGCGTCCCGCGACCGGTAGCGCGACGCCAAGCCCTTGCACACCAGCCCCTCCACCCCCTGGCCCACCAGCGCCTCGTACCAGATCAGCGCTTGCTCACGGTCGGTCGTCGCCAGCACCCGCTGCACCTGCGGACCCGCCTCCTCCAGCGCGGCGGTGAGCAGCTCCCACCGCTGCGCCAGCGGCAGTTCGCGTACGTCGCGCCCCGGCACGGCCAGTACGTCGAAGGCGACGTACGCGACCACGACGCCGTCCGCCACCCGCGCCGCGTGCGGCCGCATCAGCTGCGCGAAGGAGAACGCCCCGTCCACCCACGCGCACACCTCCCCGTCCAGTACGAGTCCGGCCGGCAGCGCGCCGATCGCCGCCGCGACGTCCGGGAAGTCGAGCGCCATGTTCCGCCCGGAGCGGGACTGGAGAACGGCCGAGCCCGAGCCCGGTCCCGCATCCCGGCCGCCCCGCGCGAACGCCACGCACCGGAACCCGTCCAGCTTGATGCTGTACTGCACGCCGCCCGCCAGCCCGTCCGCCGCCGGGATCTCCGCGGCCCCGCGGGGCCGCATGACCTCGACCGGCGGCACGACCGTGACCACCGCGCTCACCCCTTCGGCAGCGGCCGGGCCCGGCCCGGATCGACCAGCGGGCCGAGCAGGTCGCCGTACCGCTCCAGCCGTACGCCGATGTCCGCCGCCCGGAAGACGAGCCGCGCCGGGTCCGCCCGCCCCTCCTCCACCTCGTCCCAGGTCACCGGCGCAGACACGGTCGGCTCGACCTTCGCCCGGAGGGTGTACGGCGCCGCGGTCGTCTTCGCGGCGGCGTTCTGGCTGAAGTCGACAAAGACCTTCCCCGGCCGCAGCGCCCGCGTCATCCGGTGCACGACCAGCTCCCCGAGCGCTTCCTGCGCCTCCAGCGCGAGCCCTTTCGCGTACGCCGAGACCTCCTCGGACGGCGTCGGCTCCAGCGCGGCCAGCAGATGCAGCCCCTTGGAGCCGGAGGTCTTCGCGTACGCCTCGATGCCGTCCGCCGCGAGCCGCTCCCGCAGCCACAGCGCGACCTCGCAGCACTCCGCGACGTTCGCCGGCGCACCGGGGTCGAGGTCGAGGACCAGCCGGTCGGCGACGCCGGGCTCCGGGGCGAGCCACTGCGGCGTATGGAACTCCACCACGAGGTTCGCCGCCCACATCAGCGTCGGCAGGTCCTGGATGATCACCTGCCGCGCCCGCTGGCCCTCGGTGCGCGACACCTCCACGGTCCGCACCCAGTCGGGCGTACCCTGCGGCGGATTCTTGGTGAAGAACAGCTGCCCGTCGGGGCCGTCCGGATAGCGCAGGAACGAGATGGGCCGGTCGCGCAGATGCGGGAGGAACGCATCCGCGGTGACGGCGTAGTAGTGCAGCACCTCGCCCTTGGTGGTCCCGGTGGCGGGATAGAGGACCTTGTCCAGATTGCTGAGCGCCAGGCGCCGCCCCTCCACCTCTGTGATAGGCGACATACGATGAGAATCCCACGTATTTATTAACAAATGCTTCCTGAAGGGGCGAAACGTGCGATCGATCTGGAACGGCGCCATCTCCTTCGGCCTGGTCAGCATCCCGATCAAGCTGGTCAACGCCACCGAGCACCACTCGATCTCGTTCCGCCAGATTCACACCGCCGACGGCGGCCGGATCCGCTACCGGAAGGTCTGCGAGCTCGACGGCGAGGAGATCCCGGCGTCCGAGATCGGCAAGGGGTACGAGGAGCCGGGCGGCGGGATCATGCCGATCACGGACGACGACCTGGCCGCACTCCCGCTGCCCACGGCCAAGACGATCGAGATCGTCGCCTTCGTGCCGGCGGACCGGATCGACCCCCTCCAGATGGACTCGGCGTACTACCTGTCCGCGAGCGGTGTGCCCGCCGCCAAGCCGTACGTCCTGCTGCGCGAGGCACTCAAGCGCAGCGACAAGGTCGCCGTCGCCAAGTTCGCGCTGCGCGGCCGCGAGCGGCTCGGCATGCTGCGCGTCGTGGACGACGCGATCGTGATGCACGGTCTGCTCTGGCCCGACGAGGTACGGGAGCCCGAGGGCGTCGCACCGGAGACGAACGTGACGGTGCGCGACGCCGAACTCGACCTCGCGGACGCCCTGATGAACACCCTGGGCGACGTAGACCTCGAATCGCTCCACGACGACTACCGCGAGGCGGTCGAGGAGATGATCGCCGCCAAGGCCTCCGGTGGCGAGCTTCCCGCGGAGTCCCCGCCGGCGGCCGGCGGTGGCCAGGTGATCGACCTGATGGCGGCGCTGGAGAAGAGCGTGCGGGCGGCGAAGGAGTCGCGCGGCGAGGAGGAGGGCGAGGAGGTCGCCGAGGTCACGCAGATGGCGCGGGGCAAGGAGAGGGGCACGGAGAAGCGCAAGGCGGCGGCGTCCTCCGCGGACGCGAAGAAGAAGCCGGCGGCGAAGAAGGCGGCCACGGCGAAGAAGACGACGGCGAAAAAGACGGCCTCGGCGTCTCAGAAGCAGTCCGCCGGGCAGAAGGAGTCGCAGCTGGCCGCGGCGAAGAAGAGCACCGCCAAGAAGGCGGCGCCGAGGAAGCGCACCTCGGCCTGACGCCTGACGCCTGACCCTGACATCTGACGCCCGGCCTTGCCCGGCACCCGTGTTGGCCGTGTTGGAGACGTGTACCGCGATTTTTTACGGTGACGCCACCACCCCTTCCCTACCCCTTCCTTTCCACCCGGTCCTCTTGGAACATTCTGTTCGCTTCTGACTCCTCACCCCCAAGAGGCCCCACACCCATGCCAGAACTCAATAGGCGCCGCTTCCTCCAGATCGCCGGCGCGACCGCGGGCTTCGCCGCCCTGTCGAGCAGCATCGACCGTGCCGCCGCCATCCCCGCCAACCGCGTGGCCGGCACGATCCAGGACGTCGACCACATCGTCGTACTGATGCAGGAGAACCGTTCCTTCGACCACTACTTCGGCGCGATGAAGGGCGTACGCGGCTTCGGAGACCCGCGCCCGGTGACGCTGCCCAGCGGCAAGCCGGTCTGGCACCAGGCGGACGGCAACAAGAAGGTGACGCTGCCGTTCCACCCGACCGCCGACGATCTCGGCATGCAGTTCCTCCAGGGCCTCAACCACGACTGGGCCGGCGGCCACAAGGCGATCAACAAGGGCAAGTACGACCAGTGGGTGCCCGCCAAGACGCCGACGACGATGGCGTACCTGACGCGGGAGGACATCCCCTTCCACTACGCCCTCGCCGACAAGTTCACGGTGTGCGACGCCTACCACTGCTCGTTCATCGGAGCCACCGACCCCAACCGCTACTACATGTGGACGGGTTACACCGGCAACGACGGCACCGGCGGCGGCCCCGTCCTCGGCAACGAGGAGGCGGGCTACGGCTGGACGACGTACCCCGAGCGGCTGGAGAAGGCCGGGGTGTCATGGAAGATCTACCAGGACACGGGTGACGGCCTGGACGCCGCCGGCCACTGGGGCTGGATAAACGACGCCTACCGGGGCAACTACGGCGACAACTCCCTCCTCTACTTCAACCAGTACCGCAACGCCAAGCCCGGCGACCCGCTGTACGACAAGGCCCGCACCGGCACGAGCGTCAAGAACGGCGACGGCTACTTCGACGACCTCAAGGCCGACGTGCAGGCGGGCAGGCTGCCGCAGATCTCCTGGATCGCCGCCCCCGAGGCCTTCACCGAGCACTCCAACTTCCCGTCGAACTACGGCGCCTGGTACATCGCGCAGGTGCTGGACGCGCTGACGTCCGACCCCGAGGTGTGGAGCAGGACGGCCCTGTTCATCACGTACGACGAGAACGACGGCTTCTTCGACCACATCGTGCCGCCGTACCCGCCGGCCTCAGCCGCGCAGGGCAAGTCCACCGTCGACACCTCCGCCGAGCAGTACGCGGGCGGCTCCTCGTACGCGGCGGGCAACTACGGCCTCGGCCCGCGCGTCCCGATGCTCGTCGTCTCCCCCTGGAGCACGGGCGGTTACGTCTGCTCCGAGGTCTTCGACCACACCTCGATCATCCGCTTCATGGAACGCCGCTTCGGCGTGAACGAGCCCAACATCTCCCCGTGGCGCCGCGCCATCTGCGGCGACCTCACCTCGGCCTTCGACTTCGCCACCCCCGACGCGCGGCCCGCCGAACTGCCCGACACCGCCGCGTACGAGCCGCCGGACCACGAGCGCCACCCCGACTACCGGCCCACACCGCCCGCCGTCGGCAGCATGCCCAGGCAGGAACCCGGCGCGCGCCCGGCCCGCGCACTGCCGTACGCGCCCTACGTCGACGGCGCCGTCAACACGGCCGACGGCCGGATCGCCCTCACCTTCAGCCCGGGCACGGCGGCCGGGGCGCAGTTCTACGTCACGTCGGCGAACCGTACCGACGCCCCGTGGACGTACACCGCCGAGGCGGGCAAGAAGATCTCCGACACCTGGAACTCGGCGTACTCCAAGGGCACGCACGACCTCACGGTCCACGGCCCGAACGGCTTCCTGCGCACCTTCCGCAGCCCCGCCAAGACCGCGTGCCCCGAGGCGACGGCCCGCCACAACGCGACCACCGGGAACCTCGACCTGACGCTGACCAACCCGGGCACCACGACCGCCCACCTCACCGTCAGCAACGCCTACGGCGGCCAGCCGCAGACCTTCACGGTGCGCGCGGGCACCACGGTGACGCACACGGTGGACCTGCGCGCCACCAAGCGCTGGTACGACGTGTCCGTGGTCTCCGACACGAACACCACCTTCCTGCGCCGCTTCGCCGGCCACGTGGAAACCGGCGCACCCGGCGTGAGCGACCCGGCCACCCTCACCGCCTGACAGACCACGGGTAGGGCAGGCCATACCCCTCACCTCCACCTGGGGGGATGGGTATGGCCCGGCCGCGGCTCTACGGTGAGGCCATGCGCCCCATCAACGTGTGGCAGGCCCTGGCCCGGCCCCGCTACCTGCTGACGTCCTGGCCCTGGCGGTCGGCCGGTTACCTGCTCAGCAGCGCGCCGGTCGGCCTGGCGGCGCTGGTGGCGATCACCGTCGGGGCGACGGTCGGCACCATACTGTCCGTCGTACTGATAGGCCTGCCACTGCTCGCCCTGCTGGCGCTCTCCGCGCTGCCGGCACTAGTGGAAAGTCATGGCGCATCTTTCGCAACGCTCAGTGCAACTCGAAAACGATTGCCGTCGAGTGCTGCGGCCCGCGCTCACTCTGGATTGGCGGCGCTGGAAGAGCTCGGTGGCAGCCCCTCGGCGGCTGCGGTCAGACCTTGATGACCGTAACGCGTCCACCGCACAGCGCAGCGAGGTCCTCGGGGTCGGAAGTCAGGACCGTGACGGGGCCAGGAGCGGCCAGCGCCGTGGCGCTGAGTATGGCGTCGATGGCGTACTTGTGGCCATGGAGACTCGCGTCGGCGAGGAGCGCGGCGGCGTGCCGGGCGATCGACTCGGTGACCGGTTCCACGACGAGGCGGGAGAGTGTCCATTCCAGGGCCGGGCGGTTGATCCGGGGGTGGATCACTTCCACCAGCGTGGCCGCCGAGGTGACCACGCGCAGGTCATCGGCGCGGGCAAGGGCGAGCCAGCCGGTCACAGTTCGGTCGCGCAGGACAGCTTTGGCCAGCCCTTCGCTGTCGAGGACGAGGGTGCCGCCGGGGGCGGCGGGGGAGCGGGTCACGCGGCGTTCGCTCCGCCGTGTGTCTGCTCGTGGCGCGCCTGGTGGAGTTGGTCACGGAGAGACTGGATCTCCTCGTCCGTGACGGGGCCGTGCTCGGCCTCGGCGACCTGGATGAGTTCGTTCAGGTTGTCCCGCTCGATCTGGCGGGCGACGGCCGCAGCCACGTAGGCGGACAGGCCGGACGGGCCGCTGCGGGCCTTGGCGGCTTCGGCAATGTCACGCGGCATGGTGATCGAATACTTGCCGGTAGGGTCGCTCATGCCACTAATCCTACCTCTCATCCTCCTTGCGGGTCGGCTCTTTGTCCGGCTCACGCGTGAGACGTCTGGGACATCGGCGGTCGCGCTGCCAACTCGACAGGCGCCACCATAGGGATTTCGAGTACGCGATACGGGGCTCATGCGCCGGGACGGTTGCATGGATGCCGAGCAGGTCGGGTGCCGATGACAACGGCGTCGATGTGAGAGCCATCGATCCGCTAGGACGCCGTTGGGTGATCCAACGCAAGCACCACAAGAACGGGCCTCGGGCTCACCCGTCGGTACCCCCCCGGACTGCACATTCTCAACGGCACTGGGCGCCAGCTGCACGGCGGAGACGTTGTGGTCCTGGCGACGAACGGACGTTTCACCTCGGGATTCGCGCCGCTGGTCAAGTCCCAGAGGCTGCCTCTGATGGACACGGGACGCTGAGGGAGTGGGTCGCGGGCTCACGGCCGCTCTTGGAATTCCTGCAGAGGCTTCCCGTCCTGCGAAAGCAGGCTCCGCTGTCATGAGATGACGGGCTCACACTCGTTCGCCCTCATCCCAGGCGAACGCGAAGACTGACGGCTGTTGCCTCACGCTTCACTCGCACGCGATCAGTGATGGGGAACGACAAAGAGCCGGACCCAGTGGGACTGGGTCCGGCTCTTGAAGTCTGGCACTTCCGCAGGTCAGCGGGTGTTTCACGCTGGTCCGGCTTCTGTGCCCCCGGCAGGATTCGAACCTGCGCACACGGCTCCGGAGGCCGTTCGGCGGTGCGGAGCGTAGCACGGGCCGTGACCGCCCCGTCAGAGCAGCGGCAGCGGCTGAAGCCGCTTGCCCAGGACAGCCTAGGCACACGGCCTCTCGGCCGTGCCTGGTGAGCTTCTGGCCGCCTACCGGCGCCCTGGCGGACAGGCATGCCCTGGCCGAGGTGCAGGCTCCGCCTGTGTGGCGTGCTCGCTCCGAAGACCAACCTTGATTCCGCCATGGTTTCCGATATAGAGCCGCTTCAGCGGGAGCGAGTAAAAGAGGCGTTTCAACGCGTGCCCCTCATCACTGAAGATCAACATGGATTCCGCCACCCCTGCCGACATAGAACTGACTCACCGACCAAACGCGAGCCAGGAGAGAATGTGCAGGGAGCTGCGTTCCGCAAGCTGATTAAGGACTCCGTTCAGAGCGAGGCCGAGCAATACGGGTATGAGAACGGGGACGACTACGCCGATATGTACGGCGTCCTGTGCGACTTCTACATGAGGACGATTGTGCACCCCGGCGAACTGGATGACTCGCCTTACCGTCACACTTCAGCCGCTGCCCGAAGCTTCAGCACGGATCTGCTTGAGGGGCTGCGCAAGGAAGGTTTCCGCATCATGCCCGTCTGACGCGCGGGGTGTTTAAGACAGAGCCCCGAGAGCCCTTGAGTCTCGGGGCTCTTTTTGTGATAGCGAAGCGACATGAAAGGCACGCGTGACGACAGGTGGCGCAGACTCCGGCTAATCGTTCCGACGCAGCTAAGGCCCGACATGGTGAATGGGTATTCGCCCTGGCTACCGTCGAGGCTCCCGAGGGTGACCTACTCAAAGCGCATAGACTCACCCGCAAGGATGCGTGGCCCAACTTCACTCGCTTCCTTATAGCCGTTGGCACTCGTTGGGGAACTTGGGGTGAGGAAATACGGCCCTCGCTCGACCGGATAGAGGATGCGACCGGTATCGACCGGTCGAAGGCTAGCCGCTGGCTGAGTTCCGGCGTGTCGCTCGGCTATCTCGCAGTGGCCCGAGAGGGATCGCGAGGCGTGGCCACCACCTACCGAATCGCCATTCCCGGAGAAAAGCCCGAGAAGGCGCCTTCGGCCGCCTCTCGTAAGAACCGGGTACCGAGGCAAGGCAGGTCTCCCGAAAGGCGCCCTGTGGCCATTCCAGGGCCGCACACGGAGCCTACGCCGAAGAGGACTGCCGATGCCATTACTTGGCATGACCTCTCCTCGGATGCTCAAGCGGTGTTCTTCTGGCCTCCCGCTGAGCGGGATCAGTATTGGAAGTCCGAGTATGGGGACTACGAGGCCGCCGTTCGGGCGGCGGTGGCTAACAACCCCTACCTTCCTGTGTAAGTCCTGTCTCACAAACGTAGGGTTTCTGAAATAGGCCAGTAGTGCCGCTGTCTCACAACAGCGGTTCTGTTGTCTCACAGCTACACCTTACTGTCTCACAACTCCGGGGTTTGTGAGACGTAACTAGGAACTAGTAACTACAGACCCTTTCGGGTCTGTATAGCTACAAGCAAGCTTGTAGCTAATGCCCTGGCCGGTGGAAGAACCGGGCAGCCAGGCTCCCTATCGGGGCCTGTCTCTCGGCCAAGGCTGAAGCTCGAAGCCTGCGGGGCAGAGCGAAGAGCTAACAGAACACACTCCTTCGGCTTGCAAGCCTTCGGAGTCTCTACCGGCCAAGGCAGAGTGAACGACTCCCTCGGGGAGTCGGAGCGACAGAGAACAGTTGCGCTCTCCTCGGCCTTCCGGAAATCGAGGCCGGCGAGCGGCTATGTGCCGCTCTGTGGGTCGATCTAGGACTTCGCCAACGCTCCCCTTTTGATCCCTTCGCTTGTGGTTCTGAAAGCCACTCAGGGCTTCTCTACCGGCCAAGGCAGACCCCGACCGACGGGAGGGGGGAGTCCGAAAGGATTCCGAGTCCCTTCTCCGCACCCGCCGCCTTCCCTTCACGCGAACGCGCGGGGGTTAGCTCGAAGTCGTGGGACCGAAACTCCGGGCCCATCGGTGACCGTCGCCACACATCGTTCCGATGCGGGAATCGTGCAGATAACAGGTCTACGGGGAGTGTAGTGATGCGAACCTTTCCCTTCGGGGCGGGATCGGAGAGAGCGGCACGGGCGGTGTTGCTGAGGTAGCAGCCCCCATGGTTTTGCTCCAAAGGCCATGGGGGCTGCATCCCTTCTGTCTTCCGGGCAACACGGGCTCTCTCCAACGAGCAATGGAAATGAAAAACATGGACGACACTGTCACGCTTCGGTGCTGGGCTTGTTTCAAGGAATTCAGCGTCACTTATGGGCCGGGGCGTCCCCGGCGGTACTGCGAAGCTCGATGCAAGTCGGTGGCGCGTATGGCGGTGCGCAGGCTCCGTTATGTGGCGAAGGCGGAAAAGCAGCGTAGGGCCCATGGCGCTGGAAAGTGAGCGCCCCAAACCTCATGACTTCGGATACTCCTTCCACCTGATCGTCAACGCCGAAGATCTTCAAGCAGCACTGAAAGAGCGAATCGACGAATGTCAGCGTAGAGCTGACTCGTCTAGATATCCCACGGCCCGAGCTGAATGGCTTAGGCACATTAGAGACCTTCGTGCCGCCATGGCCGAAGGAGAGTAATCACCGCCTCACTTTGAACCGCCCACCCATTCGGGTGCCAGGGCGGTTTTCTCATGGCCGCTTCCGGCCCGAACCATGAAGGAACCATTCATGAAGATTGAGCTTCGAAAGATTTTTGAGTCCGCAGAGGCCGACAATAGCGGCCTTACTGATCGGCAGATTGCGGCCGTCATCAACTCGATTCCAGCGGAAGAGAGGATGGCGCGCACTGAGATTCTCGCTGCGATCAATGGTCCGCATGGATCAAATTCTCCGGAGACTCGCAAGTCTATTGCCGAGACTCTGAATTACATGGAGATGCGCGCGGCTGATAGTCGAGAGGATCGGTCGCGACTCGACCGTGAGTCCGAGGTTCGTTCTCTGGCTGCGCGTGCTGGCGCGGTGGCGATTCCGTCCGGTGGGTCGGCCTCGGATGAGGGAGCCCAGGAATGGCGTTCCCTTGTCCCGTCTCTCAGCGAGTACCGCGCCATCTCCGGTGGCGTCGCCCAGGAGGGCGGTTACACGGTACCCACGGAGATTTCCGGGAAGTACATCGACGCGCTTAAGGCGAAGTCGACCTTCCTGCGGGGCCTGCCCGAGGGTAGCGTCATTCCCTTTACCTCTGCCACCTTCTCGGTTCCGCAGCTCGTCTCTTCCACTGGTGCTGACTATGTCGCCGAGGGGCAGACCATTCCCGAGGGGCAGATGGTTTGGGGTGAGGTCAAGTTCACCGCGAAGAAGATTGGCGAAGTGCAGTGGGCTTCCGTCGAAGTGTTGGAGGACTCGGCCGTTGATCAGCGGAGAGTGATCGCCGATAACCTTCTTCGCGATGCTTCGCTGAAGTTCGACAATGATGCGTTCACCGGATCGGGAGTGAACCCGATCAAGGGAATCCTTTCTCAGGGAACCTCGACGACCCTCGGTGCTGGAAAGGTAACCGTCACTTATGACGACCTGGCCGATGCCGTCGCTCGTATCGAGTCGACGAACGGCACCCCGTCTGTGGTGTGGGCTTCTGTCGATATGGCTGCGGCTCTCCGGAAGGAGAAGGCCGCTGGCTCCGGCGTGTACCAGGGGGGTTCTCCGACTGACGCTCCGGCGTCCACGGCGTGGGGTCTCCCGATCCTGCCGAGTGCATTCCTGCCCGCTAAGACTGTGATCGTCGCCGACGCTTCCCGAATCGTTGTCGGTGTTCGCCGTAACGCCACGGTGCGAATCAGTGAGGATGCTCGCTTCGATAAGGATCAGGTCGGCTTCAAGCTGACTCTTCGAATCGCTGGTGTCTCGCTTGCCGAGGCATCCTCGGTGCAGATCGTCAAGGCCGCTGCCAGCTAATCGCACGGCAGCCCAATTCGTAGGCCCCCAGCCCGCCGGCTGGGGGCCTATTCTTGTTTTCCGGTCCTAAGCGCGGGATTCCAACGGAGACAAAGAGAAGCCCCGCGGGGGGACGCACGGGCAGGGCCGATTGGGAATGGTCCCTTGCTCAGTGCTTGCGCTGCCTGGTCGGCGCTCGGGTGGCAGCGTCACGCCACCACCACAAGCCCCGGCAGCCAGGCTCAGACAGCCCCGAGTGCGTCCCGCACTGCGGGCACCAAGGCAACCCGCTCTCGGGGTCTGTCAGGCACTCAGCAGCGCACTGGGGGCACTTGCGCACGGGGACCTTCTCTCAGGCGCTCAGATCGAACTCTCCGCCCTTGATCGCGGCAGTGAGCGTCGCCCAGTCAGCGGGCGTTATGGTGACGATGGTGTCCGGTCGCTGACTGTCCCGCAACGCCACCACCCCCGGTACGTTCAGTGCCACCTCAGGGCAGTTGTCCACACGGGCGTCACGGCATGCCGCCGCCGTGACGAACTCGAATTCGGGCCGTTGGGTCATGGTGCCAATTCCCTTCGCCGAACAGCGGGGATACGGTCCCCGCGCCGTCGTGCAACCCGCCCCGGCCGCTCGACCTGTCCAGGGTTTCCACCACCGGGGCGGGAACCGATCCCAAACGTCCACCCCTAGATCAACCTGGGGGCGTCTTTGGGAAGATCAGAGGACAGCCGCAAATTGTCTTCGGGGTGCCCGTACTGCTTGTGCGTCCGCATCGCCTCAATGGTTCTCATGCTCTCGGCCTCTTTCCCTGAGCGGGTAGCCGCTTTTACCCGCCTGCGCAGGGATGCACATTGGACGCATGATGTGGGGTCGACTTGACCGCTTCGCGGCGCTATAAGGTTCAGTAGTTCTTGTACCGACATGCTTTGTTGCCCCCTATAGGTTGCCGGTCGCGGCAAGCGTGATGATCAATCCGCATGCGAGCCAGGTAGCGAACACGAAGGCTGACGGCGCCATTCGGCCGAGGAATCGACTCACCACTTCCAGCCTTCGAGCATTCCGCCCACACACCGAGGACACCGAACCTTCTCGCGGCCATCGCATGTCGAGCACCCGCCGAATCCCGCACAGGTGGGGCACCACACTTCCTTATCGCCGAAGCACGCACCGCAAATGGTGGCGTTCTCGATCATCCATTCAACGACCGTGGGCGGCCTGTCGGCATTGGCCCCATACCCCGTACGGCCCGCCCGAGGCTTCCTCTTCGGGCGGGTCGGCGCCGTGGTCACGGCCTGGCCCCGTGCGTGCATAGCCGGATCTTGCGGGCCGCATCGAAGCGCGCGGAAGCGTTTCGTGACTTTTTCGCCGCGTTCAATTCAGCGAGAGCGTCCGCACACTGCGGGCACCCGTTGCGCGGCTTCGCTTCGTACAGCCAATCGTCTAGCGGCAATTCAACCGGAGCGCCGGGGTACTTTGGGGGCGTGGTCATACAGCCACCCCCCACACGGCCGCAATAGGCAGCCTCCGGCCCGCCCCTACGGCACTATGCGGGTGGTTGCCAATCTCCCGATTGGCACTCGCCACGGCTCCGGCTACACCCGCTTCACGCGCCACTGCACGGGATTGGGAGAGCGCGGCGCACGTCATGCATCCTTCGACGCCAACCGGTTCTAATCCGGGGTTCCTGGCTACCGGTCCGGTTCGGGATTCATCGTGCGCCGCATACTCAAGCATCGATCGCCCCTCAGTTCCATGTCTGTCAGGACATGGTGCCAAGGGGGGCGCACGGCTAGGCGGTTTATTGGCGTTGTCGGGTAAAGATCATGAGCGGAGCTGGTTGGCCCATTCGGACAGTCGTTCTCTGGCTTCATCCCCGAACAAGGCGTATCCCTCATAGGCGCTGAATTCATTTAGGTACGCCGAAACATCCCGGTGATCCCGGAACACCATTGCACCGGTCGACGTCTCTACTGTCGCTATCCGTGTGTCGTAGATGGTGAAGGTATTCAACGGGCATACTGGCAAATGGCCGCCCAGCGGGATGATTCCAAGTCGAATGTTTGGGAGGAGGCTAATCGACACTAGTCGATCAATCTGCATGGCCATGGCTGATGCAGGAAGAAACGGCCACCTGGCGGCTTGCTCAGTCAGGATGAACGTGAAGCGCTTTGACGTGTCGTAAAGAACTGACTGTCGCTCTAGCTTCTTCGCAATCGCCTTACTGTGGTCACCGGGGATGTGGGCAAGACTCGCCCTCACGTATTCGGGTGTCGCAAGTAGACCAGTCACCACGGACAGCAAGAAATACCTGAACTCCGTGGAAGCCCGCTCGAAGCCGGCTAGCTCATTCTGTTTCTTCTCCAAGCCGGTGCGGCGCTGCGACCACACGTCTTGCCACTCTGTGTTCGCCGTACGCGTTAGGGCCACTACTTGAGAGACAAGCTCGGGCGGGGCATCCAAAGCTCTGAGGATCAGTTCAACGTCAACAAGACTCGGCGTTAGCTTCGCCCCTTCAATGTTGCTGATCTTCGTCTGTGACATGTTGCAACGCTGAGCGAGCCGGGTCTGAGTGATCCCGGCTCGCTTGCGAAGCGTCTTCAGTGTCTCGGCTAGGTCATGCTTCGACTGGCCCAGCTCTTCCGGGTTAAGCGTCAAGGCCCTTCACGTACTCTTCGAAAGGCACCGACTCAGCCAGCGCAATGCGCTGATATTCCACGTAGGGCGTCACGTCGCCCTCGAACACTTCCCGGCTGATCTGCGTTCCGTCCGCTTCGTAGTTCATGAGGACGACTTCCGATTTGTCGAAGATCCAGAAGTCTTGGACACCGACCAGCGGGTTATTCCGGTCGGTCACGTCCATAATCCGAATGTCCTCGCCTGCCCATACATGCGGCAGGTAGTACATGAACTCATAGCGGAGATAGTCGGAGAGGGGGCGAGTGACGACGTGCACGCGCCCTTTGCTCTTGCCCTCGCGGCGTACCCGTTTTAGATCTTCGGTGTACTCGTTCGAGTGCGTGTGAGGATCGATTCGTTCGCCTGCCAGATAGGCCCGGATCTCTTCCGCTTCCTGGGGCACGTTGTACGCGGGCAGGGTTTCGAGTCGCCATGCCTCGTTCTGGAAGTCCCGGAACTTGGCCTGCCACGCGTCACCATCCAAGAGCACGGACAGCCTCCCTCAGAACATGCTCGGGGATCTTCACCAGTGCCTCACCAGCCGGAGGCCGGAACGCTTCGCACATGTCGCCCTGGACGACGATCCCGCCGTCTGTCTCGTCTCGATAGATGTTGGGACAGTCGTTCTGATTGCACTCCCCATTACCACTGCCGGTGAGTCGGGTCAGTTCCTCCCGCGCCATGCTGAAACCCCTTGCGTCTGGCCCCTGTTGGGGCGGTGACTACGACGGTACGAGGGGCCGACACGCCCGTCTATGCGGCAACGCCAATATTCGCGTAGTCGGGTAAGGATCTTGCCGAGTGCTGTGAGCCGTCTCCGGTGCCTCAACAACGACAAGAGCCCCTGACGGGCATCAGGGGCTCTTGTCGTGCTGCTGGTGTCAGTGTCGGTCGCCGAGCTGGTGAATGGCCGAGACAGCACGCTGTGCGGCCATGTCAGCGGCGTAGCGGCGCAACATGCTGCGATCCTTCCAGCCGCCCGCCTCCATCACGTTTTCGGCGGATACCCCGGCTTCGAGCATTTCGTGGGTCCAGGTGTGGCGGTGCATGTGGGGTGCCACCTTGCCGTAACCGGCCTGCTCCGAGCGACGGTTGAGCATCCGATACAGGCCGCTGTACTTCAGGTGCCCACGGCCCCGAGTGCCGAGCCACAGATACCCGCCCCCGGCGTGGCGGTGCCCCTCGCGGGCGCGGAGGTAACGGCGGAGCGCGATCACGGTCTTCGGCTGCAACGGCACGATGCGTCCGGCGCGAGCCGCACGCGCGCCCTTGATCGGCGGTACCTGCAAAACGCCCTCTTCGAGGTGCAGGCTGTCCACGGTCAGCCTCAGCAGCTCATCAGCGCGTACGCCCTCGGTCAGCACACGAATCATGGCGTGATCGCGGGTGCGCTCGAAGTCCCGGACACGGGGACTACCGCCTTCGGTCACCTTCAACACGTCCTTGATGAAGTCATCGCTCAACGTCTTCGGCGTTGCGTCCTGAGGTGCGCTGTACCGCTGGAACTTCTTGTCGTCCCACGGGTGCGGGTGGTCGTACTCCTCGGCAAGCCAGGTGAACAGGTGGCGAAGATTACGCTGCTTCGTGTTCGTGCCACCCGTGAAGCTCTCATGCTGCTTCCGGTCGTGGGTCCGCTGATACCAGCGGAAGAAGCGGTTGAGGGTGTCGACGTCGCACCCAGTGAAGCCGTCGTAGATGCGCTCTTTCGTCATCCAGTGGTGCAGCGCAATGGCCGCATCCCTGTACGCGCCGATGGTGCGCGGAGCGTACGGGCGACCGTTCCTGTTGGTCTTCGCTCGCAGCACGTCGGCGAACTCTTCGATCATCGATTCCCGCTGTGCAACAGCGGCGGCCGTCTTCGATCGAGCGGGGCGCGCAGCGACCGGCGCGGCGGTGGTGACAGGGGGAGTAGCGACGGCTCGAAGCGGGCTCTTGCGGGCCGTCGTGGCAGTGCTCGGCATCCTGGCTCCTGGTGGAGTCTGGGCAAGGCAATCTGCGCTCTGTCGGCAGTCTCTAGACAACAAGAAAGCCGCTTGGCAGTTTGCCTAGCTCTTCGGCTAAGGCTGCCAAACGGCTTCTCAAGGCACGTTTCCGCAGTTCACTGCGGCTTCTGTGCCCCCGGCAGGATTCGAACCTGCGCACACGGCTCCGGAGGGCATGATCAGGTAGAGCAGCATTGTGCGTCTGACCTGCGGGAAAGCTACATCAAGATCACGTAGGCGAGACTTTCACTCGCCACTCACTCGGAGTGCCTCTGAACACGACGTGCAGCGCCGCGCTGCTGGGTGGCCATGGGATCCTTGACGACGAGCAGCAGAGAGACGCGAGAGGAGCCGAAGTGTCGGAGGCCAGTCCACGTGGAACCTACCTGGTCATCTCGGAGGCACTACGGAAGGCGATCGAAGAGGGCGAGATCAGCGACACCCTGCCGTCTGAGGCTGATCTCATGCGCTCGCACGGGGTCTCACGCAACACCATCCGCCGCGCTCTCAAGGTCCTCGAAGCCGAGGGCGCCCTTGAGTCCGCGCCTGGGATCGGCTGGCGCATCGCCCGAGGTGGCGACCGGCGTTCCCTGCTGGAACGGATGACTGATGCGATAGCTGAAGACTCGCTGGCGGTTGGCGATACGTATCCGTCTGAAGCGAAGCTCTGCGAGCGCTTCGGTGTATCTCGTACGGCGGTGCGCCGCGCGCTTGCCCAGATGGAGGGAACCGGCTTGCTCGCCACGGTTCATGGCAAGGGGCGCACCGTACGCGCTCTCCCGACGTCATCCGTCCGGCCGTAGCCTTGGCAGCCATGGGACTGAATGAATGGGCGTACTCGCTCTCCGAATCGCTGCTGTCCGACCCGCTGCCTCGCCGGTGGGCGCACTCCCTCGGGGTCGCCAAGCGCGCTCGTTCCCTGGGGGCGATCCTTGGCGACGATGCGGAGCTGCTGGAAGCAGCCGCCGTGTTGCACGACATTGGTTACTCGCCGAGCATCGCTACCACTGGCTTTCACCCGCTGGACGGGGCCCGGTTCCTCCGAGACCAGGAAGGGGCGGATGAGCGGGTGGTCCGACTCGTGGCCCATCACTCCTGCGCCCTTTTGGAGGCTGAGGAGCGCGGTCTCAGGCAGGAACTGGAGAGCGAATTCGAGCTGGAGCGCCCCGACCTCGTTGACGCGTTGCTCTTCTGCGACATGACAACGACGCCGGACGGGACGCACACCACGCCGGCCGATCGGCTTGACGAGATTGTGCAGCGGTACGGACCCGACACGATCGTCGGACGCTTCATCCAACGTGCGGCGCCGGAGATCTACGCAGCCGCGGAACGGGTTGAGGGCCGCCTGGCCAAGGTGGCAGCGGGAGATCAGCCGATGTAGGGCTCATGCCGCGAGTCGTCCAGGCCGTGCTGGATGCGCAGCCGCATGGACGGGTGAATGTTCAGGTCATCGAGGTCCGCTGGGTCAACCCAGCGGACCTCTTTCGACTCGCTGCTTGTGCGCAGAGAACCGCCGGTTGGGTGGGCGCGGAAGCAGATCGAGAACTGCTGCCGTACCTCTCCGTCGTCGTACGCCAGGACATGCTCAGGGTTGGTGTAGAGCCCCACGATGCTGTCGATCTGGACAGTGATCCCCGTCTCCTCCTCCACCTCCCGCACGACCGTGTCACCGATGCTCTCCCCGATGTCGTGGCCGCCCCCGGGGAGTGCCCACAGGTCATTGTCGGTCTTGTGGATGATCAGAAGCCGTCCGTCGTCGTCGCGGACGACTGCCGTTACCGAGGGCACCACGGAGTTGGCCTTGGGCGCGTTGGGGTCGCGGAAATAGTCGATTCGGCTCACGCGTGCAGACCTCCGCAATCGGCGGGTGAAGTGATGGGCCTGGCTGTCTCCCAGACCCGTTCGATGCTCTCAGCGTACGCATCGAACAGTTCGCCCCCTGGCACGCGCTGAATGTGCAGCACCGGGGCCATGTATGCCCCGACCCCGTACAGATGGCCGTTGGCCAGCATCTCGTCATCGGCCCGGTAGATCGAGTTGTAGAGCGTGGTGCTGTGGAGTCGGAACTCGACTCCGGGGAGTCCGAAGAGTGGGCTGTAGTTGATGAGGGCGTTTCGAATCTTGCTGGCCATGGCCGGTCCGATCCCCTCATCCTCGCCACGCACGGCCACGGCAGGGCTGTCCGGAGCTCCGAGCATGAAGCGGATGCGCACGCCGGCCGCTGACTTCTCCTTGACGACCCGGTGGAACGCAGGGTCCTCAGTGAGCCAGAAGCCCGAGTACACGAGCACGTCGAAGCGCTCCCGTGCTTGCGCGTAGAGCTGTGGCCACAGCCGGTTCGGCACGACGGACCGGTGTGGATACAGCTTGATCAGCTCAGCGTTCCCAGCCTCGGTGACCTCGGCTGATGTCCGCTCCTCGGGCCACAGGTAGGACACCTCACATTGCAGTAGCGAGGCAGCCGCGTACTGGAAGCGCCGGTAGGGCTTGCGCTTCGGATCACCGATCCAGCGCTCAACCGTCTTGGCCGACACCCCCAAACGCGCGCCCACTTGATCGAGCGTCATGCCGCTCTCGACGATCGCGCCTCGCAGCCTCTCGTTGGCCATGTCGTGCTCTCCCCCGGCTGGGACGACTTGGGACGACTTCACCGTAGCGAAGTCGTCCAAGGGCTGTACACGTACGGGGTCGATCGTCTTCGCCGCTGAGGCCAAGCTGTAAGCACATCGACAGCGAGGGACTCGCAGAACCGAACAGCCGAAGGGCTTGACGGAGCGAATCTCTCTCTGCATGATGAGGAACACGTAATACATGTTCCTCATCGCGACAGTGCCCGTCTGAACCGGCGGAGCCGCACGAAACCGCAGTACCTGCACCAGCCGGAAGAACCGGGAAGGCGACGTTGTCGCACGCCAACGGGCTGGGAGCGGTCGTTCCTTGAGAACTGAACAGAGTGCCAAGAACGAGTGATTTTGGCTGCTGATGGCTCCCCTGTGGAGGCGTCAGCAGCAATGACCACTCGTCTTCGACGAGCGGTCGCCGTGGCCCGGACTTCTGGGGCGCACGGCTCGCTCAGCACGTTCCTGCCGGGCGGTCGTCTCTCGCCAAGACCGCGACCGCCCCGGCTTCCTCCCTTCGCGCATCAAGGAGTTCCGCAATGACTGAGCGCACCTTCGTTTCCAGCTCCAACGGCCCCGTCGTCCTGGGGCTGGGCCTGCCCATGGGCAGCGTCCACGTGCAGGTCATCGACAGCCTCACCAGTGCCCGCGTGACGCTGCGGACCGCCGACACGTCGGGTCCGGCCGCTGACGCGGTCAACGCGGCCCGCATCACCGAGAACGGCCAGGCCGTCGCGGTGGAGGTCCCCGAGATCCCCGGCAACGTGATGATGCAGAGCGTCCGGGACAACCGGGTCACGCAGAGCATGGGAACGGTCTACGGATCGGTCACCGGCGTCACCATCGTCAACGGCCGTGTCATCAGCGGCGGTGGCGCGAGCACGATGACCACGGTCAGCCCGATTGAGGCCAGGGTCGCTCTGCCGGCCAACTCCTCACTCGCGGTGGTCTCCACATCCGCCGATGCCGTCGTGGATGGCGACGTGGACCGTATGGAGTTCCGCTCCACTTCCGGCGACTTGCAGGTTGACGGGGCCCGGACCGTGAACGCGTCAACCACGTCCGGCGATGTGACGGTCTGGCGTGTGGCTGAGCAGATGGTGGCCCGCTCGGTCTCCGGTGACATCGCCGTGGACCTGTACAGCGGCAGCAACGCCGAGCTGAACACCACCTCGGGCGACGTGAAGGTACACGCCACGCTCAAGGCGTCCGGCGCCCTGTGCGCCAACACCGTCTCCGGCGACGTGAGCGTCAGCGGCGGGCACGGCCTGCGCGTCAGCGCCCACAGCGTCAGCGGCGACGTCCGCACCCGCTGACCACAGACGTTCCTTCCCGCCGGGGTGGCCGCCTCTCGCCAAAGACCGAGGCCGCCCCGGTCGTCCGCGTTCCCTTCACGCCAAGGAGTCCTGTAGATGGATGCCGCAACCTTCGCCGCTGTCTTCATCGCCCTGTACGTCGCTCACAGCGTGGGTGACCACTGGGTTCAGACCTCGCATCAGTCGGCCACCAAGGGCAAGCCCGGTTGGACGGGCCGCCTGGCCGACGCACGCCACGTCGCCACACTCACCGCCACCAAGCTCGCGCTGCTGCTGCCTGTGGCCGCTGTGCTGGGCCTGCACCTGTCCGTGCTTGGTCTGGTGACCGGTCTGGGACTGGACGCGGTGACGCACTGGTGGGCGGATCGCCGCAGCACCCTCGCGTGGCTGGCCAAGGTCACCGGCAAGACCGAGTTCTACGGACTCGGCACCCCGGCCCACCCCGCACATCCGGTCACGGCCGAAGGTAAGCCCGCAGCCCACCTCGGCACCGGCGCCTACGCCCTTGACCAGTCCTTCCACTACCTGTGGCTGCTGGTCGCCGCGCTCATCATCACCACCGTCTGAACCGCCTCCCGCCGGGGCGGTCGCCTCTCGCCAAAGACCGAGGCCGCCCCGGCTCCCTTCGCTCTTCAGGAGAGATCCACATGCGTACGTACATCGGTAACCACCAGGCTCTGAACGCGACCGAGTTCGAAGAGCTGGCGCTCGGCTTCGACACCCTGCCCCTCGGTATCGACCGCGACCTGTTCCGGGGTCCGCTCACCCCGGAGTCGCCCGAGGAGCGCGCGGCCCGTCTGGACGTGGCCCGTGAGGTCATCGCGGACCTGGCCGCGCAGGGTGAGGGCGGTGACGAGGTCGCCGCGTGGGACGCGCTGTACGCCGACGCGCTCACCCGCACCGTGCCGTTCCTGCGCGCCGCCCGTTCCGCCGGCCGTTCGGCTGGGACGGAGGAAGCGGCATGAGCCAGACCCTTGCGGCCCTGGCCGCAGCCCTTCCGCTCGCGTCCGGCTGGTCCATCCACAGTCTGCGGATGCGGCGCCGGATCGAAGCGGCCCGCCGTGACCCGCTGACCGGCCTGTGGACGCGTGACCCGTTCGAGGAGCGGGCCTGCAAGAGCCTGGCCGAAGGCCAGCAGCGGGCCGTATACGTCGTAGACCTCAACTGGTTCAAGCAGATCAACGACACCTTCGGCCACGCTGCTGGGGACGCTGTGATCCGGGCTACCGGGCAGCGCTTCGGGGAGTGGACCGAGGACAACGCCGGAATCGCGGGGCGCCTGGGCGGGGATGAGTTCGCCGCCATCACTCCCGTGGACGGAAACACAGCCACCGTGACGGACAACCTGCATTCCAAGCTGGCTGACCTGCTGGACCGGTTGGAGCAGCCGGTGGAGTTCGAGGGCCAGGACATCGACGTGTACGCGTCGATCGGCGCGGCCCGGTACTGGCGGGCTGGTACCGCTGATCTGTCCGCTCTGCTGCGCCGGGCGGATGAGCAGATGTACAGCATCAAGCAGGAGGGCGGGGGCTATGCCATCGCCCCGGCGCTCGGATCGGTCCCGGAGTTCCGGACGGTCAACGGCCGTCGCGAGGGCCGCCGTGGCGCGACTGGCGGAACGGGGGCAGCGGCATGAACCGCTTCGCCAAAACCTTGCTGGTCGCTGCTCTGGTCGGTGTGGTCGGCATGGCCTTCCGTGTCTCGTGGAACGCGCAGCGGGACGTGGCCCGGACGGTCGGCGCGGACGGAACGGCCGCGCTGCTGTACCCGTTCGTGGTCGATGGCCTGATGGCCCTGGCGCTGGTCGCCACCCTCGTGCTCACCGGCAAGGACAAGGCGTTCGCGCTGCGGGTGCTGGCCGGTTACACGGCCGCGTCCCTGGTTCTCAACTACGTGCACGGGCTGGTTCCCGCACTGCACGGCGGGGGCGAGCGGATGCAGTTGGCCGACTGGGACCCCGCCAACTGGGTCCTCGTGCTGCTGGCCACCTCACTGCCGGTCGGGTCGATTTTCTTCGGCTCGGACCTCGTGGCGAAGGTGCTGCACCACCGACCGGCCCCGGTCGCAGATCAGGATGAATCAGATCAGTCCACAACAAATCGGTTGGGGTCTGACCTGCACGAGTCGGCCACCGAGGCACCGGCTGCGGTGGCCGCACTTCCGGCCCCTGAGTTGGCCGATCCGGTACCGGTGATCGAGCCGGTTCAGGCGGTTGAGTCCGCTTCGGCAGTCGAGCCGGTGGAGGCCACGGAGTCGGCTCCGGTGAAAGCGGTAGCTGCTGTGGAGTCGGCTCCGCGTCGGGCGACCGGTCGGGTACCGCAGTCGGCTCGCACGCCCCGACCGACCCGCACCCCGGACGAACTCCTTGCCGAGGCGCGGTCGGTCACGGCCGACTGGTCGGATGGTGAGCTGACGGCCGAGGCGATCCGTAAGGCGGTCCGTACGTCGTCGGCCAACGGCCGCACGCTGCGGGACGCGCTCAGGGCGGAGCGCGCCGTACCGGATGACGGTGCCGAGGCGACGGCCGCGTAATGGGCAGCAGCCGCTTCTACGACCCCACCGGCGCCCGCTACGGAGTGCCTACGTTTCCGTGGCGGATGGCACCGGACGGGTTGGTGACCCGCCGTCAGCTTCGCTCACACGAGCTGAGGCCTGGCGGGCAGGACATCGCCGCTCAGGTCCTGTGGTACTCGCGCCGCTACTGGCGCAAGGGCACGAACCCGATCCGCGTCGCCTACCTGTACCGCATCGACCTGGCCAAGCCGGTCCGGCCGATGACACCGGCCAAATGGGCGGCACTCGCCAAGGCGAACGCCGCCCGCCGTGTCTGCCCCGAGTGCCGCACCGATGCCGGATACCGCATCCCGGCCTCGCTCGGCATGTGCGTGCCCTGCGCGGACGCACCCCGGCTCGCTGCCTGACCTCACACAACTCCCGCTCAGCGGGGCCCGGACGGCTCGCCTGCCAAAGCGTCGTCCGGGCCCCTTCCAACCCCACTCGACAAGAGGGAGCAGACCCACCGTGTCTGAGAACACCGTCACTGGCCAGAGCGAAGAGCCCGAGCGTCCTGACGCCGAGGTCTTCGACATCACCACCAAACGACCCGCTGCCGCCACCCCCGCCCCGGAACCGGCCGAAGCGCCCGTTCCCGCCGCGCCGGCCGAAGCGGACGACGACGAAGACGAGTCGCCCCGACTGCGGCCGGTCGACTCACCTGACCTCCCCGCCCCGGGCATCACGAACTACAAGCGGCTGCCGATCCTGCCGAGTTGGCTGACGTCCAAGCCGGGGTTCGTCTCCACCACTCAGCGCGCGGCCAGCAACGCGTTCTACTCCACCGTCTTCCACGGCATCCGTACCCCCTGGTACGCGCTGCAGCTCGGGCTGAACGCCCCGCGCGGCGCGGCCCGCATGGTGCGCGACACCAACCGGTGGATGTGGGACGCCGAGGCTGCCCCGCTGCGTGCCTACGAGGTCTACAAGGAGAACACCGCCGAGTACCTGAAGCTGTCGCGTCAGCGGGACAGCCGTGTGCGGCTGCGGGTGCTGGTCACGACGGTGGGCCTGATCTTCGGTACGGGGTTCGCGCTGACCATGTACGTCATGGCCCCGGGCTGGCTCGCGGTGCTGGCGTCGGCTGCGGTGCTGGTCGCCGGTTTCTGGGGTGCTCCGAAAGGCCAGCCCGTCATCGGGCCCGCGGTGCTCAAGACCGAGATCCAGAAGCTCACCGGCGCAATCGTGCTGCGCGCGCTGGACAACATCGGCAACCCGAGGCTGACGGCCGCCATCAAAAAGGGCGGTGACATGAACGGGATGCGCTTCACCTCCGAGATCACCCGCGATGGCCCCGGCTACCGCGCTGACCTGGATCTTCCGTGGGGTGTCACCCCGGAGGACATCATGGAGGCCCGTAAGCCGCTGGCGTCCGGGCTGCGCCGCAAGGTCGGCTGTGTGTGGCCCTCAGCCGATCCGACGGAGCACGAGGGACGGCTGATCCTGTGGGTGGGCGACAAGCCCATGAACGAGACGACCAAGCCCGCCTGGCCGCTGCTGAAGTCCGGGCAAGTGGACCTGTTCAAGCCGGTCGTGTTCGGCAACGACCAGCGCATGGGCGACGTGGCCGTGACCCTGATGTTCGCCTCGGTCGTCGTCGGCTCCATCCCGCGCATGGGCAAGACGTTCCTGATGCGTCTGTTCCTGCTCATCGCCGCTTTGGACCCGCGTGCGGAGCTGTACGCGTTCGACTTCAAGGGCACCGGCGACTTCGGCGCCCTGGAACCGGTCTGCCACCGCTACCGGGCCGGTGACGAGGATGAGGACATCCTGTACGTCCTGGAATCGCTGCGGGAGCTGCGGGCGGAGCTGCGCAGGCGGGCGAAGGTCATCAAGTCCCTGCCGCGCTCGCGCTGCCCGGAGTCGAAGGTCACGCCCGCACTGGCCAACGACAAGTCCCTTGGCCTGCACCCGATCGTCGCCGGATTCGATGAGTGCCAGGTCCCCTTCGAGCACGAGAAGTACGGCAAGGAAATCGAAGAGATCGCCACCGACCTGGGCAAACGCGGTCCGGCCCTGGGCATGGTGACCTTGTTCGGCACCCAGCGCCCCGACGCGAAGTCGCTGCCCACCGGCATCTCAGCGAACGCGGTGCTGCGGTTCTGCCTGAAGGTCATGGGCCAGCCCGCCAACGACATGGTGCTGGGCACGTCGATGTACAAGGCCGGATACCGGGCCACGATGTTCTCCCGCACCGACCGCGGTATCTGCTGGATGGCCGGTGAGGGCGATGATCCGCGCATCGTCGCGTCCGCGTTCGTGGATGCGCTCGGGGCCGAACAGGTCGTCGTGCGGGCCCGCAAGATGCGCGAGGAGTACGGCAACGTCACCGGCCACGCCATCGGGCAGGAACCGGAGAGCGGTGAGGCCGCCTTCGATCTGCTGGCCGACATCCTCAGGGTCGTGCCGGCCGATGAGGACAAGGTGTGGAACGAGAAGGTTGCCGCGCGCCTGGCCACGCTGCGCCCGGAGGTCTACGGCGGCTGGAAGGCCGAGACGGTCACCTCGAACCTCAAGCCGCACGGCGTCACCGCGCAGGACGTATGGGGCTCCACCGACAAGGGCAAGGGCACCACCCGCCGGGGCATCGCCCGAGCCGACGTCACCGCAGTCATCACCGTGCGTGACGGAAAGCGGTCCGAAGGCTGACGCGCACCGGTGCTAGACCTAGCAGCCACCGCTGCTAGGTCTAGCACCCCTACTAGCAGCCCAAACCGGCCCCTATCAGCGATCTCGCACCTAGCATCCCACCTGCGAAAACGCCGGAAACCCCGCCTGGAAGGCACCCCATGACCCTCATCCTCCTTGCTAGCGTCTGCCTGCTCATCGTCACTCTCGGTTACGCGAGTCTGTGTGCGGGCAGCCCGTTCGGCAACTGCCGCAAGTGCCGCGGCTTCGGCTTCGCGATGAAGAGCGACCGCAAGGGCCGCCTCAAGCGCGGCAAGCCGTGCCGCCGCTGCAAGGGCCACGGCAAGCGCATACGCGTCGGACGCCACCTCTACAACCTGTGGCTGCGCCTCTACCGCGACGGCACCGACACCCCCGCCAAGAAGCCCGCCTTCAAGCCTGCCCCGAAGGGATAACCCCGATGGCCATCACCGTCTCGCTCGTCGCCCTGTTCGGACTCGTCCTGTTCTTCCTGCTCCGCTCCAAGAGCCTCAGCTACGGCTCCGCGTTCATCGCCGTCATGTTCGGCTTCTACCTCGCCTCCACCGGCGCCTCCCAGCCGATGAACGACCTCACCACCGCCGTCGTCAACGCCATCGGCAACCTGTAGAGGAGCTGGCCATGAACGAACCGATCATCGCCCGGCACTGGCTCGCCATCGCCGCGCCCAAAGCTGCGCCTGCCATCGCCACCTCCACCGTGCTCACCCTCGGCAGGATCTGGAACACCAACGGCGCCGAACACAGCGTCGGCAACGCCGCGTTGATGGTCGTGCTCGCCACCGGGGCCGCGACGGCCGGCGCTTTCGCTTCGGCCGGTCACGCCGGGGACCCCGTCATCGCCGGAACCGCGTTCGCTGTCTCGGGCGGGCTCGCTCTGGCCGGAGTCGCCGGATACGCGGACGGCATCTCATTGCCGCTGCTGCTGTGGGCACTGGCCACCGCCGTCGCCTACGGACTCGCAGCCCGCTACTGGCGCACCGACCGCCGCGACACGATCGCCCACCACCGGCACACCACCGAGCGGCACGAAACCCACGCACACGTCGAACGCGTGGAAGCCCTGCGCGCCGGAGCACAGATCGAGGTCGCCCGCACCGGTGCCGCCTACGCCGAACAGCTCGCCACCGCACTCATCACCCGCGCAGCCCTGCCCGGCTTCGACCCTGCCGCCCTGGCCAACGCAGGGCTGCCGGAACTGCCTGCTGCCGACATCGCCAAGGAGCACTGACGTGGCCGCAACCCGTAAGCCGGAGGGCAACGCGGACACCGCCGCGGAAGCGGTCCGCAAGTTCAACCACGCCACCCTGTCCAACGCATGCTCACGCTCGGGCAGCCTGCACTACCCCGGGCAGGCGTACTCCAGCGTCGCCGCGTTCAAGAGGATGGCGCAAAACCTGCCGCAGTCCTTCGAGCAGACCAGCGGCTTTCTCACCCGCCTGCACCTCGACGGCACCCTCACCGCTGACTACGGCCTGGTGGCAGACCACGTGAGCAAGGCCAAGACCGCGCTGGCCGAAGCCTCCCGCTGCGCGGACATGCTCGCCGATGCCCTCAACCGGGCCCACAGCGCGCTGTCGCCCATCGGCTACAGCGGCGAAATCGAAGACTGAATCCGCCCGGGGCGGTCGCCTCTCGCCAAAGACCGCGACCGCCCCGGTTCTCCGTCCCTTCGCAGAAACAGGAGACCCCCAGCATGACACCAACCCTCGCCCCGGCGCTGCTGTGCGCCGCCCTGGCCGCCGCTGAGCGCGGCTGGCCCGTCTTCCCCCTGCGCCCCGGCGACAAGCGGCCCGCCGGACACCCCGAACGCAACTGCCCCCGCACCGGTCGGTGCGCGGACGGTCACCGCACCCCGGAGCAGCGCGCCACCCTCGACGCCGAGCACATCACTCAGTGCTGGCAGGCGGCCCCCTACAACGTCGGCATCGCCACCGGCCCCGCCAACCTCGTGGTCGTAGACCTCGACATCCCCAAGGACGACACCGACACCGCACCGCCCCAATGGGCGGGCATGGCCGATGGCCTGGACGTGTTCGCCGCGCTGTGCGAGCGCGCTGGCGAGCGGCTACCGACCGAGACCTTTTCGGTGCGCACCCGCCGTGGCGGACAACACCTGTACTTCACCGCACCTGCCGAAAAGCGGCTACGCAGCACGGCGGACGCGTTGGGGTGGAAGGTCGACACCCGGGCCTGGGGCGGGTACGTGGTTGCGGCCGGCAGCATCGTGGGCGGAGCTCCGTACGAGATCATTCACGACGCGCCCCCGGCCCCCCTCCCTGCGTGGCTTGGTGACCTGCTCACCCCGCAGCCCGCACCGGCCCCGATGCCGCTGGCCGAGCTGTCCGCCCGGATGCGCAATGCCACCTCCTACAGCACCGCAGCGCTGCGCGGGGAGCTGGAAAAGGTGCTGTCCGCCCGCCAGGGCGGTCGTAATCGTGCTGTGTACTTTGCCGCCTACGCTCTCGCCCGGATGATCCGCAACGGCGATCTCACCGAGGCCGCCGTCACCGGCGAACTCATGAGCGCCGGGCAGTCCACCGGCCTGCCCGCCGGAGAATGCCGCACCGCGATCCGCTCCGGACTCGTCCGCGGCGGCGCACTGGAGGCGAGTGCAGCATGAGCACACAGCCCGTGGACAGCTCGGAACTGTGGGCCGGATTCGAAGCCCTGGACGCACACCAGGCAGCCGCAGCCCCGTGGGAAGAGCCGATCCCGCTCACCGCGCGGCGCGAACTCCCCGCCTTCCCCACCGAGGTCTTCCCGGCCTGGCTCGGGGACTTCGTCCGGGCGGTCGCGGAGGAGACACAGACGCCGGTGGACATGGCTGCCTCACTCGCGCTCGCGGTGCTGTCGACCGCTGCCGGGGGCCGCGCCGTGGTCCACGTCCGGGGCCGCTGGCGTGAACCCACGAACGCGTTCGTGGTCGTCGCGCTGCCGCCGGGCAACCGGAAGTCGGCCGTGTTCTCCCTGATGACCAACCCGCTCTACAAGTCGGAAGCGCTGCTGGCCGCCGCTTCGGCCAGCACGATCATCGAGGCCGAAATCACGGCGAAGCTCGCCAAGGAGGTCGCGGAGAGCGCAGCCGCCAAAGCGGCCCGCGCGGACGCCGACAAGCGCGATCAGCTCGTGGCCGAGGCCATCAGCCTCGCGCAGACCGCCGAATCTCTCACCGTGCCCGCTAAGCCCCGTCTGCTGGCCGATGACGCGACGCCGGAGGTTATTGCTTCACTGCTGGCCGAACAGGGCGGCAGGCTGGCCGTGATGAGCGCTGAGGGCGGCATCTTCGACATCATCGCGGGACGCTACTCCGGAACCCCCAACATGGAGGTCTTCCTCCGGGGCCAGGCAGGCGACCGGCTGCGCGTGGACCGCCGGGGACGTGAAGAGTTCATCGAAGCCCCCGCACTGACCATGGGCCTGACGGTGCAGCCGTCCGTCCTGGAGGACATCGGCCGCATCAAAGGAGCAGGGGACCGGGGCCTGTTGGCCCGGTTCCTGTACTCGCTGCCCACCTCTCTCGTGGGGCATCGCAAGATCCTGCCCGACACCATCCCCGACGAGGTGGCCGACACCTACGAGGAACGCGTCATCGCGCTGACCATGTCCCTCGCGGACTGGACAGACCCGGCGGTTCTTCAGCTCTCACCCGAGGCGAACGATGTGCTGGTCGCCTACGAGAAGCGGCAGGAACCACGGCTGCGCAAGCGCGGCGGCGACCTCGGGCACATCGGAAACTGGGCCGCGAAGCTGGGGGGTGCGACCTGCCGCCTTGCCGGGCTGCTCCACCTGGCCACGCACCCCGAGAACGGCCACACCCAGCCCATCACTGCCGACACCATGCGCGCCGCGGTGACGCTCTCGGACTACTTCACCGGCCACGCTCTCGCGGTCTTCGACCTCATGGGCGCCGACCACACCGCCAACCGCGCCCGCATCGTCTACGAGCTGCTGCGCGCCAACGAGTGGACCGAGATCAGCAAACGCGAAGTCATGGTCAAGCTCTCCCGCTCGGAGTTCCCCACCGTGGCGGATCTCGACCCGGCGCTGAACCTGCTGGAAGACCACGGATACATCCGAGCACAGCCCGTTCACCGCTCCGGGGGACGTGGCCGGCCACCGTCCCCGCGCTACCTCATCCACCCGCAGCTGAGCGAACCCACCGTCTGACCCCCGCCACAGAAACCACAGAATCACAGAAATAACCCTGTGCCGCCCCTGACCTGCACGAACGCGGCCATGGGCGGCAGGGGAGCGGCTGCCACAGAAACCCGCAGAAGAACCACACAAATACGAGCCCACCCAGGGCGCCTTATTTCTGTGGAACTTCCCGCGCTTTCTGTGGCAGCCCGCCCAACCGCGCCCGGACCGCTGTCTTCCCAGCTCAGAGTACCCGTCATGGCTTTCTGTGTATTCCGTGGTTTCTGTGGCGGCCCTCAGATGCTCCGCTCCCCACCTGCCTTGCTCTCTCGCCCAAGGAGGAGTCGTGGCCAAGCCCCGCGACGAGAAGTTGACCATCCCCGAAGTCATCGAAGAGATCGGCGTACCACGCTCCACGTTCTATCGCTGGCGGCAGCTCAGGAAGGGCCCCAAGGCCATCAAGCTCCCGAACGGATCGGTGCGCATCCGTCGCTCTGAACTGGACCGCTGGATGGAGACCTTGGAGGAATCCGCGTGAACCACCGCAAGGCCAGCGAGACCCCGGGCGCCCGCAACAGCGGGCGCCCGTCCGGGCCTGAGACACCGGCCCCCACCCTTTCCACCGACGTACGGGTGTGGAAGGTCAACAAGGTGAAGAGCAAGAAGGCACCGTACCAACTCCGTTGGACGGTAGCGGGCAAGGTGAAGACGGCCAGCTTCACCACAATCGCGCTCGCTGAAAGTCGCCGCTCGGAATTGTGGCAAGCCATGCGCAAGGGCGAGGCATTCGACGTGGACACCGGTTTGCCAGAGTCCGAACTCCGGGCCGCAGCGGCGAAAGAGAACACAAAACCGGACCCGTCATGGTGGGACTTCTGCCGCGAATACATGGCGGCACGGTGGCGTACCACAGCAGCGAAGACGCGTGAAGGCATTGCCGACAGCCTGGCCACAGTGGCGCTCGCCATGATGGGCGACGGAGCGAAGGCACCGACACCTGAGGAAGTGCGGCTGGCCGTGCGCTGGGCTGTCGTACCGGCTCACAAGGGCGAAGAGCCCCCGCCCGACCTTGTGGCCGCCTGTACGTGGCTCTCCAACCGTTCGCTTCCGCTGTCCTCGCTGACGGACCCGAGAATTCTCCGGGACGTCCAGTACCGGCTTTCCTTCAAGTTGGACGGCACCCCAGCGGCAGGGGAGACGTACAAGCGGCGCCGTCGCGGCTTCAACACCGCCATGGAGCACGCGATCGAGTCGGGCTACCTGGACGAAAACCCGCTCGCCAACGTGAAGCGGACCGGATCCACGGGCGGTGACGTGGTGGATCCTCGGGTCCTGGTAAATGCGGCTCAGGGGACTTCACTCCTCGCGGCCGTCTCGTACGTGGGGTCCGTGCACCGCAATCGCGGCCGTCGGCTGGTCGCGTTCTTCGGCTGCCAGCTCTACGCCGCAATGAGGCCGGCGGAAGTGGTCGGGCTGCGAGAGAAGGACTGCTATCTGCCCGAGACGGGTTGGGGGACCCTCACCCTTCGGGAAACCCGCCCGGTGTCCGGCAAGAAGTGGACCGATTCGGGGCAGCGCCACGACAAGCGGGGGCTCAAGTCGCGTGAGGTCAAAGCTGACCGGCCTGTCCCCATACCGCCGCTGCTGGTTGCGATGCTCCGGGAGCACATCACGGAGTTCGGTACGGCCAAGGACGGCAGGCTCTTCGCCAACGAGCGTGGTGGCGTGCTGGGGACGTCCAGCTACTGGAGGGTGTGGCAGGAAGCAAGGCCCATCGCACTCCCACCGGACAAGGCGGATTCCCCGCTCGCGCACCGGCCCTACGACCTTCGGCATACCTGCATCACGAACTGGCTGAACGCTGGGGTCCCCGTGGCAGAGGTGGCCCGTCGCGCGGGCAACTCCCCAGAGGTCATCCACCGCCGCTACGAGGGCTGCATTGACGGCCACGAGGAGCTGAACAACAGGAAAATCGAGGCGGCGATGGGATGGGAGGAGGAGACGGAGCATTGATCTTCTACACCTGGGGCTCCTCCGTTTCTACCGACGGATGCGACAATGAGATGTAGCCATGCTGGGCAAATAGCCTGGTGGTAGCCTTCAAGGCTGCGGTGATTGCAACGTTGACAGAAGAGCCTGGATCCGCCCCCGTAATGTGAATTCTGGTCATCCGGGGGCGGATTTCGACAAGCTCCGTTTGGTATTCGCTGAGCGCGGCGGTGGCGGTTCGTAGGGCTTGCTCAAAAACCTCAAAATCGTCATCGCAGCAGACCGTTAGGTGGTAGCGCCGCCCATCATCGAAAGAATCCACCGAAGCCAGTACCGGAAAACCACCCGAGATGCCTGGCTCTCCTCGGGTGAAATGAAGGGTCTGTGTATTCCATAGATCATCCCAACCGTCCGCTTGGCACTCGGGCAGCAGTTTATGGTGGGCGAGACATTCGTAAATCGGCTCAATCGACAGGACTGACATGTAGCCGGACTCGGCCGTCCCGTCGTTGGTCAGCAGCGATCGAGTCACTAGACCGAGGGCGAAGCCCCACTCGGAGAACGCGAGGCCACCGCTAAAGCCACCGCGTGCGGTGGCGGACAGAACGAAATGAACGTCGCAAGAGTCGTATAGGTCGACCTGGGCGTTCACCTCTGCGCGTGCGCCGACGAGGACGGGTGTCGTAGACATCGGAATGGGTGGGTACCCCAGAACGACGGCCTCTGACAGCACGAAGTCGCTCTGCCCTAGGAAGTCGTTGAGATGACTTCCAAGGGGAATGACTGGTGTGCGGGGATTGATTTCCTGAACCTTGAAGATTGCCACATCGACTTCAGTGCGAGGGAGGAAAAGTGGTCCTCGCATTAGGGCTAGGACATTGTTTGATACCGAGTGCACAGGGGTGTCGCCGTTTAGGAAAGTATGGGGCACTTCTGTACGCAACTCCTCCTCTGTGAATGGGATGTAAACAGATTCCGTCATGCAAACCTCCCTGATGTGCTTGTTTTCCACCACGTGGCGTGCTGTTACAAATACGCCCTCCCCGACATGAAACGCAGACCCGATACCAAGGTCTCCGTTTGGGGACTCCACCTCGATGTATGCCATCGCTGCGGAATATTTGGTAAAGAGTGCCCGCGCCTGCCCGGAATCCACTTGTGCCCCTGCCCCTCACGTGCTGCTGCTCAGACAGTTCCGCCGGGAGGCTAGCGTTCGCCCGCTCTGAACCGCTGCCCCGGCAAACCTGGTGCACCTGGTGCACCGTGTACTGGTTGGTCTTCAGGGGGCAGCGTAGGTCGGCCAGGGCCTGTCTCAGGGCTCCCGGTCCCACTCGCCACTCACTCGCGATCAGCGATACACAACGACAAAGAGCCGGACCCAGTGAGACTGGGTCCGGCTCTTGAAGTCTGGCACTTCCGCAGGTCAGCGGGTGTTTCACGCTGGTCCGGCTTCTGTGCCCCCGGCAGGATTCGAACCTGCGCACACGGCTCCGGAGGCCGTTGCTCTATCCCCTGAGCTACGGGGGCGTACCGCCGTGGTTAAGCGGCGACGGGTTGAACACTACCAGCTTCGGCCGGGTGTTCATGAACAGGTTTTGGGAGGCCGCACCGGTGCCGCGACAGGCCGGGGCGGGCTCCGGTCGGGCAGGTCGTCGTTGGCTGTCAGCACCCCGTGCGGGTGGAAGTGAGGAAAAGCCGGACGCGGTGGTGAACGGCGACCTACTCTCGAGTTGTGCCAGGCGTGTCCGGCCGCGTGCTTGTTGTGGACGACAACAAGGTCATCCGGCAGCTGATCAGGGTCAATCTCGAGCTGGAGGGCTTCGAGGTGGTGACCGCGGCCGATGGTGTCGAGGCGCTGGACATCGTTCACCGGGTCTGCCCCGATGTCGTGACGCTGGATGTTGTGATGCCGCGGCTCGACGGGCTTCGTACGGCCGCCCGGCTCCGGGAGGACCCCCGGACCGCCCATCTGCCCGTCGCGATCATCAGTGCCTGTACGCAGCACGAGGTGGAGAGCGGGTTCGCCGCAGGCGTCGACGCCTTTCTTGCCAAGCCCTTCGAGCCTGCGGAGCTGGTCAGGCTCGTACGGCAGTTGGTGCACCGGGAGGGCCCGCCGTCAGCCGACGGCAGGCATGAAGCCGGGCAGGCGGGCCGTACGGTCGGCTGAGGTCCGCGCTGAGCCGGGCCTGACCCCGTCCGTGACCGGATGGCGAAACCGGTTCGCGTTGGCACCCCCCTCCTCCCATACGCTTGTCCCGTGACCCCCGCAGAGCTCTCCCGTACCGTGCTGCGCGCCGTGCGTCGCGCCGTGGACGAGGGTGTGCTGCGGGCGCCGGTGCCGGAGCGCGCCGTCGTCGAGCGGCCTCGGCCCGGTGGTCGCGGTGACTACGCCACCAACGTCGCCCTCAAGCTCGCCGGCCCCGCCGGCCGCCCCGCCCGCGAGGTCGCCGAGATCCTCCGGGACCTGCTGATCGGGTACGAGGCGATCTCCGACGTCGAGGTCACCGGGCCCGGGTTCCTGAATGTCACGCTCGCGCAGGACGCGCACGCTTCCGTCGTACGTACGGTCCTCACCCAGGGGCGCGCCTACGGGCACGGCGGCGCACTCGCCGGGGACGTCGTCCGGGTCGGGCGCGGGCCCCTCGCCGACGCCGTGGCCCGGCTCGCCCATGCCCAGGGGGCGACCGTCGTACGGACGGAAACCGGGGAGCCGGGCTCCCTCCCGTCGGCCCTCGTCGCCCGGCTCGGGCGTGACGCCGCCGTGTGGAGCCTTCTCTGGCCCACCGCCACCGCCTCCCCCGACGACCTCCTCGTGCAGCGCGAGAGCAACCCCCTCTTCCGGGTCCGGTACGCCCACGCCCGCACCCGCGCCCTGGTACGGAACGCCGGCACGCTCGGGTTCGAGGGAGAGGGGGAGGGGGAGGTGCCGGTAGAGGGGGAGGGTGACCAATTGCGTCGTGTTCTCGTCGACTACCCCGGCGTCCTCGAAGCCGCCGCCCGCCACCGCGCGCCCGACCGGCTCGCGCGGCACCTGGACATGGCGGCCGAGGCATTCTTCCGCTTCCACGACACCCACCCCGTCCTGCCCCCCGGCGACGAGAAACCCTCGGTCGCCCACCGTTCCCGGCTGGCCCTCGCCGAGGCCACCGGAACGGTGCTCGCCGGCGGCCTGTCCTTGCTCGGCATCAGCGCACCCGAACATCTGTGAGAGAGACAGAAGAGACATGAGCCGTTCCGCACACCCCGCCGGGCCCCGTCACGCCGATGTCTACCCCGAGGGGCACTACACCGCCCCGGCCGCCGATCTCAACGTCCTCGACGAGAAGGTCTGGGCCAGGACGGTCCGGCGTAACAGCGATGGTGTCGTCACGGTCGGCGGCATCGAAGTGAGCCGCCTCGCGGAGGAGTTCGGCACCCCCGCCTACTTCCTCGACGAGGCCGACTTCCGCGCCCGCTGCCGCGCCTGGGCCGACGCATTCGGGCCGGACGCCGACGTGTTCTACGCCGGCAAGGCCTTCCTCTCGCGGGCCGTCGTCCGCTGGCTGAAGGAGGAGGGGCTCAATCTGGATGTGTGTTCCGGCGGGGAGCTGACCACCGCCCTCGACGCCGGCATGCCCGCCGAACGCATCGCCTTCCACGGCAACAACAAGTCGGCCGAGGAGATCGAGAGGGCCGTGCGGGTGGGGGTCGGGCGGATCGTCCTCGACTCCTTCCAGGAGATCGTCCGCGTCGCCCACATCGCGCAGAGCATGGGCAAGCGGCAGCGCGTGCAGATTCGCGTGACTGTTGGTGTCGAGGCTCATACGCACGAGTTCATCGCCACCGCCCACGAGGACCAGAAGTTCGGCATCGCGCTCGCGGACGGGCTGGCCGCCGAAGCGGTACGGCGGGCCCTGCGGCTCGACGGTCTTGAGCTCATCGGCATTCACTCCCACATCGGGTCGCAGATCTTCGACATGGCCGGGTTTGAAGTGTCCGCGCGGCGCGTGGTGCAGCTGCTCGCCGAGGTACGGGACGAGCACGGCGTCGAGCTGCCGGAAATCGACCTCGGCGGCGGGCTCGGCATCGCGTACACCTCCGAGGACGACCCCAGCGAGCCGCACGAGATCGCCAAGGCGCTCCACGAGATCGTCAGCCGGGAGTGTGAGGCCGCCGGGCTCGCCACGCCCCGGATCTCCGTCGAGCCCGGACGCGCCATCGTGGGCCCCACCGCCTTCACCCTCTACGAGGTCGGCACGATCAAGCCGCTGGAGGGGCTCCGTACGTACGTGAGCGTGGACGGCGGCATGTCGGACAACATCCGCACCGCGCTGTACGACGCCGAGTACAGCGTGGCGCTCGTGTCGCGGACCTCGGACGCCGAGCCGATGCTCGTCCGCGTCGTCGGCAAGCACTGTGAGAGTGGCGACATCGTGGTACGGGACGCCTTTCTGCCCGCCGACCTCGCGCCCGGTGATCTGATCGCGGTGCCCGCCACCGGCGCTTATTGCCGCTCCATGGCGAGCAACTACAACCACTCGCTGCGCCCGCCCGTCGTTGCCGTCAATGATGGTCAGGCACGCGTGATTGTCCGGCGCGAGACGGAGGAAGATCTCCTGCGTCTTGATGTCGGCTGATGAAATAGATGTCTCGCAATCTGGACCGGGGACAGAAACTCCCGTCCGGTGAGTGAGACTGGTTCACACTCAAGCAAGAAACGCTGTGCCCAATGAAAGGCGTAGGTCGAATGATGCGTACGCGTCCGCTGAAGGTGGCGCTGCTGGGCTGTGGTGTGGTCGGCTCAGAGGTGGCGCGCATCATGACGACGCACGCCGACGACCTCGCCGCTCGCATCGGGGCCCCGGTCGAGCTGGCCGGGGTCGCCGTGCGACGCCCCTCCAAGGTCCGCGAGGGCATCGACCCCGCTCTGATCACGACTGATGCGACGGCCCTGGTCAAACGTGGGGACATCGACGTCGTCATCGAGGTCATCGGCGGCATCGAGCCGGCCCGCGCCCTCATCACCACCGCCTTCGAGCACGGCGCCTCCGTCGTCTCCGCGAACAAGGCGCTGCTCGCCGAGGACGGCGCCGCCCTGCACGCCGCCGCCGAGGAGCACGGGCGGGACCTGTACTACGAGGCCGCCGTGGCCGGCGCCATTCCCCTCGTACGGCCGCTGCGCGAGTCCCTCGCCGGTGACAAGGTCAACCGGGTGCTGGGGATCGTCAACGGCACGACCAACTTCATCCTCGACAAGATGGACACGAGCGGAGCCGGTTACTCCGAGGCGCTCGACGAGGCCACCGCCCTCGGGTACGCCGAGGCCGACCCCACCGCCGACGTCGAGGGCTTCGACGCCGCCGCCAAGGCCGCCATCCTGGCGGGCATCGCCTTCCACACCCGCGTGCGGATCGGCGACGTACACCGGGAAGGGCTGACGGAGGTCACGGCCGCCGACATCGCTTCCGCGAAGCGCATGGGGTGCACCGTCAAGCTGCTCGCCATCTGCGAGCGCGCTGCCGACGGCAAGTCCGTCACCGCGCGCGTCCACCCGGCGATGATCCCGCTGACCCACCCGCTGGCCTCGGTCCGCGAGGCGTACAACGCCGTCTTCATCGAGGCCGAGGCGGCCGGGCAGCTGATGTTCTACGGTCCGGGCGCCGGCGGCGCTCCGACCGCCTCCGCGGTCCTCGGTGACCTCGTCGCCGTCTGCCGGAACCTCGTCGCCGAGACCACCGGGCCCGGCGAGTCCGCGTACACCCAGCTTCCTGTCAGCTCCATGGGGGAGGTCGTCACGCGGTACCACATCAGCCTCGATGTGGCCGACAAACCGGGTGTTCTCGCCCAGGTCGCGACGGTCTTCGCCGAGCACGGCGTCTCCATCGACACCGTGCGCCAGCAGAGCCGGCAGGACGGAGGCGGCGAGGCATCCCTCGTCGTCGTCACCCACCGCGCGCCCGACGCCGCCCTTTCGGGGACCGTCGAGGCGCTGCGCAAGCTCGACACCGTGCGCGGTGTCGCCAGCATCATGCGTGTTGAAGGGGAGTAAGGACCCATGACCACCATCGGCACCCACCAGTGGCGCGGCATCATCGAGGAGTACCGGGACCGTCTTCCGGTGACGGAGACGACGCCCGTCGTCACGCTCGGCGAGGGTGGCACGCCGCTCGTACTGGCGCAGGTCCTCTCCGAGCGCACCGGCTGCGAGGTGTACCTCAAGGTCGAGGGCGCCAACCCGACCGGCTCCTTCAAGGACCGCGGCATGACCATGGCGATCACCCGCGCCAAGGAGGAGGGCGCGAAGGCCGTCATCTGCGCCTCCACCGGCAACACGTCCGCCTCGGCCGCCGCCTACGCGGTACGCGCCGGGATGGTCTGCGCCGTCCTCGTGCCGCAGGGCAAGATCGCGCTCGGCAAGATGGGCCAGGCCCTCGTGCACGGCGCCAAGATCCTCCAGGTCGACGGAAACTTCGACGACTGCCTGACGCTGGCCCGCAGCCTGTCGGACAACTACCCCGTGGCGCTGGTCAATTCGGTCAACCCGGTCCGCATCGAGGGCCAGAAGACCGCCGCCTTCGAGATCGTCGACCGGCTCGGCGACGCCCCGGACATTCACGTGCTTCCCGTGGGCAACGCCGGGAACATCACGGCGTACTGGCGCGGCTACCGCGAGTACGCGGCCGACAAGATCTCCTCGCGCACCCCGCGCATGTGGGGTTTCCAGGCCTCCGGCTCGGCGCCGATCGTGCGCGGCGAGATCGTCAAGGACCCGCACACCGTCGCCACCGCGATTCGCATCGGCAACCCTGCCTCGTGGCAGTACGCCCTTGAGGCGCGCGACGAGTCGGGCGGCTTCATCGACGAGGTGACGGACCGTGAGATCCTGCGCGCCTACCGCCTGTTGGCGTCGCAGGAAGGCGTCTTCGTCGAGCCCGCGTCGGCAGCCAGCGTCGCCGGTCTGCTCAAGGCCGCCGACGAGGGCAAGGTCGACCCGGGCCAGAAGATCGTGTGCACGGTGACCGGAAACGGCCTCAAGGACCCGGACTGGGCGGTGGCCGGAGCGCCGCAGCCGGTCACGGTGCCCGTGGACGCCGCGACGGCCGCGGAACGCCTCGGCCTCGTGTAGCAGGCGCCCGGCGGGGGCCGGCAGGTGGCGTAAAGCCACGTAAGGCCCCCTAAGGCCAGACAGAGGAGCACAGGACGGTTCGCGACACGCATCGTGCGCCTCCTGTGCGCCCTATGTCGTCACAGAACCTTCCTTCGATAGGCTGTACTCAACCCACCCCGCCGCATATGCCGCGGGTGCTGTTGCCGTCGTGGCCTTCGGGTGTTCGTACGTCAAAATGTCGCAGTCCTCAGAATCTCGCAGTCCCACATTTCGCAGTCCCACAAGGAGAGTCGTCGAGCGATGGCCGGTCCCGCGTTCCGCGCCGCCGCCGTAAGGGTGCGCGTCCCCGCCACCAGCGCAAATCTTGGTCCCGGCTTCGATGCCCTGGGCCTGTCGCTGGGGCTGTACGACGATGTCGTCGTCCGGGTCGCCGACTCCGGGCTGCACGTCGACATCGCAGGTGAGGGCGCCGAGACGCTGCCCCGCGACGAGAGTCATCTGCTCGTACGGTCGCTCCGTACCGCCTTCGACCTGCTCGGCGGACAGCCGCGCGGCCTCGAGGTCGTCTGCGCCAACCGCATCCCGCACGGCCGCGGCCTCGGCTCCTCCTCCGCCGCCATCTGCGCCGGCATCGTCGCCGCACGCGCCGTGACCATAGGCGGCGACGCGCGCCTCGACGAGGCCGCGCTGCTTGAGCTGGCGACCGAGATCGAGGGCCACCCCGACAACGTCGCCGCCTGCCTGCTCGGCGGCTTCACGCTCGCCTGGACCGACGGGGGAGCGGCCAGGGCGATCAGGATGGACCCCGCTGATTCCATCGTTCCGGTGGTCTTCGTCCCCGGCAAGCCGGTGCTCACCGAGACCGCCCGCGGCCTGCTGCCGCGCACCGTCCCCCATGTGGACGCCGCCGCCAACGCGGGCCGCGCCGCCCTGCTCGTAGAGGCCCTGACCAGGCGTCCCGAGCTGCTGCTCGCGGCGACCGAGGACCGACTCCACCAGGACTACCGCGCCCCGGCGATGCCGGAGAGCCTGGCCCTGGTCAACCGACTGCGTGCGGACGGCGTCCCCGCGGTCATCTCCGGCGCCGGACCCACGGTCCTCGCGCTGGTCGAGGACGGTGCGGCCGACAAGGTCGCACGACTGGCGGGCGAGGGGTGGGCGGCCAACCGGCTGGCTCTCGACGCCGCGGGAGCGAGTGTTCTGCCGCTCGGAGCGCAGTGACACGCGATTGCCGGTGAACGAGAGGGGGAATATTTATTGGATCCGGTAGTGTTAATCTCAAGTCTGCACCCGGCGTCCTTGTGGCGCGGTGCATCGTGTCCCCGTTCGGGACCACCATTCTTCCGGGAGCCTCCCCAACTGCCTGAGCAGCCTGCCTGAGCAGTTTTGAGCACGCTCCGGAACCGGCAATGCAAGAGCCGGACCCCCAGCACGTTATTTCTTCCGCCGTATCCGGCGGACCACCGCCCCGGCACGGTTTCCAGACCGCAGTCGGACAGCACAACCGGTCGCCGAGCCAGACAGGCCGACGTCCGCTCCAGGGAAGGACCCTTCGTGAGCGACACCACCGATCTGATGGGCGTGACTGCCGACAAGAATGTCGACAACACCGCGTCCGCCGCAGGTGCTGCCACTGGTAGTGCCGCACGGCGCCGCCGCTCCGGCACCGGCCTCGAGGGCATGGTCCTGGCCGAGCTGCAGCAGGTCGCGTCCGGCCTCGGGATCAGGGGCACGGCGCGTATGCGCAAGAGCCAGCTGATCGAGGTCATCAAGGAAGCGCAGGCCGGAGGCTCGTCCCCGGCCAAGAGCGCCGAGACGGCCGCCGGCTCCACCGCCGAGACCAAGCCGAAGCGCCGTGCCACCTCCAAGGCGCGCACGGGAGACGAGGCCGCCGCGGCCACCGCCGCCGCGCCCGCCGCCGAGAAGGCTGTCGCGCAGCAGCAGATCGACATTCCCGGTCAGCCTGCCAGCGACGACCAGCCCGTCGGCGAGCGCCGCCGGCGCCGGGCCACCGCCCAGGCGGGCAGCCCCGAGACGGCTGTCGCCACTGAGGTGAAGGCCGAGCCCAAGACCGACGTCAAGACCGAGGTACGTGCCGACGCGCAGCCCGAGGCCAAGGCCGAGGCCGCCGTCACCACGTCCCCTCAGGAGGGCACCGATGGCCGCCGGGGTGACCGCCAGGAGCGCGGTCAGCGCGGCGACCGCCGCGAGCGCCAGCGTGACCGTGGCGAGCGTGGTGACCGGGGTGACGGCGCCCGCGGCGACCGCCAGGACCGTGGGGACCGCGGTGAACGCCGTGACCGCGGCAAGGGCGACGACCAGGGCGGCCAGCGCCAGCAGCGTCAGGGCGGCCAGGGCGGCCCCCAGGGCGCCGGACCGCAGGACGACGACGATTTCGAGGGTGGCCGCCGTGGCCGCCGCGGGCGCTACCGCGACCGCCGGGGCCGTCGTGGCCGCGAGGAGTTCGGCAGCGACGCGCCGCCGGTCTCCGACGACGACGTCCTGATCCCCGTCGCGGGCATCCTGGACATCCTCGACAACTACGCGTTCATCCGGACCTCCGGCTACCTGCCGGGCCCGAACGACGTGTACGTGTCGCTGGCCCAGGTCCGCAAGAACGGCCTGCGCAAGGGTGACCACGTCACCGGCGCCGTCCGCCAGCCCAAGGACGGCGAGCGCCGCGAGAAGTTCAACGCGCTTGTCCGCCTGGACTCTTCGAACGGCATGGCAGCCGATTCCGGCCGCGGCCGCCCGGAGTTCAACAAGCTGACGCCGCTGTACCCGCAGGACAGACTGCGTCTCGAGACCGACCCGGGCGTCCTGACGACCCGGATCATCGACCTCGTCGCGCCGATCGGCAAGGGCCAGCGTGGCCTGATCGTGGCCCCGCCGAAGACCGGTAAGACCATGATCATGCAGGCGATCGCCAACGCGATCACCGTCAACAACCCCGAGTGCCACCTGATGGTCGTCCTGGTCGACGAGCGTCCGGAAGAGGTCACCGACATGCAGCGGTCGGTGAAGGGCGAGGTCATCTCCTCGACCTTCGACCGCCCCGCCGAGGACCACACCACCGTCGCCGAGCTGGCCATCGAGCGCGCCAAGCGTCTCGTCGAGCTGGGTCACGACGTGGTCGTCCTGCTGGACTCGATCACCCGTCTGGGCCGTGCGTACAACCTCGCGGCTCCCGCCTCCGGACGCATCCTGTCCGGTGGTGTCGACTCGACCGCGCTCTACCCGCCGAAGCGCTTCTTCGGTGCGGCGCGCAACATCGAGGACGGCGGCTCGCTGACCATCCTGGCCACCGCGCTCGTCGAGACCGGCTCGCGCATGGACGAGGTGATCTTCGAGGAGTTCAAGGGCACCGGCAACATGGAGCTCAAGCTCGACCGGAAGCTCGCCGACAAGCGCATCTTCCCGGCTGTCGACGTCGACCCGTCCGGCACCCGCAAGGAGGAGATCCTCCTCAACGCGGAAGAGCTCGCCATCGTCTGGAAGCTGCGCCGGGTGCTGCACGCACTCGACTCGCAGCAGGCGATCGAGCTCCTGCTGGACAAGATGAAGCAGACGAAGTCGAACGCCGAGTTCCTGATGCAGATCGCGAAGACGACTCCTTCGGGCAACGGCAGCGACTGACCGCCGCAGCGCCAACTGAGCCGCCCCGTCACGAAAGTGGCGGGGCGGCTTCGTCGTGTCCGGCTGTACGCCCACCAAACGCCTCCAGCGCGGAGATGTTGCCAAGTTGTGTTCACCGGTCGGTCACAAGTGGCTGTTGGTGTACGGGAGTCGGTCGTACGATCATTCGGCCACAGGTGGGGGGATCCATTTGGGGCGTCCTCATCGACATCTGAATCAGGAGTCCCGAGTGATCTCTGGCAAGCAGGGCGGCAAGCACCGCCGCCGGATACGCATCGCCGTGCCGGCCGCCGCCACCGCGATCGCGGCCGCTGTCGCCGGTGCGATGCTGATGGCCCCGGCGAACGCCGCCGCGGTGCCGCCGCCCAAGCCCACGATCAAGCCGGCCGTCACCTCGCCCTCGCAGGCGGAGCTGGAAGCGCGTCTGGAGGCCGCGGCCAGGCAGGCCGAGGAGCCGTCCAAGGGCGCCAAGTTCTCGTCCGGCTCGTCGGGCTCGGCCGACCCGAAGGTCATCGGCGGTACGGAGACCAGCATCAGCTCCGCCCCGTGGATGGCGCAGCTCTTCTACGAGGACGGCGAAAACTCCTTCTTCTGCGGCGGCGCCGTCATCGCGCCGACGAAGATCCTCACCGCGGCGCACTGCGTCAAGGGCGCGGACTGGAAGAACAAGGGTGTCGTCGTCACCGGCACCGAGACGCTGGCGACCGACGCGAACCACGGCGGCACCGTCACCGGTGTCTGGCGGCAGTGGAACCACCCGTCGTACAGCGACTACACGCTCGACAACGACATCGCGGTCCTGACCCTGGCCTACCCGGTCACGGCCAAGCCGATCAACATCACGAAGTCGGACGACACCACGTCGTACAAGCCGGGGACCATGGCCACGGTCTACGGCTGGGGCCGCACCTCCTCCACCAGCAACGACATCTCGCCGACGCTGAAGAAGGCGACCCTGCCCATCAACTCGGACGCCACGTGCGAGGACTGGCAGCTCGGCGGCGAGTTCATCCGGAACCACATGGTCTGCGCGGGCGAGCCCGCGAGCGGCCAGGACGAGGGCACGGAGACCGCCTGCAACGGTGACTCGGGCGGCCCCCTGGTCGTCGGCGGCAAGATCGTCGGTGTGGTCTCGTGGGGCGTCGAGAACTGCGTGGAGGAGGGCGCGTACAGCGTCTACTCCAAGGTCTCGTGGTACGCCGGATCCGTCGTCCCGCGGGTCGACGACGCCAACATCACCAACGACCACCGGTCCGACGTACTGGCCCGTCGCAGCGCCTCCGACGGCACGCTCTACTACTACGCGTCCAAGGGCACCTCGTTCGCCACACGCGAGTCGGTCGGCAACTACAGCAACGCCAATGTGATCCTCCAGGCCGACCTCAACCGGGACGACTACGAGGACATGATCATCCGGACCAAGTCCGGAGACGTCTGGTGGTCGCACTACGTGCCGTCCACCGAGGAGTGGGCCGACACGAGGATCGCGTCCGGCTGGGGCTCCAGGAAGCAGATCATCGTCCCCGGTGACGTGACCGGCGACGCCCTGCCCGACCTCCTGTCCGTCGACTCCGCAGGCGTCCTGTGGATCTACCCGGGCAAGGGCAACGGCACCTTCTCACCCCGCATCCAGGTCGGCAGCGGCTGGAGCCAGTTCAACTCGGTGCGCGGCAACGGTGACTTCACCGGTGACGGCAAGACCGACCTGATCGCGCGCAAGTCCAGTACGTCCGAGATGTTCCTCTACAAGGGGACGGGCAAGGCGGGCACCGGCGCCTTCGCCGCCAAGGTGAAGGTCCGTACGTGGAGCGGCTACAACGCCTTCGACGCGGCCGGTGACGTCACCGGTGACGGCAAGGCCGACTACCTGGCCCGTACGCCCGGCGGAACGCTCTACCTCTACCCGGGCACCGGCAAGGCCACCTCGGAGATCTTCGCCACACGCATCAAGATCGGTACCGGCTGGCAGCAGTACAACATCTTCGGCTGAAAACCCTGGTGAGAGGGGACTTCGGCCCCTCTCATCCGCACCGCCGACGCGCGCCCTGTGGCCCCTGCCCCCAGCAGGGGCCACAGGGCGTTGTGCAACCCTTCACGGTGATCCGTCGTCTGACAAGTGTCGTAAGTGCCGACATACCGTGCCTGATCGCCACGGCAGGGGGAATCGGAACCAACGAGGGCTGGGGAGAAACATGGCCGGAAAACAGAGCAGGAGCAGCCGAATACGCGGGACCGGCAAACGCCGGAAGGAGCCGGAACCCAGCGGCCGCCCCAAGGCGCTGACCGCCACCGCCTGGGCCGCCGCGGGCGTGGTGCTGCTGGGCGGCACCGGACTCGGTTACGTGTACTTCAAACTCAACGGCAATCTCAAGGGTGTTGACATCAACACCCAGCTCGGTGGCGACCGCCCCGACGACGTCGACAACGGCTCCCTCGACATCCTCGTCCTCGGCTCCGACTCCCGCTCGGGCGACAACGCCGAGTACGGCGAGGACGAAGGCGGCGCCCGCTCCGACACCGCGATGGTCATGCACGTGTACGAGGGCCGCAAGAAGGCCAGCGTCGTCTCCATACCGCGCGACACCCTGATCGACCGCCCCGCCTGCGCCTCGGACAGCGGCGGCGGGACCGTCCCCGGCGCCGGCCACCAGATGTTCAACACGGCGTACGAGGTGGGCGGTCCGGCCTGCGCCGTCAAGACCGTCGAGAAGATGTCCGGCATCCGCATGGACCACTACGTCGAGGTCGACTTCACCGGCTTCAAAAAGCTCATCGACGACCTGGGCGGCGTGGAGATCACCACCAAGCAGGCCATCGACGACGGCAAGAGCCATCTCCACCTCAAGCCCGGCCCGCACACCCTCGACGGCGAGCAGTCGCTCGGTCTCGTACGGACCCGCAAGAGCGTCGGCGACGGCAGCGACCTCGGACGCATCCAGCTCCAGCAGGCCTTCATGAAGGCGCTGATCAACCAGGTCAAGGACGTCGGCGTTCTCACGAGCCCCAAGAAGCTGTACGACCTGGCCGACAGCGCCACCCGGACCGTCACCACCGACTCCGACCTCGCCTCGGTCAATGAGCTGGTGAGCTTCGCGGGCGGCCTCAAGGGCATCGGCGCGGGCGACATGAAGATGGTGACGCTGCCCGTGCAGTACGACCCGGCCGACCCCAACCGCGTCCTCCCGCTCCAGCGCCAGTCGAAGCAGGTCTGGGACGCCCTGCGCCGGGACAAGCCCGTGCCGGCCTCCGCGACCAAGGACTCCGCGGGCGACAAGGGCGACGCGGGCAAGGTCGTACAGAGCCAGTAGCGGGCGGGGAATAGTTCCGGCCGGTCCCCGGTTTTGGGAGATGCGGCCAGTGCTGGCAGACTGGTACGTCGGCCCCGGTTCACGTCCGCGCAATCCGCGCGAGCGACCCGGCGCCCTCCCGAAACTAGGAGTCACCTTGAAGCGCGAAATCCACCCCGAGTACGTCGAGACGCAGGTCAGCTGCACCTGTGGCGCGTCGTTCACCACCCGCAGCACGATCTCCAGCGGCACCGTCCGTGCCGAGGTCTGCTCCGAGTGCCACCCGTTCTACACGGGCAAGCAGAAGATCCTCGACACCGGTGGCCGTGTGGCCCGCTTCGAGGCCCGCTTCGGCAAGGCTGCCGCCGCGAAGTAGCGAGCCATTGCGCCGGTCCTCGGCCGCTCCGTACAGGGGTGGGGAGGACCGGCGCTTTGTCGTGACGTACAGGCTCGTGACCTACAGGCCGCAGTTCCCTTTCGTTTTTTGCAACCCAGGAGCCCGAAGATGTTCGAGGCGGTCGAGGATCTGATCGGCGAGCACGCCGATCTCGAGAAGAAGCTGGCCGACCCCTCGGTCCACGCGGACCAGGCCAACGCGCGGAAGCTGAACAAGCGCTACGCCGAGCTGACCCCGATCATCGGGACGTACCGGACCTGGAAGCTGACGAACGAGGACATCGTCACGGCGCGCGAATACGCCCACGACGACCCGGACTTCGCCGCCGAGCTGAAGCTGCTGGAGAAGCAGCGCGACGAGCTCACGGAGAAGCTGCGGCTGCTCCTCGTCCCGCGCGACCCCAGCGACGACAAGGACGTCATCCTCGAGGTCAAGGCGGGCGCGGGCGGCGACGAGTCGGCCCTGTTCGCCGGCGACCTGCTGCGCATGTACCTGCGGTACGCGGAGCGCGTCGGCTGGAAGACCGAGATCATCGACGCCACCGAGTCCGAGCTGGGCGGCTACAAGGACGTCCAGGTCGCCGTGAAGACCAAGGGCGGCAACGGCGCGACCGAGCCCGGCCAGGGCGTCTGGGCGCGGATGAAGTACGAGGGCGGCGTGCACCGCGTGCAGCGCGTGCCCTCCACCGAGTCGCAGGGCCGTATCCACACCTCCGCGGCGGGCGTGCTGGTCACCCCCGAGGCCGAGGAGGTCGACGTGGAGATCCACGCCAACGACCTGCGGATCGACGTCTACCGCTCGTCGGGCCCCGGCGGTCAGTCCGTCAACACCACCGACTCCGCGGTCCGCATCACGCACCTGCCGACCGGCGTCGTCGCCTCCTGCCAGAACGAGAAGAGCCAGCTCCAGAACAAGGAGCAGGCCATGCGCATCCTGCGCTCGCGGCTGCTCGCCGCCGCTCAGGAGGCCGCCGAGCAGGAAGCCTCCGACGTACGCCGCAGCCAGGTCCGCACAGTTGACCGGTCGGAGAAGATCCGTACGTACAACTTCCCGGAAAACCGGATCTCGGACCACCGCGTGGGCTTCAAGGCGTACAACTTGGACCAGGTACTCGACGGCGACCTGGACGCAGTGATCCAGGCGTGCGTCGACGCCGACTCCGCCGCCAAGCTCGCAGCGGCCCAGGAAAGCCAGTAAGCCAGTAAAGCCCCCTGCAAGTCGGAGGACCGGGATGAATCTGCTGCTCGCAGAGGTGGCTCAGGCCACCCAGCGGCTGGCCGACGCCGGCGTGCCCTCACCGCGATTCGACGCGGAGGAGCTCGCCGCGTTCGTGCACGGCGTCAAGCGGGGAGAGCTGCACAACGTCAAGGACGCCGACTTCGACGCCCGCTACTGGGAGACGATCGCGCGCCGGGAGGCCCGCGAACCGCTGCAGCACATCACCGGACGCGCCTTCTTCCGCTTCCTGGAGCTCCAGGTGGGCCCCGGCGTCTTCGTACCGCGCCCCGAGACTGAATCCGTCGTGGGCTGGGCGATAGACGCCGTACGGGCCATGGACGTCGTCGAGCCGCTCATCGTCGACCTGTGCACCGGCTCCGGCGCCATCGCCCTCGCCATGGCGCAGGAGGTCCCGCGCTCGCGTGTGCACGGCGTCGAGCTGTCCGACGACGCGATCAAGTGGACCCGCAAGAACGCCGCGGGCTCGCGCGTCACGATCCACCAGGGCGACGCCAGGGACGCGCTCCCCGAGCTCGATGGCCAGGTGGACCTGGTCGTCTCGAACCCTCCCTACATCCCGCTCACCGAGTGGGAGTACGTCGCTCCCGAGGCCCGCGACCACGACCCGGAGATGGCCCTCTTCTCCGGCGAGGACGGCCTCGACCTGATCCGCCACATCGAGCGCACCGCCCACCGCCTGCTGCGGCCCGGCGGCGTCGTCGTCATCGAGCACGCCGACACCCAGGGCGGCCAGGTGCCGTGGATCTTCACCGAGGAGCGTGGCTGGGCCGACGCGGCCGACCACCCCGACCTCAACAACCGGCCCCGCTTCGCGACCGCCCGCAAGGCCATGCCGTGACCGCCGGCCGCACCAACCAGTTCCCGCACGAGGAGGCCCGTTAAATGGCACGGCGATACGACTGCAACGACGCGACCGACCGCACGACCGGTCTGCGCGAAGCCGCGGCCGCCGTCCGCCGTGGCGAGCTGGTCGTCCTGCCGACCGACACCGTCTACGGCATCGGGGCCGACGCCTTCAGCGCGGAGGCCGTCGGCGACCTCCTGGAGGCCAAGGGACGCGGCCGCAACATGCCCACGCCCGTCCTCATCGGCTCCCCGAACACCCTGCACGGCCTGGTCACCGACTTCTCCGAGCAGGCCTGGGAGCTCGTCGACGCGTTCTGGCCCGGCGCCCTGACCCTCGTCGCGCGCCACCAGCCGTCGCTCCAGTGGGACCTCGGCGAGACGCACGGCACGGTCGCCGTCCGCATGCCGCTGCACCCGGTGGCGATCGAGCTGCTGACGGAGTTCGGCCCGATGGCGGTCTCGAGCGCCAACCTCACGGGACATCCGGCGCCGGAGGACTGCGACGCCGCCCAGGCGATGCTCGGCGACTCCGTCTCCGTGTACCTCGACGGCGGCCCGACGCCCGGCATCGTGCCTTCGTCGATCGTCGACGTCACGGGGAAGGTCCCGGTCCTGCTGCGGGCGGGCGCCCTCTCCGCCGAGGAGCTGCGCAAGGTCGTACCCGACCTCGAGGTGGCCAGTTGACCGCCCTTGACGGGCGTGGCATAGCCGAAGGCAGCACCAGCGACACCTTCCGTATCCTCCACGTCAGCACCGGCAACGTCTGCCGCTCGCCGATCACCGAGCGGCTGACCCGCCATGCCCTCAGCGACCGCCTGGGCGACCCGCTCACCCGCGGCCTCGTCGTGGAGAGCGCGGGCACCTGGGGGCACGAGGGCGCGCCCATGGAGGCCAACGCCGCCGCCGTGCTCGCCGACTTCGGCGCGGACGCGGCGGGCTTCACCGGCCGCGAGCTGCTCGACGAGCACGTCATCCGCGCGGATCTCGTCCTCACGGCGACCCGCGACCACCGGGCCCAGGTCATCTCCATGGGCCACTCGGCGGGCCTGCGCACGTTCACGCTCAAGGAGTTCACGCGGCTCGTACGGGCCATTGACCCGGCGACCCTGCCCGATCCCCTCCAGGACGGCGTGGTGGAGCGCGCGAGGGCCCTCGTACGGGCCGCCGCGGCGCTGCGTGGCTGGCTGCTCGCCCCGAGCGTCGAGGCCGACGAGGTGTACGACCCGTACGGAGCGCCGATCACCTTCTTCCGCTCGATCGGCGACGAGATCAACACGGCGCTCGACCCGGTGGTCACGGCCCTCACGGGGACGCCGGCCCGCACCTGAGGGGCAGTAGGGGAAGAAACGCCTCGTACGCCGGGCAGTGCGGGCCGGGGCGGCCTACATTGGAGGGGCCGCACCCCTTCGCCAGGCCCGGAGCCAGCCATGCCGGTCACCGCCGCATCCGTTCAGCAGGAGCACCCCGTCCTCGGGGCGGGCTTCGAAGCGCTGAGCCGCCAGGATCCCGAGATCGCCGACGTCATCCTCGGTGAGATGGGCCGCGAGGCCACCGGCCTCCAGCTGATCGCCGCCGAGAACTTCTGCTCGCCCGCCGTCCTCGCCGCCCTCGGCTCCCCGCTCGCCAACAAGTACGCCGAGGGCTACCCCGGCGCCCGCCACCACGGCGGCTGCGAGCTCGTCGACGTGGCCGAGCACATCGCCATCGACCGCGCGGCCACCCTCTTCGGCGCCGAGCACGCCAACGTCCAGCCCCACTCCGGCTCCGCCGCCGTCCTCGCCGCGTACGCCGCGCTGCTCCGCCCCGGTGACACCGTGCTGGCCATGGGGCTCGCGTACGGGGGACACCTCACCCACGGTTCCCCGGCCAACTTCTCGGGCCGCTGGTTCAACTTCATCGGTTACGGCGTCGACCACGAGTCCGGCCTCATCGACTACGAGCAGGTGCGCCTCCTCGCCCGTACGCACCGCCCCAGGGCCATCGTCGTCGGCTCCATTGCCTACCCCAGGCACCCCGACTACGCGTACTTCCGCGAGATCGCCGACGAGGTCGGCGCCTACCTCATCGCGGACGCCGCGCACCCCATCGGCCTGGTGGCCGGGGGAGCGGCGCCCACCCCGGTCCCGTACGCCGATGTCGTCTGCGCCACCACCCACAAGGTGCTGCGCGGCCCACGCGGCGGAATGCTGCTGTGCGGCGCGGAGCTCGCCGAGCGCATCGACCGGGCCGTCTTCCCCTTCACCCAGGGCGGCGCCCAGATGCACTCGGTGGCGGCCAAGGCGGTCGCGTTCGGCGAGGCGGCGGCGCCCGCCTTCTCGACGTACACCCACCAGGTCGTCGCCAACGCCCGCGCGCTCGCGGACGCTCTGGCGGTGGAGGACTTCGCCGTCACCACGGGCGGCACCGACACCCACCTGATCACCGCCGATCCCGCCCCGCTGGGCGTCGAGGGCCGGACGGCCCGCGGCCTGCTGGCGGCGGCCGGCATGGTGGTGGACTGCTGCGCCCTTCCGTACGGCGACGAGCGCGGCCTCCGCCTCGGAACCGCGGCCGTCACCACACAGGGCATGCGCGAGCCCGAAATGGGGCGCATCGCGGAGCTTTTCTCCCTGGCTCTGCGGGGGGAGGGCAGGAAGGTCGCAGCGGAAGTGCGGGATCTGGCCGGGAATTTTCCGCCGTATCCCGCCTGAGAACGCGTCGTGCAACCATCAACCGGTACCCGAATGTCCTGGAGCATGTGGTCGCGAAGCTAGGGTGTGGGGCTGAGATGGCCGGCGATACCTGTGGGGCTGCCCGTGCGTGAATACCTGCTGACGCTCTGCGTTACGGCAGCGGTGACTTACCTGCTGACCGGACCGGTGCGGAAGTTCGCCATCGCGACCGGCGCGATGCCCGAGATCCGAGCCCGCGACGTGCACCGGGAGCCGACACCGCGGCTCGGTGGCATCGCGATGTTCGGCGGTCTGTGCGCCGGTCTGCTGGTCGCGGACCACCTGCAGAACCTCAGCAGCGTCTTCGAGCTGTCGAACGAGCCGCGCGCGCTGCTGTCGGGCGCCGCGGTGATCTGGCTCATCGGCGTACTGGACGACAAGTTCGAGATCGACGCACTGATCAAGCTGGGCGGCCAGTTCATCGCCGCCGGCGTGATGGTCGCGCAGGGGCTGACGATCCTGTGGCTGCCGGTGCCCGGCATCGGCCAGGTCTCAGTGACCGCCTGGCAGGGCAATCTGCTCACCGTCGCGCTCGTCGTGATCACCATCAACGCGGTGAACTTCGTGGACGGCCTGGACGGTCTCGCCGCGGGCATGGTCTGCATCGCCTCCACGGCGTTCTTCATGTACGCGTACCGGATCTGGTACGGGTACGGCATCGAGGAAGCCGCGCCCGCCACCCTCTTCGCCGCGATCCTGATGGGCATGTGCGTGGGATTCCTCCCGCACAACATGCATCCGGCCAGGATCTTCATGGGCGACTCGGGCTCGATGCTGATCGGCCTGGTCCTGGCGGCCGGCGCGATCTCGGTCACCGGCCAGGTGGATCCGGACGCGATGAAGCTCTTCGCGGGCGCCAGCACGCGCGAGGTCACGCACGCGATGCTCCCGGTCTTCATCCCGCTGCTGCTGCCGCTGACGATCATCGCGATCCCGGTCGCGGACCTGCTGCTGGCGATCGTGCGGCGTACCTGGCAGGGCAAGTCGCCGTTCGCGGCGGACCGGGGCCACCTGCACCACCGGCTCCTGGAGATCGGCCACTCGCACAGCCGGGCCGTGCTGATCATGTACTTCTGGTCCGCCCTGATCGCCTTCGGCGCCGTCGCGTACTCCGTGCACTCGGCCAGCATGTGGATCGTGCTCGGCATCGTTGTGCTCAGCGCGGTCGGCCTGGTGCTCCTGCTCCTGCCGCGCTTCACACCGCGCGCCCCGCGCTGGGCGGAGTCCTTCATCCCGCCGCGCTACCGCAGGAGCAGCAGGGCCTTCTCCGATGGGGGCGGTACGGACGAGGCGGGTGAGACGGCTGAGGCCGCCGGGACGGTGGAGGAACCGCAGGAGCGTACGCCGATGCCGGCGGGCGTCAACGGAGCGACGGCCATCGGGCACCGTTCGCGCTTCCCCGAGCGGCGTAAGGCCGGAACGTCCCGCTGACGATTTGGCGCACTAGGGCCTAATAGCAGACAAAGCATCGATCTGTCGCGCACAGACGGGCGCTGTCACTCTCATGTGTGACAGTTGGCACACCTCTTGGTAAAGACCTCATCAAATAGTTTGTGATACCGTTCACGAGACCCGGCGACAGAGCCGAAGGGCCGTAGTGCGACGGCCTTTTGGACGTGAGGCGACGCCTCGCTCCCGGCTTACGCTCGTCCATGACGACACCTACTGCCCCCACCAGCAAGCGGAGTTACCGCCATGCCGTCCAATGACGCCCGGACCCTCCTCCCCGTCGCCGTACCCACAGCTGCCGCCGGCGCCATCGCCGTCGCGGTCAGCGGTGTGGTCGCGGGCGGCAAGGGAGCGGTCGGCGCGGTCGTCGGAACGCTGGTGGTGATCCTCTTCATGGGTATCGGGCTGCTCGTTCTGGAACGCACTGCCAAATCCATGCCGCAGCTGTTCCAGGCCATGGGGCTGATGCTCTACACGGCACAGCTGCTGCTGCTCTTTATCTTTGTCGCCGTGTTCAAGAACACGACGCTGTTCAATCCGAGGGCCTTCGCCATCACGCTGATCGTCGCGACCGTTGTATGGGTCGCGGCCCAGATCCGTGTCCACATGAAGGCGAAGATTCTTTACGTCGATCCGGATGCGTCCAAGGGCAAGAAGCCCGAAAACACTGGGCCTTCGACGTGAGGGGTAGGGCCGGGATAAGTCCGCGTTCGAGATCCTGCTATCGTCCGGTTCCAACTGCGGCACTGCGGGCGCGGGCATTCGAGCTGACGCCTGCTCCATCGCGAGGCTCTACGCCTGAGCCGCCCCCCCATCCGTAACACCAGTCCAGTGCCGACCAGCGGCTGCTTGCCGCGCCGACACAACGAGGTTGCCGTACCTATGCGCCACGCTGAAGGAGCCCGCGGTGAGTGCTGACCCGACGACGGTGCTCGCCTTCGAGACCGATTGCCACATCTTTGACGGGTGCGGCTTCCCGGCTCCTGGCCTGCACTCCTTTCTGTTCGAGCCGATGGCCACCGTCGGCGGCATCGATATCAACAAGCCGATGCTGCTGGCGGCGCTGAGCACCATCCTCGTCGTCGGCTTCTTCTGGGCGGCCTTCAACAAGCCGAAGCTGGTTCCCGGAAAGCTCCAGATGGTGGCCGAGGCGGGTTACGACTTCGTCCGCCGCGGTGTGGTGTACGAGACGCTCGGCAAGCGTGAGGGCGACAAGTACGTCCCAATCATGGTCTCGATGTTCTTCTTCATCTGGATCATGAATATCTGGGCCATCGTTCCGGTCGCCCAGTTCCCGGTGCCGTCGATCATCGGATTCCCGGTGGCGCTGGCGCTGATCGTGTACGTCATCTGGGTCAGCGTGACCTTCAAGCGTCACGGATTCGTCGGCGGCTGGAAGAACATCGCCGGCTACGACAAGTCGCTCGGCCCGGTCCTGCCGGTCGTCATGCTCATCGAGCTCTTCTCGAACCTGCTGATCCGGCCGTTCACGCACGCGGTGCGACTGTTCGCCAACATGTTCGCCGGTCACGTGCTGCTCCTGATCTTCACCATCGCCAGCTGGTACCTGCTCAACGGCATCGGAATCGCCTACGCCGGTATCTCCTTCGTGATGGTGATCCTGCTGACCGCCTTCGAGCTGTTCATTCAGGCGCTGCAGGCCTACGTCTTCATCCTCCTGGCCTGCAACTACATTCAGGGCGCTCTCGCCGAGCACCACTGACCAGCCGGCCTCACCCCCGATAGTCGTCCGGTGGCCAACCCCCACCGGTTCTGAAAGAGAAGGAAGAAACGGCATGTCCGCTCTCCAGACCCTCGCCGCCGTCAACATCACGGGCAACCTCGGTGCGATCGGCTACGGCCTCGCCGCCATCGGCCCCGGCGTCGGCGTCGGCATCATCTTCGGAAACGGCACCCAGGCGCTGGCCCGCCAGCCTGAGGCGGCCGGTCTGATCCGTGCGAACCAGATCCTCGGCTTCGTCCTCTGTGAGGCGCTCGCCCTGATCGGTCTCGTCATGCCCTTCGTTTACCCGGTCGACTAATCGCGGCTAACCACTGCCCGATTCGACGAAAGGCACTGATGTGATCGCCCTACAGCTGGCGCAAGAAGAGGTTCAGAACCCTCTGCTCCCGGCGGTCCCCGAGATCGTCATCGGTCTCATCGCCTTCTTCATCGTCTTTGGTTTCCTCGCGAAGAAGCTCCTCCCGAACATCAACAAGGTTCTGGAAGAGCGCCGCGAGGCCATCGAAGGCGGCATGGAGAAGGCCGAGGCGGCCAACACCGAGGCGCAGAGCGTTCTTGAGCAGTACAAGGCCCAGCTCGCGGAGGCCCGCCACGAGGCCGCCCGCATGCGCCAGGAGGCGCTGGAGCAGGGCACTGTGCTGAAGGAAGAGCTGCGTGCGGAGGGTCAGCGCCAGCGCGAGGAAATCATCGCCGCCGGCCACGCCCAGATCGAGGCGGACCGCAAGCAGGCCGCACTGTCGCTGCGTCAGGACGTGGGCAAGCTCGCCACCGACCTGGCCGGCAAGCTCGTCGGCGAGTCCCTCGAGGACCACGCCCGGCAGAGCCGCACCATCGACCGTTTCCTCAGCGAGCTCGAGGAGAAGGCCGAGGCCGCCCGATGAACGGAGCGAGCCGCGAGGCACTGGCTGCCGCCCGTGAGCGTCTCGACGCGCTGACCGACAACACGTCGGTCGACGCGGCGAAGCTCGCCGGCGACCTGGCCGCCGTCACCGCGCTGCTCGACCGCGAGGTGTCGCTGCGTCGGGTCCTGACCGACCCGGCGCAGGCCGGCGAGGCCAAGGCCCAGCTGGCTGCGCGACTGCTGAGCGGTCAGGTGGGTGGCGAAGCCGCCGACCTGGTCTCCGGCATGGTCCGCTCCCGCTGGTCGCGGTCGCGCGACCTGGTCGACGCGATCGAGGAGCTGGCGGACACCGCCGACCTCACCGCGGCGCAGCAGGCCGGCGTGCTCGACGACGTGGAGGACGAGGTGTTCCGGTTCGGCCGGATCGTCGCGTCCGACACCGGGCTGCGGTCCGCGCTGACCGACAGGACGGCTTCGGTGTCCGCCAAGAGCGAGCTGCTGCGCAGCCTGCTCGGCGGAAAGGCCCAGCCGGTCACCGAGCGTCTTGTGGTACGTCTCGTGGTTCAGCCGCGTGGACGTAGCCTGGAGGCGGGACTCGAGTCCCTGTCCAAGCTCGCCGCGGCGCGCCGCGACCGTATGGTCGCCGTCGTCACCACGGCGGTGCCGCTCACCGACCAGCAGAAGCAGCGCCTCGGCGCCGCACTGGCGAAGCTGTACGGACGCCAGATGCACCTGAATCTCGAAGTGGACCCCGAGGTCCTCGGCGGAATCCAGGTACAGGTCGGCGACGAGGTCATCAACGGGACCATCGCGGACCGCCTCCAAGAGGCGACCCGCCGCATGGTCGGCTGACCAGCCAGCAACTGAACACGTATCACTAGCGGCCCGGTTGGGCCGTGCAGAGATTGCAGAAGATTCCTGGGGGACGGCCCCCAGACCCCCAAGAACTTCGGGCCCAACAAGGAGAGCAGGGAACCCAGATGGCGGAGCTCACGATCCGGCCGGAGGAGATCCGGGACGCGCTGGAGAACTTTGTCCAGTCGTACCAGCCGGACGCGGCCTCGCGCGAGGAGGTCGGAACGGTAAGCGTTGCCGGCGACGGCATCGCGAAGGTCGAGGGTCTTCCCTCGGCCATGGCGAACGAGCTGCTGAAGTTCGAGGATGGCACCCTCGGTCTCGCCCTCAACCTTGAGGAGCGCGAGATCGGTGTCGTCGTCCTCGGCGAGTTCAGCGGTATTGAGGAGGGACAGCCGGTGCAGCGCACCGGTGAGGTCCTCTCCGTCGGCGTCGGCGAGGGTTACCTCGGCCGCGTCGTCGACCCGCTCGGCAACCCGATCGACGGTCTCGGCGAGATCGCGACCGACAGCCGCCGCGCCCTCGAGCTGCAGGCCCCCGGCGTCATGGTCCGTAAGTCGGTCCACGAGCCGATGCAGACCGGCTACAAGGCCGTCGACGCGATGGTGCCGATCGGCCGTGGCCAGCGTCAGCTGATCATTGGTGACCGTCAGACCGGCAAGACCGCTCTGGCTGTCGACACGATCATCAACCAGCGCGACAACTGGCGCTCGGGCGACGTGAACAAGCAGGTTCGCTGCATCTACGTCGCCATCGGCCAGAAGGGCTCCACCATCGCGTCCGTTCGCGGTGCGCTGGAGGAGGCGGGCGCGCTCGAGTACACGACGATCGTCGCCGCCCCGGCTTCCGACCCGGCCGGCTTCAAGTACCTGGCGCCGTACACCGGTTCGGCCATCGGCCAGCACTGGATGTACGCCGGCAAGCACGTCCTGATCATCTTCGACGACCTGTCGAAGCAGGCCGACGCCTACCGCTCCGTGTCGCTGCTGCTGCGCCGTCCGCCGGGCCGCGAGGCCTACCCGGGCGACGTCTTCTACCTGCACTCGCGTCTGCTGGAGCGCTGCGCCAAGCTCTCCGACGACATGGGTTCGGGTTCGATGACCGGTCTGCCGATCGTCGAGACCAGGGCGAACGACGTGTCGGCGTTCATCCCGACCAACGTCATCTCCATCACCGACGGCCAGTGCTTCCTGGAGTCCGACCTGTTCAACGCGGGCCAGCGCCCGGCGCTGAACGTCGGTATCTCGGTCTCGCGTGTCGGTGGCTCCGCCCAGCACAAGGCCATGAAGCAGGTTTCCGGCCGACTGCGCGTGGACCTCGCCCAGTACCGCGAGCTGGAGGCGTTCGCCGCCTTCGGTTCCGACCTGGACGCGGCCTCCAAGGCGTCGCTGGAGCGCGGTAAGCGCATGGTCGAGCTGCTGAAGCAGCCGCAGTACGCCCCGGTCCCGGTCGAGGAGCAGGTTGTCTCCGTCTGGGCCGGCACCACCGGCAAGATGGACGACGTACCGGTCGAGGACATCCGCCGCTTCGAGTCCGAGCTGCTGGACTACCTGCGCCGCGAGCGCAAGGAGCTCCTCACCTCGATTCGCGAGGGCGGCAAGATGTCGGACGACACGCTGCAGTCCGTCGCCGATGCCATCAAGGCGTTCAAGCGGCAGTTCGAGACCTCGGACGGGCAGCTCCTGGGCGAGGACGCGCCGGCCGTCAACGTCTCCAAGTGACGACGGAAGGGACCTGACTCATGGGAGCGCAGCTCCGGGTCTACAAGCGTCGCATCCAAGCCGTCACCGCGACCAAGAAGATCACCAAGGCGATGGAGATGATCGCCGCCTCGCGCATCGTCAAGGCGCAGCGCAGGGTGGCGGCATCGATGCCGTACGCGACCGAGCTCACCCGTGCGGTGACCGCGGTGGCGACCGGCTCCACCACCAAGCACCCCCTGACCACCGAGGTCGAGGCGCCGACCCGCGCCGCGGTTCTGCTCATCACGAGCGACCGCGGTCTGGCCGGCGGCTACTCCTCCAACGCCATCAAGGCGGCGGAGCGGCTCCGTGAGCGGCTCAGCGGCGAGGGCAAGGAGGTCGACACGTACATCGTCGGCCGCAAGGGTGTCGCCTACTACGGTTTCCGCGAGCGCATGGTCGCGGAAGCGTGGACCGGCTTCACCGACAGCCCGACCTACGCGGACGCCAAGATGGTTGCCGCACCGCTGATCGAGGCCATCCAGACGGAGACGGCCGAGGGCGGTGTGGACGAGCTGCACATCGTCTTCACGGAATTCGTGTCGATGATGACGCAGAACCCGGTGGACAACCGGATGCTGCCGCTCTCGCTCGACGAGGTAGCGGACGAGAACAGCAAGAAGGGCGAGATCCTTCCGCTGTTCGACTTCGAGCCGTCGGCGGAGGACGTCCTCGACGCCCTCCTGCCGCGCTACGTCGAGAGCCGTATCTACAACGCACTGCTGCAGGCCGCCGCTTCCGAGCACGCCGCCCGCCGTCGTGCGATGAAGTCGGCGACCGACAACGCCGGGGATCTCATCAAGAGCCTCTCCCGGCTTGCCAACGCGGCCCGCCAGGCCGAAATCACCCAGGAAATCAGCGAGATCGTCGGTGGCGCCAGCGCTCTGGCCGACGCGACCGCGGGGAGTGACAAGTAATGACGACCACTGTTGAGACGGCCGCCGCCACGGGCCGCGTCGCCCGGGTCATCGGCCCGGTCGTCGACGTGGAGTTCCCCGTCGACGCGATGCCGGAGATCTACAACGCACTGCACGTCTCGGTTGACGACCCGGCCGAGGAGGGCGCGCGCAAGCTGCTGACCCTCGAGGTCGCCCAGCACCTGGGTGAGGGCCTCGTCCGCGCGATCTCGATGCAGCCCACCGACGGTCTGGTCCGCCAGGCCCCGGTGACCAACACGGGTGCGGGCATCACCGTCCCCGTCGGTGACATCACCAAGGGCAAGGTGTTCAACACCCTTGGTCAGATCCTGAACGACCCGGAGGCCGAGGCTCAGATCACCGAGCGCTGGCCGATCCACCGCAAGGCCCCGGCCTTCGACCAGCTCGAGTCCAAGACCGAGATGTTCGAGACCGGCCTGAAGGTCGTCGACCTTCTCACCCCGTACGTCAAGGGTGGAAAGATCGGTCTGTTCGGTGGTGCGGGCGTCGGCAAGACGGTCCTCATCCAGGAAATGATCATGCGTGTGGCGAAGCTGCACGAGGGTGTGTCGGTGTTCGCCGGTGTCGGTGAGCGCACTCGTGAGGGCAACGACCTCATCGACGAGATGACCGAGTCGGGTGTTCTGGACAAGACCGCGCTGGTCTTCGGCCAGATGGACGAGCCGCCGGGCACGCGTCTGCGCGTCGCCCTGTCCGCCCTGACCATGGCGGAGTACTTCCGCGATGTGCAGAAGCAGGACGTGCTGCTCTTCATCGACAACATCTTCCGCTTCACCCAGGCCGGTTCCGAGGTCTCCACGCTGCTCGGCCGTATGCCGTCCGCAGTGGGTTACCAGCCGACCCTGGCTGACGAGATGGGTGTGCTCCAGGAGCGCATCACCTCGACGCGTGGTCACTCGATCACCTCGATGCAGGCGATCTACGTCCCCGCGGACGACCTGACCGACCCGGCGCCGGCGACCACCTTCGCCCACCTGGACGCGACGACCGTTCTGTCGCGTCCGATCTCGGAGAAGGGCATCTACCCGGCGGTCGACCCGCTGGACTCGACGTCCCGCATCCTGGACCCGCGCTACATCACGCAGGACCACTACGACGCGGCCAGCCGCGTCAAGGGAATCCTGCAGAAGTACAAGGACCTCCAGGACATCATCGCGATCCTCGGTATCGACGAGCTGGGCGAGGAGGACAAGCTTGTTGTCCACCGTGCCCGTCGCGTCGAGCGATTCCTGTCGCAGAACACCCACGCCGCCAAGCAGTTCACCGGCCTGGACGGTTCGGACGTGCCGCTCGACGAGTCGATCGCCGCGTTCAACTCGATCTGTGACGGCGAGTACGACCACTTCCCGGAGCAGGCGTTCTTCATGTGCGGTGGCATTGACGACCTCAAGGCCAAGGCCAAGGAGCTCGGCGTCTCCTGAACGCAGTGAGCCGCGCGAGTCACGCTAGTGACTCACGTGACTCGTGGGAGAGGGGCGGGTACGTCCCGCCCCTCTCCGTACGCCCCCTAGAATTGACCCAACACCCGGCACAACCGCCGGGTGGTGACCCGAGGAGCCACCTTGGCTGCTGAGCTGCACGTCGAGCTGGTCGCGGCGGACCGTAACGTCTGGTCCGGCGAGGCCTCCCTGGTCGTCGCGCGGACCACGTCCGGCGACATCGGCGTCATGCCCGGTCACCAGCCGCTCCTTGGCGTGCTGGAGTCGGGCCCGGTGACCATTCGTACGAGCGACGGCGGCACTGTCGTCGCCGCGGTGCACGGCGGGTTCATCTCTTTCGCCGACAACAAGCTGTCTCTGCTCGCGGAGATCGCCGAGCTGGCGGACGAGATCGACCCCGCGCGCGCCGAGCGGGCGCTGGAGCGGGCGAAGGCGGAGGCGGATGCCGCCGCCGAGCGCCGCGCCGCCGTCCGACTGCGCGCGGTTGCGGGACACTGAGTCCCGCGACGACGAGTTTGACCTCAGCCGCGGCCCGTACTGGACTCTCCAGGGCGGGTCGCGGCTGAAGCGATACATCGGGGCACTTTCGTTCCGTTACTGGTACTGGCACTGGATGATGCGAGGAGGTCGGTGGAGATGTTCCTCGCTCTGCTCGTGAGCGGCTCGGTAGTCGCGCTGGTACTGGTGGGACTGTTCGTCTTCGGGCTGCGCCGGCGGCTGATCCAGCGCTCCGGCGGCACCTTCGACTGCAGTCTGCGCTGGAACGTCCCTGAGGAGCCCGACCGCTCGGGCAAGGGCTGGGTGTACGGCGTCGCCCGCTACAGCGGCGACCGCATCGACTGGTTCCGCGTCTTCTCTTACGCCCCCCGCCCGCGCCGCGTCCTCGAACGCTCGGCGATCGAGGTGCTCTCGCGCCGCGTCCCCGAGGGCGAGGAGGAGCTGGCGCTGTTGTCCGACGCCTGCATCCTGGGCTGTGCGCATCGCGGTACGCGGCTGGAGCTGGCGATGAGCGAGGACGCTCTCACCGGTTTCCTCGCCTGGCTGGAGGCCGCGCCTCCGGGCCAGCGCGTCAACGTGGCGTAGACGGCGAAACACAAGGGGACGGGCCGCGGCCCGTCCCCCCGACTATTTCAAGCCTTTGTGCCGCGGATCTCTACTACTTCAGACCGTTGTTGATCGCGGTCACCAGCTCGCCATTGGCGGTGTCGCCGCTGAACTCCCAGAAGAAGGCGCCTCCCAGGCCCTGCCCCTTCGCCCAGCTCATCTTGGAGCCGATGGTGGCGGGGGTGTCGTAGCTCCACCAGTCGGTCCCGCAGTGGGCGTACGCCGTGCCGGCGACCGTCCCATTGGCGGGGCACTTGGTCTTGAGGACCTTGTAGTCCTCGATGCCGGACTCGTACGTACCGGCTGCGGCGCCGGTCGCGGTGCCGCCCGGCTCCTTCTGCGTGACGCCGGTCCAGCCGCGGCCGTAGAAGCCGATGCCGAGCAGCAGCTTCTTGGCGGGCACGCCCTTCGCCTTGAGCTTGGCGATGGCCTCGGCCGAGTTGAAGCCGGCCTGCGGGATGCCCGGGTACGACGTCAGCGGGGAGTGCGGGGCCGTCGGGCCCTTCGCCGCCCAGGCGCCGAAGAAGTCGTACGTCATCACGTTGTACCAGTCGGAGTACGCGGCCGCTCCGGCGTAGTCGGTGGCGTCGATCTTGCCGCCAGCCGAGGCGTCGGCCGTGATCGCGGCGGTGACCAGGTTGTTCGTACCGAACTTGCCGCGCATCGCCTGCATCATGTTCTTGAACGCGGCCGGGCCGCTGGTGTCGCAGGACAGACCGCAGGCGTTCGGGTACTCCCAGTCCAGGTCGATGCCGTCGAAGACGTCGGCCCAGCGCGGGTCCTCCACCAGCTTGTAGCAGGAGTCGGCGAACGCGGCCGGGTTCTTGACGGCCTCGGTGAAGCCGCCGGACCAGGTCCAGCCGCCGAACGACCACAGCACCTTGATGTGCGGGTACTTCGCCTTGAGCTTGCGCAGCTGGTTGAAGTTGCCGCGCAGCGGCTGGTCCCAGGTGTCGGCCTTGCCGTCGACGCTCTGGTCGGCGGTGTACGCCTTGTCCATGGCCGCGAAGCTGTCGCCCATGGTGCACTTGCCACCCTGGACGTTGCCGAACGAGTAGTTGATGTGCGTGATCTTCGCGGCGGAGCCCGAGATGTCCAGGTTCTTCACGTGGTAGTTGCGTCCGTAGATGCCCCACTCGGTGAAGTAGCCGAGCTTGACCTGGTTACCGGGCCCGGGGCCCGGGTCCGTACCGCCACCGGTGGTCCTGACCGCGCGGGCGCCGCTGACCGGGCCCGTCTGGTCGGCCGTGTCACGGGCCTGGACGGAGTAGGAGTAGTCGGTGCCGGCGCTGAGGCCGGTGTCCGTGTACGACGTGGTGGTGACCGTGGCGACCTTGGCGCCGTCGCGCAGTACGTCGTAGTTCTTGACGCCCTTGTCGTCGGTGGCCGCCGTCCAGGAGAGCTTCACCGACGTGTCGGTGATGGTGCTCGCTGAGGGGGTGCCGGGCGCGGTCGGCGGGGTGTCACCCGGCACGGAACCGCCGTCGCAGGAGCCGCCGTTGAGCTTGCAGCCGCTGGGGGAGCCGGTGCCGGTGCCGTTGAAGCCGAAGGACACGCTGGCGCCGGGGGCGAGGTTGCCGCCCCAGCTCTTGTTCTTGGCGGTCCAGTGGTTGCCCGAGTTGGTGACGTCGGCGTCCCAGGCGGAGGTGACGGACGTACCGGCGGGGAAGTCCCACTCCACGGACCAGGTGCTGAGGGTGGTGGTGCCGGTGTTCTTCACCGTCCACTTGCCCTCGAAGCCGGTGCCCCAGTCGGAGACCTTGGTGTAGGAGGCGGTCGCCGACGCGGCGGCCTGCGCGGGGGAGGCGAGGCCGACCATGGCGGCGAGCGGGACGATCAGCGCGGTGAGACCGGCTGCCGCTCTGGTTCTGAAGCGGGTGCGTAGGGGGGTGGTTGTACTCAAGGGTGCTCCCAAGAGAGAGGTCCGGCGGTGAACGGGGATAGGACCTGCGCCGCTGGGCGAGCACTTCTTGACATGACTCGCTCACCACTGCGGTGCGGTGAGCGTAGGAAGGTCTGGACCAATCGTCAAGAGGTCTGGACCAGAGGAGTCGCGAGACCGTGGCCTGGAGGACAACCGCCCGTCAGAGGCCCAACTCCTGCGCGAGTACGGCCGCTTGCACCCGGCTGCGCAGCTCCAGCTTCCCCAGCAGGCGGCTCACATGTGTCTTCACCGTGGCCTCGGCCATGGTCAGGCGCCGGGCGATCTCCGCGTTCGACAGCCCCTCCCCGAGACACGACAGCACCTCGCGCTCGCGCCGGGTCAGCGAATCCAGCGCCTCGGGACCGGGCGCGTTCGCGGACCGTACGGGCGCGGGCGAGGCGAACTCCGCGATCAGCCGACGGGTGACGGCGGGAGCGATCAGACCCTCGCCGCGCGCCACGGTCCGTACCGCCTCGATCAGGTCCTTCGCCTCGGTGTTCTTCAGCAGAAAGCCCGCGGCCCCCGCGCGCAGCGCCCCGAAAACGTACTCGTCGAGATCGAAAGTCGTCAGCATCAGGACATCGGCGAGCTGCTCCGCCACCACCTGCCGGGTCGCCGACACCCCGTCCAGGCGTGGCATCTGTACGTCCATCAGCACCAGGTCCGGGCGCAGCTCGCGCGCCATGGCGACCGCCGCCTCGCCGTCCCCGGCCTCCGCGACGACCTCGATGTCCGGGGCACTGTTCAGGATGAGCACCAGGCCCGCCCGTACGGCCGACTGGTCTTCCGCGACCAGCACGCGAATCGTCATGCGAACAGCTCCGTATCGTCCTCTGCGGGCAGTTGCGCCCGTACGTGCCAGATCTTCGTTCCGTCCGCCGCGGTGACGGGGCCCGCCTCCAGCGACCCGTCGAGCAGCGACACCCGCTCGCGCATCCCCACCAGACCCGCGCCGGAACCGGGCGCGCGCGGGCCGGGCCGCTCGCCGTACGGGCTGGTCACGCCCACTGTCAGCGTGTGGTCGGTGTGCGCGAGCGTCACGGTGACCGTGCCGGGGGAGGCGTGCTTGAGCGCGTTGGTGAGGGACTCCTGGACGATCCGGTACGCGGCCATCTCGACCGGCGGGGGGAGCCGGCCGCCCGGCGTGCGGCCGTCGTCGAGGACGAAGACGAGTCCGCTGTCGGCGCCGACCGTACGGACCTGGCCGATGAGGGCGTCGAGCCCGTCGAGCGACGGGGCGACGGCCGGCTCCTGGTCGCCGCTGCTGTCGCGGAGCAGACCGATCAGCCTGCGCATCTCGGACAGGCCCTGGACGCTGTTCTCACGGATGACGGCGAGCGCGTCCGTCGACGCCTTGGGGTCTGCGATGGACAGCGCGGCCGTGGAGTGGATCGCGATGGCGGAGAGGTTGTTGGCGACCATGTCGTGCAGCTCACGGGCCATCCGGGACCGCTCGGCCGCGATGGCCTGACTGCGGTCGATCTCGGCGAGCAGCGCGGTCTGCTCGGCGCGCAACCGGGCCGCCTCCGCCGCCTCGCGGTGGTTGCGCAGGGTGGCGCCGGTGAGGGCGGGCGCGAAGGAGACCAGGCCGGTGACGACGCCGATGAGCAGCGCTTCCGGGCGGCGCAGCCACGCCAGGGCGGCGATCGTCATGGCGACGGTGATCAGACCGGTGATGACGGGGATCCGGCGGGCCGCGCCGGGCGTTCCGTACACCACGGCGGCGTACATCAGGTCCGTGTACATGAGGATGGTCGCCAGATTGCCGTCGGTGAACTCGTTCGCGATCAGGGCGACCGTGCCGGCGAGCAGGGCCGTGCGGGGGCACGACCTGCGCAACAGCTCGAGGAAGGACATCACCCCGAGCGGTACGAGGGTCGCCCACGACGGCAGGAGGTCGCGGACGGCGGAGGTGTGCAGCCCGAGTCCCCACAGCAGGACTCCGCCGAGCAGGCCGATCACCGCGAGGAGGACGCCGTCGTGGTGCGGGCGGGGGAAGCGGGTCACGTCACCATCCAACAGGGCGCGGACCGGCTCGTCCTCCCCGTGCGGGGTGAGCCGGGGCTACATCGAAGGATGCAGTGGGGGTTCGTCACTGGCGACGACGATTCGGGGCTTCGCGGACGGGAGGGTTGGAGGCGTAACGGGAGGAGAGTGAACACCGTGATCGTCATGCTGATCATCATCTGCGAAGTCGGCTTCTGGGTACTGCTGGCCGGGGGCCTGGCCCTGCGCTACCTGGCGAAGATGCCGCGCGCCGGGGCGGCTGTGCTGCTCATGGAGCCGCTGCTGGAGGTCGTGCTGCTGGTCGTCACGGCCGTCGACCTGAAGAACGGCGCTGAGCCGGACTGGAAGCACGGTCTCGCGGCCGTCTACATCGGCTTCACGGTCGCGTTCGGCCATCGCGTCATCAAGTGGGCCGACGACCGGTTCGCCTATCGCTTCGCGGGCGGGCCGGCGCCGGTGCGGCCGCCGAAGTACGGGACGGCGCGGGCGGTGCACGAGTGGAAGGTCGCGGGGCGGTGGATGCTGGCGGCGGGGATCGCGATGGGGCTGCTTCAGGTGGCGATCTGGTACGTCGGGGGTGACGGCGACATCGGGTCGCTGCGGATGTGGCAGCAGAAGATGCTCTTCGTGATCGGCATCAACGCGATCATCGCGGGGACGTACACGTTGTTCCCGAAGCGGGAGCCGGTGGGGTAGGCGGGGTGAGGTGGGGCGGGTACGGGGTGCCGCTGCGCGGGGCCTTCCCCTACCCGCCCCTTCCCGAACCGGGGGCAAGCCCCCAGACCCCCGGACGCCCTCCGGGCGTGTCCTCAAACGCCGGACGGGCTGGAATTGCCGCGCAGCGGCGACTCTCAGCCCCTCCGGCGTTTGAGGAGCGGGGTCTGGGGCAGCGCCCCAGTTCGGGAAGGGGCGGGGTGGGGAAAGGCCCCGCGCAGCGGGTCAGGGGTTAGCGGTCGCCGCCCGGTACCCACAGGACGTCTCCGACCTCCTTATTGGCCACCCTGGCCAGGATGAACAGGAGGTCCGACAGGCGGTTCAGATACGTCGCCGTCAGCGGGTTCATGACCTCACCGTGGACCTCGAACGCCGCCCACGTCGACCGCTCCGCCCGCCGCACGACCGTGCACGCCTGATGCAGCAGCGCCGCCCCCGCCGTACCCCCCGGCAGGATGAAGCTCCGCAGCTTCTCCAGCTCCTCCAGGAACCGGTCGCAGTCCGCCTCCAGCTTGTCGATGTACGACTGCTCCACACGAAGCGGCGGGTACTTCGGGTCCTCGACGACCGGCGTCGACAGATCCGCGCCCACGTCGAAGAGGTCGTTCTGCACCCGGACGAGGACCTTCACGACCGCCTCGTCGAGCTGCCCCAGCGCGATCGCCGTCCCAATCGCGGCATTCGCCTCGTTCGCGTCGGCGTACGCCGCGATCCGCAGATCGGTCTTGGCGGTGCGGCTCATGTCGCCCAGGGCGGTGGTGCCCTTGTCGCCGGTACGGGTATAGATGCGCGTCAGATTGACCATGCCGCCAGCCTAGTTACGCCCCGGCCTTCCGGAAGCCCCGTGTGCCCGCCGTCACGGCGACCGCCACCAGCCCGGCCGACATCAGGACGCCGTACAGCATCGTCGTACTCGCATAGTCGCCCACGTATCCGGCCCGCATCGCGTCCACCAGATAGCGGAACGGCATGAAGTGCGACAGCACGTCCAGCCACCCCGGCGCCAGCGCCATCGGCAGCATCAGGCCGGAGAGCAGCATCGACGGCATGCTCACCGCGTTGATGGCGGGACCGAAATCCTGCGGCCGGGAGAGCTTGAGTGCGAGGGAGTACGACAGCGAGGCGAGCGCGATCGTCAGTACGGCCACGAACGCGAAGCCGATCAGAATGCCGCCCAGCGGCGCCCGCAGCCCGAGCGCCGTCGCGGCGAGCACCACCAGTACCGCCTGGAACACGAACAGCGCGGCGTCCCGCAGTACGCGCCCCAGAAGCAGCGCGAGCCGGCTGACGGGGGTGGCCCGCATCCGCTCCAGCACCCCGGACTGTGTCTCGATGATGATCGAGAACCCCGCGAACAGGGCACCGAACAAACCGAGTTGGAGGAGCAGGCCGGGGACGAGGATCTGCCACGAGTCGCCCTGCGAGCCGAGTGGCAGGCCGGTCAGCAGGGGGCCGAAGAAGACCAGATAGAGCAGTGGCATCAGGGCGCCGAAGAGCATCTGGAACTTGGAGCGCAGCGTCTGGCGGGCGTATCGCCCGAAGAGCAGTGCGGTGTCGGAGAGAAGAACGCTCATGGGTGTCGGGTCTCCTAGACGGCGACGGGGGTGGTGTCCACGGGCGCGGGGCCGCGCCCGGTGATGGCGAGGAAGGTGTCCTGGAGGGTGGCGTCGACGGAGCCGCCGTACTGGAGCTTGAGCGCGCTCGGCGTTCCCTCGGCGGCGACCACACCCTTGTCGACGACGACCAGCCGGTCGGAAAGCTCGTCCGCCTCGTCGAGGTAGTGCGTGGTGAGGAAGACGGTGGTGCCGTACTCGTCGCGCAGCCGCCGCACCAGGTCCCACAGGTCGGCCCGGCTGCCCGGGTCGAGCCCGGTGGTCGGCTCGTCGAGGAAGAGCACGTCGGGGCGGTGCGTGAGGCCCATCGCGATGTCCAGGCGCCGCCGCTGGCCGCCGGAGAGCGCGGCGCACTTGCGGTCCATCAGGCCGGTCAGGTCCAGGTCGCGGGCCAGTTCGTCGGCGCGGGCGGCCGCTTCCGACCTGGAGAGCCGGTAGAGCCGGCCCTGGGTCACCAGCTCCTCGCGTACCGACACCTGAGGGTCGAGACCGCCGGACTGGGCGACGTAACCGATCTGCTGCCGTACGCCGGCCGGGTCCCCGAGCAGGTCGTGGCCCGCGACGGTGGCGGCGCCGCCGGTCGGCGCGAGCAGCGTGGTGAGCATGCGCAGGGTGGTCGTCTTGCCCGCGCCGTTCGGGCCGAGGAAGCCGAGGATCTCGCCGGGTTCGACGGTCAGGTCGATGCCGCGGACGGCCTCGACGGGGCCTGCCTTGGTGGTGAAGGTCCGGGTGAGTCCGGCCGTACTGATGATTGCCATGCGTCCCAGAAAAGCAGAGTCTCTTAAAGTTTGCAATGACCCCAAGATTGCTCGATGCCCAGCGAAAGCTACGATGGGGGCATGGCCGAGGGACTCAGAGAGCGCAAGAAGCGGCAGACCAGGCAGCACATCTCCGATGTGGCCACGGGTCTCTTCCTGGAGCGCGGATTCGACGCCGTGACGATCGCCGAGATCGCCGAGGCGGCGGACGTCTCCGTCAACACCGTCTACAACTACTTCCCGGCGAAGGAGGACCTCTTCTTCGACCGCAGCAAGGGCATCGTCGACCGGCTGCCGCGCTACGTCCGAGGCCGGGACAAGGGCGAGTCGGCGGCCGGGGCCGTCCTGCGCGAACTGCACCGCGAGATCGAGGAGGTCGCCCCGTCCATCGGCCTGATCGACGGGTATGCCGACTTCATGCGCGTCGTGCTGGAGGCGCAGGCCCTGCGCTCCCGCCTGTGGGCCATCCAGCAGGAGGTCGTCGAACAACTGGAGGCGACCCTGCGCGAGGAGACCGGCGCGGCGGCCGGCGATCCGCTGCCGACCCTGATGGCTGGCCAGCTCGCGTGGCTCCAGTCCACCCTGATGGGCTGGATCGGAGGCGAGATGGTCAAGGGCCGCAAGGCCGTGGAGGTCTCCCGCGAAGCACTCGTCCTCCTCGACGGGATGGAGGAACTGCTGAGCGAAAAGGCGCTCAACTACGCGGTCCGGGCCGCCGAATGAGGCGTACCGGTGTGATGTCCGTCATCTGAGACGTGACGCGCATCTCTTCGCCGCCACTCGGCCCCTCACGAGCGCTAACCTCCGCCGGAGAGCCTGAAGTAAACAGGCGTTGAGGCCAAAGGAATCAAGGGGTGTGTCGTGGCCAGGAAGCTCGCCGTCATCGGAGCCGGACTCATGGGGTCCGGTATCGCGCAGGTCTCGGCGCAGGCGGGCTGGGACGTCGTCCTGCGCGACGTCACCGACGCCGCGCTGACCCGCGGCCGTGACGGCATCAAGGCCTCGTACGACAAGTTCGTGTCCAAGGGGAAGCTGGACGCCGCGGACGCCGAGGCGGCGCTCGGCCGCATCACCACGACCACCGATCTCGACGCGGTCGCCGACGCCGACATCGTCGTCGAAGCCGTCTTCGAGAAGCTCGAGGTCAAGCACGAGATTTTCCGTGCGCTCGACAAGATCGTGCGGGACGACACGGTGCTCGCGTCGAACACCTCCGCCATCCCGATCACCAAGATCGCGGCCGTGACCGAGCGTCCGGAGCGGGTCGTCGGCGCGCACTTCTTCTCACCCGTGCCGATGATGCAGCTCTGCGAGCTCGTACGCGGCTACAAGACCAGCGACGAAACGCTCGCCATCACGCGGGAGTTCGCCGAGTCCGTCGGCAAGACCTGCATCGTCGTCAACCGCGACGTGGCCGGCTTCGTCACCACCCGCCTCATCTCGGCCCTCGTGGTCGAGGCGGCCAAGCTGTACGAGTCGGGCGTCGCCTCGGCCGAGGACATCGACATCGCCTGCAAGCTGGGCTTCGGGCACGCCATGGGCCCGCTCGCCACCGCGGACCTCACCGGTGTCGACATCCTGCTGCACGCGACCAGCAACATCTACACGGAGTCGCAGGACGAGAAGTTCGCGCCGCCGGAGCTGATGCGCCGGATGGTTGATGCCGGTGACATCGGGCGCAAGAGCGGGCAGGGCTTCTACAAGCACTGACGCCGTGTCAGCCCCTGGGGTCACTCCCAGGGGTGAATTCGGTATCGGTTCGCTTACGGACGGCAACTTCCTTGCCCGCACGGTAGTCAGTTGGGTGCAGGGAAAGAAAACAAGACACGGAGAACTGACGCACTCTCGGGGAGCGCATATGCACATCAGGGGCGATCACGTCGAGCTGGTCGTCGGGGGCCGCCTCGACGTCCGCAGCGCGGCGGACGCCCGTACGGTCCTGCACTCGGCCGTCGACGACGGTGTCGGCGATCTGGTGCTGGACCTGACCGAGCTGGATTCCTGGGACGCCACCGGACTGGGCGTGATCATGGGCGCCCACCGGCGGGCCGGGCGAGCGGGCCGCCGGCTCGTGCTGCGCGGCGTACCGGCCCAGATGCAGCGCCTGCTGGTGGCGACCAGGCTGCACCGCATCCTCGCCATCGAGGGCGGCATCGCCGCCGAGTCGCTGCCGCGGGTCTGAGCGGCAGCGGCGGCAACGACGGCGCTACGACGGCGCAGCGACAGCAGAGCCCCGGCGCAGCGCCGGCGCGAACCGGCGCGATCCATACGGTGGACGCACAATTCTCACGAGACTGTGACGTCCCGGGCGGGGTGGCACCCCTCCTGTTCCCGGATACCGTGCGAAGGTCTAGGGTTCGGTCGCCTGCCGATTGACGAACCCGAGTACGGCGGGCACCGGACCAGAAGCGACAGCGGGCGTGTGAAAGGCCGGGAGGGGCATCCGACACGCGACGCATCTGGGGGGTTTGACCATGGACCCGATGAACCGGGGACCGGAAGAGTACGGCCACGACGACGACCGATTCGGCGAGAGCGAAACCGGTGACGGATCGCGGTCACCACGGGACGAGCCGACGCCGGCGCCCGCGCAGAGCAGCCAGGGCAAGCCGAGCAGTCAGAGCAAGGGGAGCGGGCCGACCACGTCGGCACCCGCCCGCACCGTGCAGGTCGTCGTGGGCGACTTCCTGCTCACCGTCAACCCGGTCGACGGCAGCGAGATCGAAGTCTGCCCGCCCGGCGAGCGGCCTTCGCAGCCGGTCAGGCACAGCGCCGACGACCGCGCCGAGCTGGCGCGCGCGGCCAGGCCGCCCATCCCGCCCGGACCCGTGGTGCCCGACCTTCCGCTCCTGGAGCGTCAGGAGGAGCGCGAGAGGCTCGTACGGCTGCTCGCCCGCGGCCGCTCCGTGCGGCTGACGGGGCCGTCGGGATCCGGGCGTACGGCGCTGCTCGACGCCGTCGCCACCGACTGCGCGGACCTGGCACCCGACGGCGTCGTACGGCTCTGCGGAGCCCACCGCACGCCCGAGGAACTGCTCCACGACCTGTTCGCCGCCGTGTACAGCGCGCCGCTGCACCGCCCGGACCGGGCCGGGCTGCTCCGCCTGGTCCACGACATTGGAGCCGTCGTCGTCCTCGACGACCTGGAGTTCGGCGGGGCGGCGCTGGAGGAGCTGCTGGAGGCCACCCCCGAGTGCGCCTTCCTGCTCGCCGCGACGCCCGGCGTCGCCGCTCCCTCGCCCGATTCGCACATCGAGGAGGTGTTCCTCGGCGGCCTCGGCCGCAGCGCCAGCCTGGAGCTCCTGGAGCGCGCCGTGGACCGGCCGCTCACCGAGGACGAGGCGAACTGGGCGGGCGACCTGTGGTTCGAGTCCGAGGGGCTGCCGCTGCGCTTCACGCAGGCGGGTGCGCTGCTGCGGCAGCGCGACCAGCTGCGCGCGGATCCCCACGCCTTCGACGAGCACGGGTACTTCAACGAGCAGCCGTTCGACGCGCCGTTCGACGCGCCCTCCGACGCGGAGGACGGTCACGACGTACCCCTGCCGTCGCTCGCCGAGGGAGCGATGCCGGCGGCGCTGCTCGCGTCCAGGCTGAGCGAGTCCGCCCGCGCCACCCTGCGCTTCGCCATCGCGCTCGGCGGCGAGGTCCCGCACCAGGCGCACCTGCCGGCCCTCGTGGGGGACACCCACGCGGACGCCGCGCTCGGTGAGCTGATGAGCTGTGGGCTGCTCTCGCCGGCCGGGGCGCGCTTCCGGCTGGCGGCGGGGGTGGCCGTACAGCTGGAGGCCGCCGGGTTCGCGGACGACGTGACGGAGCAGGCGCACACCGCCGCGCAGCACTACGCCTGGTGGACGGGGCATCCCTCGGTCGCGCCGGAGCGGGCGGTCGCGGAGGCCGACGCGATTCTCGCGACGATGGGCGCGCTGGTGCCGGGCACGGAGGCGGGGCACGCGAGCGCCGCCGTCCTGCTGGCCCGTACGGCGGCGCCCGCGTTCGCCGCCGGGCTGTGCTGGGGTGCGTGGGAGCGGGCTCTGCGGACGGGTCTTGAGGCCGCGCGGATCGCCGGTGAGGTCGCCGAAGAGGCGTACTTCCACCACGAGTTGGGTGTCCTCGCGCTCTGTACGGGCAATCTGGACCGGGCCAGGGCCGAGCTGGAGGCGTCCGTCGCCATGCGCGGCGCCGTGGCCGACAAGAGCGGCACGGTCGCCGGACGCAGGGCGCTGGCGCTGGTCGCGGACCGCTCCGCTGGTGCGGGTGCGGGTGCGGGTGCGGGTGCGGGTGCCGTTGCGGGTGGGCTTGTGCTCGGCGGTCGTACGCCCGCGGGGGAGGAGGTGCCGGCGGCTCGGTACGAGGAGTCGGCGTCGCCGCCCGGTGGCGTACCGACGGCGGTCGTACCCACGTCGCTGCCGTCCAGGTCCGAACGGGCGGGTGAGGAAAGCACGTTGGTCACCCACCGTTCGGCGGAGGCCGGCGGTGGTGGTGGCCGTGGCCGTCTCGCCGTGTTCAGTGGCGCCCGGCGCAACATGGTCGCGGCGGGCGCGGGCGCGCTCCTGGTCGCCGTACTCGGCACTGTGGTGACGCTCGGCGCGGCCTCGGACGACGACGAGCCGACGAACAGGGTCACGTCCGAGCAGTCCGCCAACGAGGACGACGGACAGGACGGCCTGACGGCCGACGAGCCGACCCAGGGCTCGACCAAGCGCCCGGGCGACCCGGGCCGTCCGACGGGTCCCGGTACGTCGGGACAGCCCCAGCCGGGCGAGAGCGGCGGCAGCGGGGCTGTGGGCGATCCGTCGAAGAGCGGCAAGCCGTCGGACGACCATTCGTCGTCGCCGGGCAGCGAGCCGCCGACCTCGGACGATCCGACGACGAGCGGTCCGACCACGGGTGGTCCGACCACCGGCGGCCCCACCACCGGAGGCCCGACGACGGGTGGTCCGACCACTGGCGGCCCGACCACGGGCGGTCCCACGACCGGCGGCCCGACGACCGGAGGCCCCACCACGACGGGCGGGACGTCCGACGGAAGCACCTCCGACGGCGGTACCTCCGACGGCGGGACCACGGACGGGGGCACGACGGACGGCGGGACCACCGACGGAGGCACGACGGACGGAGGGACCACGGACGGCGGGACCTCCGACGGCGGCACGGCGGACGGTGGAACGACCACCGACGGCAGCGGCAGCCTCAGCAACAACTCCCCGGCGGAGTAGCGGCGGGAGCCGCTGCGCGGGGCTTTCCCCGCCCCGCCCCTAAGTGTCACAGCGGGAAGGGGCGGGGGCTGGGCCGGGGGAAATACCTCGCCTCAGAACAGGCGGAGCTTGTCGTCCTCGATGCCGCGCATCGCGTTGTAGTCCAGGACGACGCAGCCGATCCCGCGGTCCGTCGCCAGTACGCGCGCCTGCGGCTTGATCTCCTGCGCCGCGAAGATGCCCTTCACCGGCGCGAGGTGCGGGTCGCGGTTCAGCAGTTCCAGGTAGCGGGTGAGCTGCTCCACGCCGTCGATGTCACCGCGCCGCTTGAGCTCCACCGCGACCGTCGCCCCGTCCGCGTCACGGCAGAGGATGTCCACCGGGCCGATCGCCGTGGGGTACTCGCGGCGGATCAGGGAGTACCCCTCGCCGAGCGTGTCGATACGGTCGGCGAGCAGCTCCTGGAGGTGCGCTTCCACGCCGTCCTTGATGAGCCCTGGATCGACGCCCAGTTCGTGGGACGAGTCGTGGAGGACTTCCTCCATCGTGATGATCAATTTCTCGCCCGCCTTGTTGATCACCGTCCAGGTACCGGCGTCGTCCCCCGTGCCCTCCTTGAGGGTGCACGGCGGTGACATCCAGTTGAGCGGTTTGTACGCCCGGTCGTCGGCGTGGATCGAGACGCTGCCGTCCGCCTTCACCAGGATCAGACGGGGAGCGGAGGGCAAGTGGGCGGTGAGCCGGCCCGCGTAGTCCACGGAGCAGCGGGCAATGACGAGACGCATGAGGCGCAACGCTACTCGACGACGATCGGTCTACGCGATTCGCCCAGTAAGACCCCGTTCGTTGTTGGCTGGTTGTGTTCCCAATCTCCTGGTGCGGCCAGGATCGCACGCTTAACTTGGATGCAGGAGGTCGTCGTACGTGCACTCTGCGTCGTCGTCCGTCTTCCCTGCCCGTAAGACCCCGGCCCCGGGGTCGCGAGAGGAGAACCCATGTCGCTCGACGTCTCACCGGCACTGTTGGAACAGGCCGAGCGAGGCGATGTCGACGAAGCCGCATTCGTCGACTGCGTCCGGACCTCCCTGCCTTACGCATGGGAGATGATCAGCTCTCTGGTGGCACAGCTGAAGGTCGACGGTGGCGAGTTCGCCGACAACCAGACGCCTCCGCCGGACGAGCAGGCACGTGGTCAGCTGCTGCGCGCACTCGCGAGTGACGCGATTCGCGGTGCGCTGCAGCGGCACTTCGGCGTACGTCTTGCATTCCAGAACTGCCACCGCGTAGCGGTGTTCCCGCTGGACTCCTCGTCGGACGAGCGGCTCAGCCGCTTCACGTCGATCAGGGGGCAGCTGCTCAACCAGTCACCGACACTGCGGGACTGCTGAGGCAGTGCTGTCGTCGCTCCGCATCGCGCGAGGTGCACTGATGCGGAGCGGCGGCGTCCCACCGGTACGGCATGGGCATGATCCTGATCAGGACAGCAGGGGCAGCACTTCCGACCCCAGCAGCCGTACGTTCTCCTCGGTTGCCGCAAGATCGCCCGACCCCTCGACGAGCAGCGCGAAGCGCGTGATCCCGGTCCGTTCCGCGGTGGCCGCCAGCCGGTCGGCGGCCAGCCTGGGCGGGCCCACCGGATGCAGTTCGCACAGCATTTCCGTGTACGCGACCGGGTCCCGCATCGCGCGCCGCCGCCCGTCGACCGTCACATGGGCGTCGAGCCCCTGCTTGAGCCAGCCGGGCATGGCCTTCGTCAGCGTTTCCGTGCCGTCGGCCACGCTGTTCGCGATCTGAGCCACTCCGGCCGAGACGTGGCCCGCCCGCGCGACCGTTTCCGGCTCATGTCCGGCGGCGAGCGCCAGCCTGCGCCACAGCGCGACCATCTCCGCCTTGTCCTCGTCGCCACAGTGCATGCCGAGCAGCATCGGCAGCCCGCGCTCGGCGGCCATCCGCACGCTTTTGGGGGAGGTACATGCGATCACGACCTCGGGGCCGCCCGGTTCTTGGCCATCGGAATCCGCGCGCAGCAGCTCGTCCGGCCTTGGTACGACGGCGACTTCGCGGAAGTCGAACCGTTCGCCCCGCGCTTCGACGCGCGGTTCGCGCAGCCAGCGCAGCAGCAGGTCCAGCGATTCGGGGAACCCGTGCTCGTACGCCGAAAGGCCCTGCCCGAACACCTCCAGGTCCACCCACGGCCCGCCCCGCCCCACGCCGAGCGTGAAGCGCCCGCCGGAGGTGAGGTGCAGCAGTGCGGCCTGCTCGCCCAGGGCGACCGGGTGCACGGTCGGCAGGACGCTGACCGCCGTGCCCACGCGGATGCGCCGGGTGCGCCCGAGCAGCAGCGCGGCGAGTGTCACAGCGGAGGGACACACGCCGTACGGTACGAAGTGGTGCTCCGCGAGCCAGACCGAGTCAAGGCCGGCCTCCTCGGCGACCTCGGCCGACCGCACTGCCCGGTGCAGTGCCTCCCCTTGGCCCTGGCCCGGGAACTGGGCCGCCAGTACAAACGTTCCAACACGCATCGCCTATTGCCTCCTTGCGGCCGACGCGGCATCCCCCTTACTGGCAACAACGTCTGACACGTGCCAAAGGCACGGCCGCGCGCGAAGTTGTTGCGATTTTCCGGTAAGCCGCGCCGGGTGGGTGGCGGTCACGCACGCGATGCGGGACGTGTACCCCTGCTGGATGGCCCTAGGCTTGGGGAAACCAGTGCCGTCCGACCCGTGAGGTTTCAGGTGTCCCCGCGTCGCAACCGTCCCAAGGGCGGCGAGAGTCCGGCCGAGTCCCGAAGTGGCGTGGAAGGAGACAGGTTCGGGCTTCAGAGCACCGAGTCGTGGCAGGGCGAGGAGTGGTCGGTGCGCCACGTCGCCGGGGCGAGCGCGGCCGGCAAGCGCTACCGCTGCCCGGGCTGCGACCAGGAAATCCCGTCCGGGGTCCCGCACCTGGTGGCCTGGCCGGAGTACGGCGGGGTCGACGACCGCAGACACTGGCACAAGGCCTGCTGGAACGCGCGAGACCGCCGCACCACGAAGGTGCAGCGGTCCCGTAACGCACCGCGCTACTGACCGGCGTCACTCACCGGCGCGGCGGGCGCGGTCAGACATCGCGCTTCTCCAGGGCGAGGAAGGCGCCGCCGAGCGCCACGGCCGTCACGCCCAGCAGGATCCACAGCGGGTCCCATCCGGACGGTCCGGAGTCGGTGACGGAGGCGTCGTAGAAGACACCGAGCTGGTTGGGGATCGAGTACTCGAAGAGCGCCTGCTGAAGGTCGGCCAGCGTCTCGGAGAACATGAACATCGCCAGCACCAGCGGCAGCAGCACCACGCCGATCATGACCGTGATCGCGCCCGCCGAGTGACGGATGAGCGAGCCGATGGCGAGCGACAGCAGGCCGAGCGTCGCGATGTAGAGGCTGACGCCGAGCGTCGCGCGCAGCCAGTCCTCGCCGGTGGGCGTGATGCCGTCCAGCATCGCGGTCTGGAGCGCTCCGACGATGGCGGTGGTCACCAGCGTGATGGCGAAGGCCAGCACGAAGAAGACGATCGCCTTGGCCGTCAGCACGCGGGATCGGCTGGGGCACGCTGTGAGGGTCGTACGGATCATTCCCGTGCCGTACTCGGACGCGACGGTCATCACGCCGAGCGTTATCACCGGGATCGCGCCGAGCAGCACGCCGAAGAAGCCGAGGCTCAGGACCGGGGTCTCACCGAGGGCGGCGCCGGACGAGCCGACGGCCACCGCCGAGAGCAGCCCGATGCCGAGCACGAGCACGATCATCACGCCGAGCGTCCACATCGTGGAACGCACCGACCGCATCTTCGTCCACTCGGAGGCGAGCGCGTCCCCGAGCGTCGCCCTGCGCACCGGGATCGGTGAGACGTACGACGCGACGCCCTGCTGCTGGTACTGCTGAGGGGCCTGCTGCTGATACGGGGTCGGGGTCGTCATCGGGCGTCCTCGGGGCTGTCGCTGTCGCTCTTGGTCAGGTCGGGGGCAGGCGCGGGCGCCGGCGCGGAAGCCGGCGCGGGAGGTGCTGCCGGGGCGGCAGGCGCCGCGTACGGGTTCTGGCCGGGCGCGGGCGCCTGGGCGGGCACCGGGTAGCCCGTGGCGGGCGCCGGGCCGCCACCCGGCAGCGGGGCACCGGCGAAGGGCGGCTGCCCGCCCGGCTGGGGCGGCGGCGGGGCGTACCAGCCGTGCTGCTGGCCGACGGGCTGGACGTAACCGCCGGGCTGCTGCTGCGGCTGCTCGAAGCCGGCCAGCTGGTCGGCCGTCGAGCGGTAGTCCACCGCGCCCTGCGTCATCCGCATGTACGCCTCCTCCAGCGACGCCTGGTGCGGCGAGAGTTCCCACAGCCGTACGTCGGCGTCGTGCGCGAGGTCGCTGATGCGCGGCAACGGCAGTCCGGTGACGCGCATCGCCCCGTCCTGCTCGGTCATGACGTGCCCGCCGGCCTCGGTCAGTACGGACGACAGCTTCTCGCGCTGCTGCGGCTCGGTCTGCGGCGTACGCACCCGGGCGAAGTCCGCGGAGTTGGCGGAGATGAAGTCCTTGACGCTCATGTCGGAGAGCAGCTGCCCGCGCCCGATCACGATCAGGTGGTCGGCGGTGACCGCCATCTCGCTCATGAGGTGGCTGGAGACGAAGACCGTACGGCCCTCCGCGGCCAGCGACTTCATGAGGTTGCGGACCCAGAGGATGCCCTCCGGGTCCAGGCCGTTGACCGGCTCGTCGAAGAGCAGCACCTGCGGGTCGCCGAGGAGGGCCGCCGCGATGCCCAGGCGCTGGCCCATGCCGAGCGAGAAGCCCTTGGAGCGCCGCCTGGCGACGTCCTGGAGGCCGACGACCCCGAGCACCTCGTCGACCCGCTGGGCGGGGATGCCGGAGAGCTGCGCCAGTGACAGGAGGTGGCTGCGCGCGCTGCGTCCGCCGTGCACGGCCTTGGCGTCGAGCAGGGCGCCGACCTGCCGGGGGGCGTTGGGAAGCTGTCGGAAGGGGTGGCCGCCTATGGTCACATGGCCCGCCGTGGGCTCGTCGAGCCCGAGGATCATGCGCATCGTCGTGGACTTGCCGGAGCCGTTGGGTCCGAGGAAGCCCGTCACCGTGCCCGGACGGACCTGGAAGGAAAGGTTGTACACGGCTGTCTTGGCGCCGTAGCGCTTCGTCAGGCCGACTGCCTCGATCATGTGTGTGCAGCCCCATCGACAGGTCGGGTCGTCGGGGCTGTGACCTGATGGCCGAACGCGCCCCCGTAAGGGTTAGGAGGATAACCAGCGGCTGACGGTTCCTGCTAAGCCGGTACGCGGGCGAGCTGTCCGGCGTCGGGCCGGCCTACGCGTCCCGCTTTTTCAGCAGGACATATCCGCCCACCAGGGCCGCGGCGACCCACAGGGCCATGATCAGCAGTCCGCCCCACGGGCCGTACGGTGCGTCGTCGCCGGCCGGGGCGACCACCTGCATGATCTTGCTGCCGGCCTGGTCGGGGAAGTACTGGCCGGCCTTCTTGGTCGCGGAGACGTTGCCCAGGATCGGCGTGAGCAGGAAGAAGAACGGCATCAGAACGCCGAGAGCGAGCACCTGACTGCGCAGCATCGAGGCCACGCCCATCGAGAACAGCGCGATCAGGGTCATGTAGAGGCCACCGCCGATCACCGCGCGCAGCACGCCCGGGTCGCCGATGTCCGCCTTCAGGTCGCCGAGCATCGCCTGGCCGAGGAAGAACGAGGCGAAACTCGTCACCATACCCACGGCCAGTGCCAGCGCCGCGGCGACGGTGATCTTGCTGAAGAGGAAGGTGCCGCGCTGCGGGACGGCGGCGAGCGACATGCGGATCATGCCGGTGCTGTATTCGTTCGACACGACGAGCACACCAAAAACGATCATCGCGAGCTGTCCGAGACTCATCCCCGCGAAACTCACAAAGGTCGGGTCGAAGGCGAGCTTGTCCTGCGGGCTCATCTTCTGGAATTCGTTCTTCGAAAGAATACTGATCAGTACACCGAGGCCGATTGTGACGATCACGGCAAGGCCGAGTGTCCAAATGGTGGACTGAACCGATTTGATCTTGGTCCATTCCGACTTCAGTACCTGTGTGGCCGCCATGGCTCAGACCTCTTTCCTCTTCGGCTGCTGCACTCCGGCGCCCCAGCCGGCCCTCGGGGGGTTGGGCCTCTCGCCGTCGGAGTGAGCGTGGTACTCGACGGACTCGGCGGTCAGCCGCATGAAGGCTTCCTCCAGTGAGGCCTGCTGAGGGCTCAGCTCATGGAGTACGAGCTGATGCCTGGCGGCGAGATCACCGAGCTGCTCAGAGGTCACGCCGTCCACTTCCAGCGACCCGTTCGCCGCGCTGACCGCCGTGATCCCGGCCTCGTACATGACATCGCGCAGCCGCTCCTGCTGCGGGGAGCGCAGGCGTACGTAACTGCGCGAGTTCTCCCGGATGAAGGCGGCCATCGACGTGTCGGCGAGCAGCCTGCCCTGGCCGATGACGACCAAATGATCGGCGGTGAGCGCCATTTCGCTCATCAGGTGGGACGAGACGAAGACCGTACGCCCCTGGGAGGCCAGCGTCTTCATCAGGTTGCGGATCCAGTGGATGCCCTCGGGGTCGAGGCCGTTCACCGGCTCGTCGAACATGAGGATCTCGGGGTCGCCAAGGAGAGCGCCCGCGATCCCGAGGCGCTGCCCCATGCCCATCGAGAAGCCCTTCGCGCGCTTCTTCGCGACCGACGTCAGGCCCACCGTCTCCAGGACCTCGGAGACCCGGCTGCGCGGGATGCCGTTGCTCTGGGCCAGGCACAGCAGGTGGTTGTAGGCGCTGCGGCCGCCGTGCATCGCCTTCGCGTCGAGGAGCGCGCCGATGTACTTCAGCGGGTCCCTGAGGTCGGCGTAGTGCTTGCCGTCGATGCGGACGTCACCGGCCGTCGGGTTGTCCAGGCCCAGCACCATCCGCATCGTCGTCGACTTGCCCGCCCCGTTCGGGCCCAGGAAGCCGGTCACGATGCCCGGCCGTACGGTGAAGGTCAGATGGTCGACGGCCACCTTCTCGCCGTAACGCTTCGTCAGCCCCGTCAGCTCAATCATGCCGGCCACGCTAGAGGCGCACAAAGCCCCCCGCCACCGGAATGACGGGGGGCTTTATACGCCTCTAGCGGCCTGATTGCTTCCGCTTCGGACTAGCGGGTCTGCTGGGCCGGGACGCCGCGGGTGATCGGCTCGTCGTCGGCCGGGGCACCGGCGGCGGCGACGGCCGCACCGGTCAGCGTGGCCAGCATCTCGCGGACGTTGGTCAGCTGCGCGTTGATCGAGTCGCGGCGGTTGGTGAGCGCCGCCAGCTCGCGCTCCGATTCGCTGCGGATCCGGTCGGCCTTGGCGTTGGCGTCGGCCACGATGTCCTCGGCCTGGCGCTGCGCGGTCTCCACCGTCTGACGGGCACGGCGCTCCGCGTCCGTACGCAGCTTCTCGGCCTCCAGACGAAGCTGCTCGGCGCGGTGCTCGATCTCGGCCAGACGCTTCTCGGCCTTGGCCTGACGCGAAGCCAGGTCGCGCTCGGACTGCTCGCGGCGCTTGGCCAGGTTCGTCTCGAAGTCCGCGGCGGCCTGGGCGGCCTTGGCGCGGGTCTCCTCGAAGAGGGCGTCCGCCTCCTCACGCTTCTGCTGCGCGTCCTTCTGGGCCTCGCTGCGCAGCGTAGAGGCGTCACCCTTGGCCTTCTCGACGATACGAACGCCCTCGTCCTCGGCCTTCGCCTTGCGCTCGGCGGCGAACGACTCGGCGTCGTTGCGCACCTGCTGCGCCGCGGACTCGGCGAGCTCGCGGTGCTGCTCGGCGGCGCGACGGGCCTCCTCACGCAGGTCCTTCGCCTCCTCCTCGGCGAGGCGGAGGATCTTCTCGACGCGCGCACCGAGACCGGCGTACGACGGCTCCGCGTCGCTCACCTGGGCCTGGGCGTTCTGCGTCTCGAGGTGGAGTTCCTCGATGCGCTTTTCCAGAGCAGTGATTCGGGCCAGAGCACTGTCACGGTCGGCGACGAGTTTGGTAATGCGGTCGTCCACCTGACCGCGGTCGTAACCACGCCGCACGAGCTCGAAGCCGAAGGGGGAGGAAGTGTCGCTCATGGGGTTCCTGGGTTCCTGTCGAATGTGACCGGTGAGGTGTTAGGGGGAATCCTAGGGGCCGAAGCGGCGTGTCATCGAGTCAATGCCCGTTTGATCTGGAGAATGACACCCCTTTTGAGTGGCTAACCGTCGGATGACTTGCCACCCGATCGAGTGGAACCTGCGGCCGCGCCGGCTTTGACGCCGCCCCCGCCGGAGCCGCTGTTCGACGCCGCCTTGCCGCCCCCGGACGGTGCCTCAAAGGACTCCAACGCCTCAAGCACGTCCTGGACACGGGAAATCTCGGCCTGGATGTCCTCCCGGCGGCGTACGAGCACATCGAGTTCCCGCTGGCCCTCCTCGACCATGCGCGCGGCCTCCGCCTTGGCCTCGGCGTGCACTCGCTCGGCCTCCCGTACCAGCTCGGCCTTCTTCCGCTCGGCCTCCTTGAGCAGCCCCTCGGCCTTCTTCACCGCGGCGAGCCGGACCTTGCCCGCCTCCGAATTCGCCTCGGACATCACCGCCTTGGCCTTCTCCTCGGCCTCGGCCTGCTGCTCCGTCGCGGCCTTCACCAGCTTGTCGACACGCTCGCCCGCCGTCCGCATCTGCTCGGACGTCTCCCGGCGGGCCCGCTCGTGCAGTTCCTCGATCTCGGCCTCGGTACGGGCTCGCAGCTCCTCCGCCCGCGCCCTTATGGCGGTCGCGTCCCTGCGCGCCCCGACCAGCAGCTCGTCGGCGTCCGTACGGGCCTTCTCCACCAGGGAGTTGCCCTCGATCGTGGACTCGGCGACCAGCCGCTCGGCCTCCTTGCGAGCCGCGCCGACCATCGTGTCGGCCTGCTCCTCCGCACGCGTCGCGGCGAGCAGCGCCTCCTCCTGGGCCTTCGCCATCAACTGGTCGGCCTGCTCGGCGGCGTCCGAGCGGCGCTTGGACGCCGCCTGACGCGCCTCGTCGAGCAGCCGGTCCGCCTCGGCCCGCGCGTCGCCGCGCATCCGCTCGGCCGCACCGTCGGCGTCCGCCTTGACCTTCTGGGCCTCGGACCTGATGCGCTCCGCCGCCTGCTGGGCGGAGCCCACCATCTCGGCGGCCTCCGCGCGCAGCCGTTCGGCTTCGCCGCTCGCCTCGGCGATGAGCTGGTCGGCCTGCGCTGCCGCGTCGCCGCGCAGCTTGTCGGCCGCCTTGCGCGCCGCGTCGAGGATCCGGTCGGACTCCTCGCCCGCCTCACCGCGCACCCGCTCGGCCTCCGCTCGCAGCTGCTCGGCCTCGCTGCTCGCCTCGGAGACGAGCTTGTCGGCCTGGGACGCGGCGTCGCCGCGACGCTTGTCGGCGGCCTTGCGGGCCGCGTCGAGGATCCGGTCGGACTCCGCGCGCGCCTCGGCGAGCACTCGCTCGGCCTCCGCGCGCAGCCGCTCGGACTCCTGGTTCGCGTCGGTGATGAGCTTGTCGGCCTCGCCGCTCGCCTCGGAAACGAGCTTGTCGGCCTGGGACGCGGCGTCGCCGCGACGCTTGTCGGCGGCCTTGCGCGCCTCGTCGAGAAGCCGCTCGCCCTCCTCGCGCGCCTCGGCACGCAGCCGCTCGGCCACGGCCTCGCCGTCCGCCTTGACCTGCTCGGCCTCGGCCCGCATCCGGGCCGCGTCCTGCCCGGCGGCCGTCAGCGACTGCACGGCCTCGGCCGCCATGCGCTCGGCCTCGCCCGTCGCCTCACCGATCAGCCGGTCCGCCTGCGCCGCCGCCTCGTTACGGATGCGGTTGGCGTCCTCGCGGGCCTCGGCGCGCGAACGGGCCGCGTCCTGCTCGGCCGAAGCCAGCGCGTCGGAAGCCTCCGTGCGAAGCCTCTGCGCGTACTCGGAGGAGTCGGAACGCAGCCGCTCCGCCTCCGTGATCGCGTCCCCGACCGTGCGCTCCGCGAGCGCCTTCGCGGCGTCCGTCTCCTCCTGCGCCTGGCGGCGCAGCAGGTTCGCGTCCTCGGTGGCCCGCTCCCGCTCCTCGTACGCGTCGGCGCGGAGCCGGTCCGCCTCCTCCTGCGCCTCGCTCTTCGTCCGCTCCGCCACGTGCTCGGCGGCCGACCGCAGCCCGGCGATCTCCTCCTCGGCCTGCTCGTGCAGCCCGGCGACGGCGTCCCGTACCTGCTGGGCCGTCTGCTCGGCGGCCGCGACCAGCTCGGTCGCCCGGTAGTCCGCCTCCTGGACCAGGCGCTGCGCCTCGGTCTGCGCCTCCTCGACCCGCTTGCGGGCAGAGGCCAGCAGCTCCTCGCTCTGCTCGCGGGCCTGCGTACGCTCCCGCTCCGCCTCCTCGCGGGCGGCGGCCAGCGTCTCCTCGGCCTCCCGGCGACGCCTCGCGGCCTCCTCCTGGGCGGCGGCCAGCGCCTCGGCGGCCTCGGCGCCGACACGCTCGGCGGCCGACGCGGCCTCCGCGCGCATCCGGTCCGCGCTCTCCTGCGCCTCCGCCTTGAGCCGCTCGGCCTCGGCCGACGCCTCACTGCGCAGCCGTACGGCGACGGCCTCGCCCTCGGCGCGGGACTGCGAGGCATCGGCGGCCGCCTCGGTCCGCAGCCGCTCCGCCTCCGTCTCGGCCTGCGCCTGGAGCGTACGTACCCGCTCAGCCGCTTCGGTCCGCAGCCGCTCGATCTCCTCGCCGGCCTCCCGGCGCAGCCGGTCGGCCTCGGTCCTGGCCTCGCCCAGCGCCTTCTCGGCGGCGGTGACGCGCTGCTCGGCCTCGGTGTGCAGCCGGGTCAGTTCCTCGGCGGCCTCGGCCTGACGGGCGGCGATGCCACGCTCGGCCTCCTCGCGCAGTGCGCGGGCGGCCTCCTCGGCGTCGGCCGTGGTGCTCGCGGCCTGCTCCTCGGCCTCGGCGCGCAGCCGCTCGGCCTCGGCGCGGGTGCGCTCCAGGGTCTCCTCGGCCTGCTTGCGCAGCGTCGTGGCGCGCTCGATCGCCTCGCCGCGCACGCGCTCGCTCTCGGCGGACGCGGACGTACGCAACTCGTCGGCGTCGCCCCGTGCCTTGGTCAGCAGCTCCTCGGCGGTCCTGGCCGCCTCCTCGATCTGCTGGACCGCCTCGCGGCGTGCCTCGCCGCGGATCCGCTCGCCCTCGGCGACCGCCTCGGCCCGCAGCTGCTCGGCCTCGCCGCGCAGCCTGCGCGCCTCCTCCTGCAGCTCGACCGTCTTGGCCCGGTACTCCTTGGTGTCGTCCTTCGCCGCGCCCTTGAGCTGGTCGGCCTGGGCCGCAGCCTCGCTGCGCAGCCGCTCGATCTCCGCCTCGGCCTCGCGGCGGATCCGCTCGGCCTCCTCGGACGCCTTGCGGGTGGTCTCCTTGGCGTCTTCCGACGCCTTCGTGAGGACCTCCTCAGCGGTACGGGCCGCCTTGGCGAGCTGGGCCGCGGAATCCTCGGCAGCGGCCGTACGGGCCTTCTCGGCGGCCTCGGCCACCAGCCGCTCCGCCTCGGCGCGGGCATCGGCGCGGGCCTGCTCGGCCTCCGCCTTGACCGCCTCGGCGTCCTTCGTGGCCTCGGCGACCAGCCGGGCGATCTCGGACTTGGCCGTACGGGTGCGCTGCTCGTTCACGGACTCGGCCGACGTCAGCTGCTTGGCCGCCGCGTCCTTCGCCTCGGTGAGGACCTTCTCGGCCTCGGCGCGCGCCTCGCGCAGCGCCGCCTCGGCCTCCTGCATCCGCTGCTCGGCGGCGCGGCTCATCTCGGCGGCCTGCCGGCGCGCCTGGTCGGACTCGGCGGTCGTCGACGTACGCAGCCGCTCGGCGTGGGTCGTCGCCTCCTGCGCCTGGTTCGAGGCGGCGTTCAGCAGGCGCTCGGCGTCCTTGCGGGCGCGCAGCAAAATCACTTCGGCCTCGGCGCGGGCGTTCTCCGCCTCGGAGCCGAGCCGCTGACGGGTCTCCCGGGCGACGCGCTCGGCCTCCGCGCGGGCGGCGGCCAGTGCCTGTTCGGCCTCGGCGCGGGACTCCTCCAGGAGCCGGCGGGCCTGCGCCTCGGTACGGGCGCGGAGCTGCTCGGCCCACGCCACGTTCTCGTTGACGTGCGCCTCGACGGTCTGCCGGCGCTCCGAGAGCTCCTGGTCGAGCCGCTGACGGCGGGTGACCGCCTCCGTGTGCAACTCGGCCTGGAGCCTTGCCTGGTGCTCGGCGTGCTCCTGGAGGATCCGCTGCGTCTGCGCCCGGGCGTCGCGCAGTTCACGCTCGGCGTCGGTGCGCAGCTGCTCGGCCTGGATCTGGGCGTTACGGAGCAGCTGCTCGGCCTGGTAACCGATGTCCGCCGCGTCGTAGGCGGGACGGGACGCCAGATTGCGGCGCGCCTCATGGAGCTTCGCGCGCAACACCTCGACCTGGTAGCCGAGGTCCTCGGCGTGCTGAACCGCCTTCTCCCGCTCGGTCTTCAGCCGCTCCATCTCGGCTTCGAACCGCGAGAGATGGTCGTCAGGCTCGTGCCGTTCGTAGCCCCGCACTGCGCGGTCCCATCCGTCCCCTGGTCGCAACTCTTCCGAACTCTCAGAACAAGCACCGCCCCGACATCGGACGGCCCCCGGGGGGAATGGTCTCAGATCAACAGTGAGGCATGAGTCACAGGCCCCGGTCCGGCCCCGGACCGGAACCGCCCACTCTACCGGCGTGGGATCAGCGGGACAGTGCTCCGGTCAGTGCTCCGTGGTGGAGGCGGGGGCCGAAGTGACCAGTTCTGTCAGTACTCCGTGGCAGTCCTTGGGGTGCAGGAAGGTGATGCGGGAGCCCATGGAACCGATGCGCGGCTCGTCGTAGAGCACCCGTACGCCCTTGCCGCGGATCGCCTCCGCGTCGGCGTCCACGTCCGGGGTGCCGAAGGCGATGTGGTGGACCCCCTCACCGTTCTTGGCCAGCCACTTTCCCACCGCGGAGTCCTCGCGGGTGGGCTCCAGGAGCTGGAGGTAGGTGGCGCCGCCGTCGGATGTCTCGTTGATCTTGAGCATGGCTTCACGTACGCCCTGCTCCTCATTGACCTCCGAGTGGTACACCTGGAAGCCATAGGTCGAGCGGTAGAACTCGATGGTCTTGTCGAGGTCGAAACAGGCGATTCCGATGTGGTCGATTCGCGTCAGCATGGGTCCAGTGCAGCGCGGTTGGAGTGGTTACGCAACGTGCGCGCGATCACACTCGCTGCCCGGTGACCGGGCCCGTACCGCTCAGTACATTGAGGTAAACCGTCGTTCACTCCTCATCCCAAGGGGCCGTGCCTCATGTCTGGAACGAATCGCACAACGTCCGTCATCGTCGCTGGTGCCCGTACGCCCATGGGCCGGCTGCTCGGCTCGCTGAAGTCCTTCTCCGGTGCGGACCTCGGCGGGTTCGCCATCAAGGCGGCCCTGGAGCGGGCCGGGATCGGCGGAGACCAGGTCCAGTACGTGATCATGGGGCAGGTGCTCCAGGCCGGGGCGGGGCAGATTCCTGCCCGGCAGGCCGCTGTGAAGGCGGGCATTCCGATGGCCGTGCCCGCTCTGACCATCAACAAGGTCTGTCTGTCGGGGCTCGACGCGATCGCGCTGGCGGACCAGCTGATCCGTGCCGGTGAGTTCGACGTGGTGGTGGCCGGTGGCCAGGAGTCCATGACCAACGCGCCGCACGTCCTGCCGAAGTCCCGTGACGGCTTCAAGTACGGCGCCATCGAGATGCTCGACTCGATGGCCCACGACGGGCTGACCGACTCCTTCGAGGGCATCGCGATGGGGGAGTCGACCGAGAAGCACAACACCCGGCTCGGGATCGCCCGCGGCCCGCAGGACGAATTCGCCGCGCAGTCGCACCAGCGGGCCGCCGCCGCGCAGAAGAACGGGCTCTTCGAGGCGGAGATCACTCCCGTCGAGATCCCGCAGCGCAAGGGCGAGCCGGTGCTCTTCTCGAAGGACGAGGGCATTCGGCCCGAGACGACCGCGGAATCGCTGGGCAAGCTGCGGCCGGCGTTCACGAAGGACGGCACGATCACGGCTGGTACCGCCTCGCAGATTTCGGACGGTGCGGCGGCCGTGGTGGTCATGAGCAAGGCCAAGGCGGAGGAGCTCGGGCTGGAGTGGATCGCCGAGATCGGGGCCCACGGGAACGTGGCCGGGCCGGACAACTCGCTTCAGTCCCAGCCCTCGAACGCGATCACGCATGCGCTGGGGAAGGAGGGGCTGGGCGTTGAGGATCTTGATCTGATTGAGATCAATGAGGCCTTTGCGGCGGTTGCCGTGCAGTCAATGAAGGACCTCGGAGTGTCCCCGGAAAAGGTGAACGTCAACGGTGGTGCGATTGCCCTGGGGCACCCCATCGGGATGTCCGGGGCGCGGGTTGTGCTGCACCTGGCGCTTGAGCTGAAGCGGCGTGGTGGGGGCGTCGGTGCTGCTGCGCTGTGTGGTGGTGGCGGTCAGGGTGACGCGCTGATCATCAAGGTCGCGGGCAAGTAATCGCGGCACGTAATCACGGGCACGTGATCGCGGGCACGTAACCCTTCCGTAGTGCTTGATCGAGGAGCGGAGTTGTGATGCAGGACGTCCCCGGGCTGGTGGCTCAGGCGCGAGAGGGCCGGCCGCGTGCCGTTGCCCGGCTGATCTCGCTGGTCGAGGGGGCGTCCCCGCAACTGCGTGAGGTGATGGCGGCGCTGGCTCCGCTCGCCGGCAACGCGTACGTCGTGGGGCTCACGGGGTCACCGGGAGTGGGCAAGTCGACCTCTACGTCCGCGCTGGTGTCGGCGTACCGGCGGGCCGGGAAGCGGGTCGGGGTGCTGGCGGTGGATCCGTCCTCGCCGTTCAGTGGCGGCGCGCTGCTGGGGGACCGGGTGCGGATGTCCGAGCACGCGTCGGATCCGGGCGTCTATATCCGGTCGATGGCCACGCGCGGGCATCTGGGCGGGCTGGCCTGGGCCGCGCCGCAGGCCATTCGGGTGCTTGATGCGGCGGGCTGTGACGTGGTTCTCGTCGAGACCGTGGGCGTCGGACAGTCCGAGGTCGAGATCGCCTCGCAGGCCGATACGTCGGTGGTGCTGCTGGCGCCGGGGATGGGGGACGGGATCCAGGCCGCGAAGGCGGGGATCCTGGAGATCGGTGACGTGTACGTCGTCAACAAGGCCGACCGGGACGGGGCCGACGCCACTGCTCGGGAGCTCAATCACATGCTGGGGCTCGGGGAGTCCCGCGGGGCCGGGGACTGGCGGCCGCCGATCGTGAAGACGGTGGCGGCGCGGGGCGAGGGCATCGACGAGGTCGTCGAGGCGCTGGAGAAGCACCGGGCCTGGATGGAGGAGCGCGGGGTGCTCGGGGAGCGCCGGGCGAAGCGGGCGGCGCACGAGGTGGAGACGATCGCGGTCACCGCGCTGCGGGAGCGGATCGGCGACCTGCGGGGCGACCGGCGGCTGGGGGCGCTGGCCGAGCGGATCGTGGCGGGGGAGCTGGATCCTTATGCGGCGGCGGATGAGCTGGTGGCGGGTCTTACCGAGGGGTAGTCCGTGTGCCGGGGGCGGGCCGCTCCGGGGGCGGCGTTCGGGACTGCATGATTTAGGTGCGGAGCAGAGCTTTTTGTACGAAGCCCGCGTCCTGCCCACAAAACACGCTTTACGTCCCGAACACCGCCCCCTGCGCGTCCCGCCCCCTCACGCCGGTGGGCAGCCTGCGGGCTGACTCAGTCGGAGTCGTTGTCGTCGTCCGCGTCAGGCTGGTCCGCCGTCACCTTTGCCGTGGTGGCGTTGACGGTCAGCTCGTGCTCCTTGCCGTCCTTGGCCTGGATTTCCGCCTCCCACGTGCCGTCGTCGTCCAGGTCGATGGACGTCAGAGTGCCGGGCTGCGCCTTCAGGGCCGCCTTCGCGGCCTCGGTCATGGTGACCTTCGTGTCCTTCGGGGCGCGGTCGTCTTCGTCGTCCTCCGTGTGGGTGCCCTGGACCTTCGCGGTCTTGGCGTCCACGTCCACGTCGTGCCACTTGGCGTCCTTGCCGTAGACGTCGATCTCCCACGTGGGCCGGTCGTCGTCGAGTTCGGCTCCGGTGACCTTGCCCGGTGTGGACTTGACGGCCGCTGCCGTCGCCTCGTCGAGGGTCACCGCGCTCGTGGTCGGTGCGTCGGATGTCGCGAACGCTGTCGCGGTGCCTCCGCCGATGAGCAGGGCCGTGACGGCGGTGGCGATGACGAGCTTGCGCTTCATGAGGTTTCCTCCCGAGCGGTTGGTTGCTACGGGGATCAATCTGGCTGAGGGATGCTGAAGGCGACCTGAAGCCTGCTGAAGGCTTCTTCAGGTTCGGTTTGCGAACCTTGGCGCATGCGCTTGTTGATCGTGGAGGACGAGAGGCGGCTCGCGGTGGCCCTGGCCAAGGGGCTCACTGCCGAGGGCTTCGCCGTGGACGTGGTGCACGACGGGCTCGAAGGGCTGCACCGGGCCGGGGAGGGCTCGTACGATCTCGTCCTTCTCGACATCATGCTGCCCGGTATGAACGGCTATCGGGTGTGTGCGGCATTGCGGGCAGCGGGAAATGATGTGCCGATTCTGATGCTGACCGCCAAGGACGGGGAGTACGACGAGGCGGAGGGGCTCGATACGGGCGCTGACGACTACCTGACGAAGCCGTTCTCGTACGTGGTGCTGGTCGCGCGGGTCAAGGCCCTGTTGCGGCGGCGGGCGAGTGCGGGCGCCTCGCCGGTCCTGGTGGTGGGGGATCTGCGGGTGGATACCGCCAGTCGGCGGGTGTACGCGGGTGAGGACGAAGTCGTGCTCACGGCCAAGGAGTTCGCCGTGCTGGAGCAGTTCGCGGTGCGGGCCGGTGAGGTGGTCAGCAAGGCGCAGATTCTGGAGCATGTGTGGGACTTCGCGTACGACGGTGATCCGAACATCGTCGAGGTGTACGTGAGCGCCCTGCGGCGGAAGCTCGGCGCCCGGCGGATCCAGACGGTGCGCGGCGCCGGGTACCGGCTGGTGGCGGGATGAGGCGGCTTTTCGGGTCCGTACGGGCCAGAGCGGCTCTCGGGGCCACGGCGGTCGTGGCGGTGGCGCTGGTGGCGGCCGGGCTGGCCGTGCTGCTCGTGCTGCGGGCCAATCTGATCGACCAGGCCGACCTCCAGGCCGAGGTGGCCGCCCAGAATGTGGCCTCGCAGATGGCCGTGGACCGTTCGTACGCCGATGTGGACTGGCCCGAAGGCCGTCCCGTGCAGGTGGTGAACGAGGACGGGCGGGTCGTCGCCGTGAGTGAGGATCTGGAGGCCATCGAGGGGGCGGGGAGCCCCGAGGTCAGGGTGAGAGGCGGGGGCGCGGGCGAGGACGACGACCCCGGGGGCGGAGAGGTTTCCACTGACGAGCCCCGGCTGTCGTCCGGGAGCGCCACGGTGGACGGTGAGCGGGCCGATTATCGGTTCGCCGCCGTCGAGGTGCGGACGGCTCGCGGGGAGGACGTCACGGTCTACGCCGGGGCGCCGCTGGCCGCCGAGCAGAGCGCCGTCGGGACGGTGCGGGAGTCCATGCTCATCGGGCTGCCCGCGCTGCTCGTGGTGGTGGCCGGGGTGACGTGGCTGGTGACGCGGCGGGCCCTGCGGCCCGTGGAGGGGATCAGGCGCGAGATGGCCGCGATCACCGCTTCCGAGGATCTGTCGCGGCGGGTGCCGGAGCCCGACGCGCGCGACGAGGTGGCGCGGCTGGCCGTGACCACCAATGAGACTCTCGCGGCACTTGAGGCGTCGGTGGAGCGGCAGCGGCGGTTCGTCGCCGATGCCTCGCACGAGTTGCGGAGCCCGATCGCCTCGCTGCGGACGCAGTTGGAAGTGGGCGCCGCGCATCCGGAGTTGCTGGATGTGGAGGGCGCGGTGCGGGACACCGTACGGCTTCAGGGGCTGGCCGCCGATCTGCTGCTGCTCGCCCGGCTGGACGCGGGGGAGCGGCCCGGCCAGGGGCGTGTCGATCTGGGTGCGCTGGTGCGCGAGGAGGTCTCGCAGCGGGCGGACCGGCTGCCGGTGACGGTCGTGGGCTCGGGTGCGTTCGAGGTGGCCGGGTCGCGGGGGCAGTTGGCGCGGGTCCTCGGCAACTTGCTGGACAACGCCCAGCGGCATGCGCGGAGTTCGGTCGAAGTCTCCGTGCGCAGTGAGCGTGGCGCGGTGGTGCTCGGGGTCGCCGACGACGGTGCGGGGGTGCCTGTGGAGGAGCGTGAGCGGATCTTCGAGCGGTTCGTACGGCTGGACGACGCGCGCACCCGCGACGACGGTGGCGCGGGGCTGGGGCTGGCGATCGCACGTGATGTCGCCACGCGGCACGGCGGCTCACTGTCCGTGGGTGAAGGAGAGCGCGGCGGTGCTCTCTTCACGGTGCGGCTGCCGGCTGTCTAGATCTTTCCGCGTCGGCCGCGCAACTGCTCGACCACCGGGGTGAGGGCGGCCTTCATGTCGGCGAGTGCCTCGGGGGAGAGCATGCCGATGAAGTGCCGGCGTACGGACTCCACGTGGTGTGGAGCGACCTGTTTCATCGTTTCGCTGCCGTGATCGGTGAGTACGGCGTACAGGCCGCGGCGGTCGGACTCGCAGTTCACCCGGCGGACCAGTCCCGCGTTCTCCATGCGGGTGATCTGGTGGGAGAGGCGGCTCTTGGACTGGAGGGTCGCTGCCGCGAGGTCACTCATCCGCAGCCGGCGCTCTTGCGACTCGGAGAGGTTGACGAGGATCTCGTAGTCGTTGATCGTCAGCCCGAAGGGCTGCAGGTCCTTTTCGAGCTGATAGGTCAGCAGCCTGTTGGCGTCCAGGTAGGTCCGCCAGGCGCACTGTTCGGCATCGGTCAGCCAGGGGGTGGCCGTCTTGGTCTCCATGTATGGATTCTACCTAAGAAGTTGAATACTGGACGAAGTTGCGGAATGTGACGCCCGGCACGCAACAAGGGCGCACACGTTCGACGTCACACTCCGCAGACTACCGCTCACAGCCCGAAGCGACGCTGGAGGTCCCCCAGCTGACCGGGAAGACGCGGTGCGCCGCCCGGTTGCCCCTGCCCCGCGCCCTGGCCGCCGGGCACCCCCGCCTGGGACGGGACCGCGCCCGTGGCCTGCTCCGCCATAAGGAGTTCGGTGGACTGGAGCAGTACGGTGCCGGCCCCGACGAACTCGAACTGGTGCTCCTCGCCCGACGTACCGCCGATGCCGGTCAGTGACCTGATCCCGCCCATGACGCCTGTCATGTACCCGTGGTCGTAGTGGTGGCACGGGGACGGGCAGTCCGCCCAGCCCACGAGTGCCTGCGGGTCCACGCGGATCGGGGGCTCCATGAAGACCACGGGGCCGTTGGAGGCCGCCACGAACTTGCCGGTGCCGATGAGGGTGAGGAAGCCCGGAACGATCGACTGCTTGAGCGCGAGGCTCGGCTCGTACGCCAGGAGATTGCCGGAGCGGATGGTCAGGTTGCCGTTGTCGAGGTCGAAGCTGTTGACGTCGAACGCGCGGTCCGCGAGCAGCATCTTGCCCTGGCCCTCCGCCACCACCCAGTCGCTCGCGTGCAGCGGCGAGTGGAAGCTGGTGCGCAGGAGGCGGTCGAAACGGCCGTGGCCGATGCCGTTGAAGTCGATGCGCCCGTAATAGGCGATCATCTTGCCCTTCTGCAGGAACCACTGGCTCCCCTTGAGCTCCACGCAGAAGGTGTACGGATTGACGTTGTCGTCGGAGGGGAGCGTGTGCGGGTCGAAGACCACAGGTCTTGCCAGCATGGGGGTGGTCACAGCTTTTCCTCCGAGGCCTGTACGTACACCGCGCCGTTGCCGGACAGCTCCAGCTGGAAGGCCTCGCCCGAGCCGCGGCCCACCATGTCGCGCCAGCCGAGTGCGGTGGAGAGCTTGTTGCGTACGTCGCCGTGGTGCGCGACGTACGCCTGCGGGTCGACGTGGATCGGCCGCTGGGGGGTGATCGGGATCTCGATCACGCCGCCGTGCGCCATCACGGCGACCGCGCCGTGGCCCTTGAGGGTGGTGGTGAACAGGCCCTGACCGGTCACCTGGCCGCGCACCATGCCCATGACGCCGCCCTGCGAGCCCATGAACATCGTGCCCTGGGTGAGGGTGCCGTCGAAGGCCAGGAGGCGGTCCGCCTCGACGCAGAGGGTGTCGCCGGTCAGGTTGATCACCTGGATGTGGTGGCCGCCGTGCCCGAACATCACCGTGCCCGAGCCCTCGACCGTCATCAGAGGCGTCGACTCGTTGGCGACCCGGCGGCCGATCATGGACATCACGCCGCCCTGGCCGCCCTGGACGTTCGGCGTGAAGGAGACATCGCCCTGGTACGCGAGCATCGCGCCACGCTGGCTGAACATCTTCTGGCCGGGCGCGATGTGCGCCTGGACCATGCGTGAATTGATCTCGGTGAATGGCATGTCAGACGTCGCCCCCGACGGTGTTGCGCTCGCTCGGCTGCACGTAGACGAGTCCCTCGCCCTCGAAGCGGATCTGGAACGCCTCGCCCGAGCCCTCGCCGACCAGCGTGCGGAAGGTGACACCCGACTGGAAGTGCTGCTGGAGGTTGCCCTGGTGCGCGATGTACGCACCGGGGTCGACCTGGAGCGGGTACTGGGCGGAGACGCGCAGGACGACGGCCGGGCCGTCCGACATGATCGCCGCCTGGCCGGTGCCCTCCACGGTCGTGGTGAACAGGCCGTTGCCGGTCGCGCCGCCGCGCAGCCCGGTGAAGGAGGTGCCGGTGCGCAGGCCCGCGTCCGTACACAGGAGGTTGCTGGATTCGACGTACAGCTTGTCGCCGTGCAGCGAGACGAGGTTGATCTCGCTCGCGCGGTCGGCGAAATAGCACGTGCCGTGGCCCTTCACCTCCATGACGGTCATCTGCTCGCCGGTGAGGCGGCGGGTCACCATGCCGCGCACGCCCTCGCCGCCGCCGGACATCTTCTTGAAGGCCATCTGGCCGTCGTACGCGACCATCGAGCCGTTTTTCGCTTTGACGGCGTCGCCGGTCATGTCGACGGCGAGCACCTTGCTGCCTTGGAGTCGGAACTGAGCCACGTGAGTGACGGTATCCCGTGACCCGGACCCTGATAAAGGGCGGCGCCGGCGGGCTGCCACAATGGGACGCGAGCTTGTGCGTCCGTTCACAAGATCGACAGTTCCCTGCGACGACGAAGGTTGCCCCTCCGTGGACATCAAGACCGCTTCCGCACTCCGCCGCCTCCGCCTGGTGTCCGTACCCGAGGCGGTTTCCTGGTTGCTGCTGATCGTCTGCTCGGTGCTCAAGCGCACGACGGAATTCAACGCGGTCCCCGTCATGGGTGCGATCCACGGTGTGCTCTTCATCCTGTACGCCCTCTTCTGGGCCGACGCCTGGAACCGGACCAAGTGGTCGCTGAAGACCGCCGCCTTCTACATCGTGATGTCCGTCCTGCCGACCGGCGGCTTCTTCGCCGACAAGCGCCTCAAGCGCGAGGCCGAGGACGCCGTCATCGCGGGCCGCGCCCGCCAGGAGAGCGTGGTCAAGGGATGATCGTCGCCTTCTCCGTCAGCCCGCTGGGCGTGGGCGAGGACGTGGGGGAGTACGTCGCCGACGCGGTGCGCGTGGTGCGCGAGTCCGGACTGCCCAACCGCACCGACGCCATGTTCACCTCGATCGAGGGTGAGTGGGACGAGGTGATGGACGTCGTCAAGCGCGCCGTCGCCGCCGTCGAGGCCCGCGCCCCGCGCGTGTCGCTGGTCCTGAAGGCCGACATCCGGCCCGGTGTCACCGACGGCCTGACCTCGAAGGTCGAGACGGTGGAGCGCCATCTGGGTGCCTGAACCTGTTGACGCGAAGCCCCCGACCGCAGCCGCGGTCGGGGGCTTCGTCGTTCAAACTGCCGCGCGCCAAAAACCGCCCGCTCGGACGACCCGGTTCGACACGCCGCCAAATGTCCTTTTATGTGGGGGTATCGAACGCCCTCGACTGCGGGAGGCACAGTGCGGCCGAACGGCTACGACTACGAGACCCACAGCCGGCTCGCCGGGCCGCTGACGGAGCCCGGCACCACCGCGTACCGCGTTCAGTACCGAAGTCTGATGGCGCAGGAGCCGCACCGAATACGCGCCGTACTGCTGATGACGCTGGCTCCGCTGCTCTCGGCGCTTCTGCTGGTCTACCTGGTCTGGCCGACCCACTGGACCGAACGGGAGGGCGGCGACCGCTGGCTGGTCCATCTGGACAGGGTGATGCTGGCCTCGATCGGCATGATCATGTTCTTCATGCTGGTCAACGTGGTGTCGATCGCACACGCCACGATGGTCGCCAGGGACCCGGTACCCGTCACGCCCGAGCCGGGCACCCGGGTCGCGTTCCTCACGACGTACGTACCGGGCAAGGAAGCCCTGTCCATGGTGCGCGCCACACTCGAAGGCGCGGTCGCGCTGCGGCACGACGGGCCGCTCGACATCTGGCTCCTCGACGAGGGCAACGACGAGCAGGCGCGGGCGCTCTGCGCGGAGCTGGGCGTACGGCACTTCACCCGCAGCGGCGTACCGGAGTGGAACACCAGGAGGGGCCCGCACCGGGCGAAAACCAAGCACGGCAACTACAACGCCTGGATCGCCATGCACGGCGACAACTACGACTTCTTCGCCTCCGTCGACACCGACCACGTGCCGCTCCCCAACTTCCTGGAACGGATGCTCGGTTACTTCCGCGACCCGGACATCGCCTTCGTCGTCGGACCGCAGGTGTACGGCAACTACGACAAGTGCGTCACCAAAGCCGCGGAGTCGCAGCAATTCCTGTTCCACGCGCTGATCCAGCGCGCGGGCAACCGCTACGGCGCCCCCATGTTCGTCGGCACCAACAACGTCGTACGGGTCCGGGCCCTCAAGCAGGTCGGCGGCCTGTACGACTCCATCACCGAGGACATGGCCACCGGCTTCGAGCTGCACCGCAGGAGGAACCGGGAGACCGGGCGGTTCTGGCGGTCCGTCTACACGCCGGACGTGCTCGCCGTCGGTGAGGGACCGTCCTCCTGGACCGACTTCTTCACGCAGCAGCTCCGGTGGTCGCGCGGGACGTACGAGACGCTGTTCAAGCAGTTCTGGAAGGCACCCTTCCGGGTGCCGCCGGGCCGGCTGCTCACGTACACCCTGATGCTCGTCTACTACCCGATGACGGCCGTCAACTGGCTGCTCGGCATCCTCAGCTGCGTCCTGTTCCTGTGGTTCGGGGCGTCCGGCACCCAGGTCTCGTCCTCCGTCTGGCTGATGCTCTACAGCGACGCGGCGGCCCTCCAGGTCGGGCTCTACCTGTGGAACCGGCGGCACAACGTCTCGCCGCACGAGCCCGCGGGCTCCGGCGGCCTGGCCGGCATGGCGATGTCCGCGCTCTGCGCGCCGATCTACGCCAAGTCCCTGGGCTCGGCGGTGCTGCGCACCCGTGGCAGGTTCGTGGTCACGCCCAAGGGCGGCGAGGCGAGCCCCGACCGGCTGCTGACCTTCCGCATCCACCTGTTCTGGGCGGCCGTGCTGGTCAGCTCGCTGGTGGCGTCCTTCCACCTGGGTCACACCCACGTGGCGATGCGTACCTGGTCCGTACTGGCGCTCCTCATCGCACTCTCGCCGGTCGCGGTGTGGTGCTGGACCTCCGCGCGTGAGCGCGCCGCGGCCAAGGTGGTCAGGCCCGCCAAGGGCGTCACCACGAGCAGCGCGATGCCGGGCGAGGAGCCGGAGCCCGCGTTCGCCACGACGACCGGAGGGAACTGAACCATGGGCTACCGGCCTACGAAGAAGTTCAAGAAGACCCTGCTGGGCGGCGGAGCCGTCGTGGTGCTCGCGGGACTCAACGCCCCGGCGGCGCTGACCTTCGCGGAGGAGAAGTACCACGCGTACAAGATCGCCCAACCCGGCTACAAGGCGCGGTACGGCTCCTGGTCGACCGTCGACATACCGGAGGAATACCGTACGAACGCGATCCACGCGGCCCTGCTCAACACCGGCAAGGTGCTGATCATCGCGGGCTCGGGCAACGAGCAGAAGAAGTTCGACGAGGGCACCTTCGAGACCGTGCTCTGGAACCCGCAGGACAACTCCTTCAAGCTGGTCCCGACCCCCGAGGACTTCTTCTGCGCCGGGCACGCCCAACTGCCCGACGGACGGCTGCTGGTGGCGGGCGGCACCGCGCGTTACGAGGTGATGGGCGAGAAGGTCATGCGGGCCGGCGGCGGAATGCGCGTCAAGAACGAGAACCCGGACAAACCCATCACCTTCAAGAAGGGCACCCGTTTCCGCTCTCCCTCCGGCGTCACGTACGTGTCGAAGTTCGACGTGACCGTGCCGAAGGCGAAGCGCGAATTCAAGATCTCGTACGCCAAGAGCGGGCGCATGCTGCCCTGGAAGACCACGGTCAAGGCAGCAGAGGCGCGGGTCTTCGTCGAGGCCGTCGAGGAGGGGCCGCAGGCCGTCACGAAGCAGTCCGCGCAGTACGAGATCGTGGGGCTCAAGGGCGAGGACGCCGACAACACGTATGGCCTCGCCGAGGCGATCACCATGGACAAACAGGACTTCCAGGGGATCAGGGCGGCGTACGAATTCGACCCGAAGACGGAGAAGTACATACCCGTCGACCCCATGAAGGAGGCCCGCTGGTACCCGACGCTGGTCACCCTCCAGGACGGCAGAGTGCTCGCCGTCTCCGGGCTCGACGACGTCGGCGCCATCCTGGCCGGTGACAACGAGTACTACGACCCGAAGACGAAGAAGTGGTCGAAGGCGCCCTTCCGGTACTTCCCGACGTACCCGGCGCTCTTCCTCACCAAGGGCGGCAAGCTCTTCTACTCCGGTGCGAACGCCGGCTACGGGCCCGCAGACAAGGGCCGCGAGCCAGGCATCTGGGACCTGCGGAAGAACACCTTCAAGAAGGTCGGCGGGCTGACCGATCTCGACCAGACCGAGACCGCTGCCTCGCTGGTCCTGCCGCCCGCGCAGGACCAGCGGGTGATGATCCTCGGCGGCGGCGGAGTCGGCGAGTCCGACAAGGCGACCGGCCGTACGGCGATCATCGACCTGGACGAGGACAGCCCGGCCTTCAAGACCGGACCCCAACTCCCGCAGGGCACCCGCTACTTGAACAGTGTCATCATGCCGGACGACACCGTCTTCACCAGTGGCGGTTCGACGGACTACCGGGGGCGCGGCGCCAGCAACATCCTCAAGGCGCAGTTCTACGACCCGAAGACGAACGCCTTCAAGGAGGCGGCCGAGCCGACGGTGGGCCGCAACTACCACTCCGAGGCGCTGCTGCTGCCCGACGGCCGGGTGGTGACCTTCGGCTCCGATTCGCTTTTCGGCGACAAGGACAACACGAAACTCGGCAAGTTCGAGCAGCGGATGGAGGTCTACACGCCGCCGTACCTCTTCCGCGACAAGGCGCGGCGTCCGGTGCTGGGGACCGGGCCGCGCGAGCTGGCCGCGTCGGGGAAGGCGACGTACAAGACCGCGCATCCGGAGCGGATCGCACGGGCCAGGCTGATGCGGCCGAGCGCGGTCACGCACACGACGGACGTCGAGCAGCGCTCGATCGAACTGGGCCTGACGAAGGGCCGGGGCGAGGTGACGGTGCAGGTGCCGGGCGACAAGTCGCTGGTGCCGCCCGGCTGGTACATGCTCTTCGTCACCGACGGCGAGGGGACGCCGTCGGAGGCGAAGTGGATCCACGTGCCGTGAGGTTTCCGGAGGTTTCCTTCTCGGCTCACGTCTTCGCGCGGCGGGCGAGCCCCAGGGCGTAGTCCGGCCACCAGGTGCCCGCCGCCGGGCCGCCGCGGCACTCGCCGTCGGAGTCGCCCGGCCGCTTGATCCACAGGTACGCGTCGAGCAGCGGGTCGTCGGTGCGGTCGCTGGGCGGCGTACCGAGGGCGCGGCCGGTGGGGTTGCACCAGGCGTCGGTACGGCCGCCGGAGAGCGGGCCTTTGCCGTTGCGGCTGCTGTCGATGACGTAGTGGGTGCCGCCGAGGAGGGCGGACAGCCGGGCGCCGAAGGACTTGACGGCGGCGTCCGTCTGGAAGTTGGAGACGTTGAGCGAGATGCCGTCGGCCCGGTCGACGCCGGCCCGCTTGAGGGGATCCACGAGCTTGGCGGGATCGTCGATCCAGGCCGGATTGCCCGCGTCCAGATACACCTTGGTCTTCGGCTGCTGCTTGAGCCGGTCGACCGCCTCGGAGAGCAGCTCGGTGCGCTCGTCGTGCTCTTCGGGTGGCGTGCAGCCGTCCACGATGTGCGGTACGGCGTCCGGCTCCAGGATCACGATGGCCGGGGCAGAGCCGATGCTGTCGGCGAACGAGCCGATCCAGCGGCGGTAGGTGTCGGCGTCGGCGGCCCCGCCGGCGGAGTGCTGGCCGCAGTCGCGGTGCGGGATGTTGTACGCGACGAGTACGACGGTCCGGCCGTCCTTGGCGGCGCCGCGTACGGCGTTCGTGATGCCGGGCGCCGGGTCGTCCCCGGCCGGCCAGTCGGCCACCGGCCGCTCGGAGATACGCCGCAGAACGTCGGCGTCGGCGCTGCGGCCCTGCGCGTCCCACACCCTGACCTGGCGGGCGGCGTCGCTTTCCGGGTCGACCCAGTACGGGGACGAGTCCCGGCTCTCCCCCTGGCTCTGCCGGCTCTGCGCGGCGGCGGACTCACCCGCCTGCCCGGACCCGGGCCCGGAGCCGCCGGAGTCGGAGCAGGCGGCGACGCCCAGCGCGAGGAAGGCGACGGCTGCGGCGATGAGCGAGCGGGTCGGTCTGCGGCCGGACATCCAGCCCCCTTGAACGGTTCGACTGGGCGACGATATGGACCGGGCAATCGTTACATAGCGCGTATATCGCCTCCGGCTGCGACACCGGCGGAGGTCCGGCGGACTGGTGGTCGGGGTGGGGGTGGTGGTCGGGGTGGTCGTGGTGGTCGGGGTGGGGGTTGGTCGTGGCGGCTCGAAATCGACCGAAGCGCGAGACGGGGATGTTCACGATATGACCGGCCGGTAAGGTCGACGCCGTGCCGAAGCCGCTCAGCCTCCCGTTCGATCCCATCGCCCGAGCCGACGAACTCTGGCGGCAGCGCTGGGGACCCGTCCCCTCGATGGCCGCGATCACGTCGATCATGCGCGCGCACCAGATCCTGCTCGCCGAGGTCGACGCCGTCGTCAAGCCGTACGGACTGACTTTCGCGCGGTACGAGGCGCTGGTGCTGCTCACCTTCTCCAAGCAGGGCGAGCTGCCGATGTCCAAGATCGGCGAGCGGCTCATGGTCCACCCGACGTCCGTCACGAACACCGTCGACCGGCTGGTGAAGTCCGGCCTCGTCGACAAGCGCCCGAACCCGAACGACGGCCGGGGCACGCTCGCCTCGATCACCGAGAAGGGCCGCGAGGTGGTGGAGGCGGCGACCCGCGACCTGATGGCGATGGACTTCGGGCTCGGCGCGTACGACGCCGAGGAGTGCGCGGAGATCTTCGCGATGCTGCGGCCGCTGCGGGTGGCGGCGCACGACTTCGAGGAGAAGTAGGACGCGGTACGGGCGCGACACGGGCGGCCGCCGCCCGCCCCGCCCGAAGATCGCCCATTGAACCCGGTTACGCTCACTGCCATGAAGTCGAATGTGCTGTCCCGATACCGGGTGATGGCGTACATCACCGCCGTGTGGCTGCTGGTGTTCACCGCGGCGATCATCGCGAAGTACGGGTTCGCGACCGGCGACACCATGCTGATCTCGCAGATCCACGGTGTGCTGTTCATCGTCTACGTCGTCTTCGCCTTCGATCTCGGCACCAAGGCGAAGTGGCCGTTCGGCAAGCTGCTGTGGGTGCTGGCGGCCGGCTGTATCCCCTTCGCCTCCTTCTTCGTCGAGCCGAAGATCAGCCGCGAGGCCCGTCCGCTGATCGCGGACGCGAGCCCGGCCACGGCGAAGGCGTAACCCTGGGCTCACCGACCGCCACGAGCGAGGCTCGTGGCGGTTTGCCATCGACATTTACTAGGACGTCCTAGTAAATTCGAAGGTATGGACGCTGAAGCGATTGAGGAAGGCCGCCGCCGCTGGCAGGCCCGTTACGACAAGGCCCGCAAGCGCGACGCGGACTTCACCACGCTCTCCGGAGACCCCGTAGACCCCGTGTACGGGCCGCGCCCCGGTGACACGTACGAGGGATTCGAGCGGATCGGGTGGCCCGGGGAGTACCCCTTCACCCGTGGCCTGCACCCGACCGGCTACCGGGGCCGGACCTGGACCATCCGCCAGTTCGCCGGCTTCGGCAACGCCGAGCAGACGAACGAGCGCTACAAGATGATCCTGGCGAACGGCGGTGGCGGCCTGTCCGTGGCCTTCGACATGCCGACGCTGATGGGCCGCGACTCGGACGAGCCGAAGTCGCTCGGCGAGGTCGGACATTGTGGAGTCGCGATCGACTCGGCGGCCGACATGGAGGTCCTGTTCAAGGACATCCCGCTGGGCGACGTCACGACATCGATGACGATCAGTGGCCCGGCCGTCCCGGTCTTCTGCATGTACCTGGTCGCGGCGGAGCGCCAGGGGGTGGACCCCGGGGTCCTCAACGGCACGCTCCAGACCGACATCTTCAAGGAGTACATCGCGCAGAAGGAGTGGCTCTTCCAGCCGGAGCCGCACCTGCGCCTGATCGGCGACCTGATGGAGCACTGCGCGCGCTCCATCCCCGCGTACAAGCCCCTTTCCGTCTCCGGCTATCACATCCGTGAGGCGGGAGCGACGGCCGCGCAGGAGCTGGCGTACACGCTGGCGGACGGTTTCGGATACGTCGAGCTGGGGCTGTCGCGGGGCATGGACGTGGACCACTTCGCGCCGGGCCTGTCGTTCTTCTTCGACGCGCACGTGGACTTCTTCGAGGAGATCGCGAAGTTCCGTGCGGCGAGGCGGATCTGGGCGCGGTGGATGCGGGACGTGTACGGCGCGCAGACGGACAAGGCGCAGTGGCTGCGGTTCCACACGCAGACGGCGGGCGTCTCGCTGACCGCGCAGCAGCCGTACAACAACGTGGTGCGTACGGCGGTCGAGGCCTTGGCGGCGGTGCTGGGCGGCACGAACTCGCTGCACACGAACGCGCTGGACGAGACGCTGGCGCTGCCGAGCGAGCAGGCGGCGGAGATCGCGCTGCGGACGCAGCAGGTGCTGATGGAGGAGACGGGCGTCGCGAACGTGGCGGACCCGCTGGGCGGCTCCTGGTACATCGAGCAGCTGACGGATCGGATTGAGGCGGACGCGGAGAAGATCTTCGACCAGATCAAGGAGCGGGGGACGCGGGCGCATCCGGACGGCCGCCATCCGATCGGCCCGGTCACGTCGGGGATCCTGCGCGGGATCGAGGACGGCTGGTTCACGGGTGAGATCGCGGAGTCGGCGTTCCAGTACCAGCGGTCGGTGGAGAAGGGCGACAAGCGGGTGGTGGGCGTGAACTGCCACCACGGTTCGGTGACGGGCGACCTGGAGATCCTGCGGGTGAGCCACGAGGTTGAGCGCGTGCAGGTCCGGACGCTGGCGGAGCGAAAAGCGGCTCGGGACGACGCGAAGGTACGGGCATCGCTGGACGCGATGCTGGCGGCGGCGCGCGACGGCTCGAACATGATAGAGCCGATGCTGACAGCGGTACGGGCGGAAGCGACCCTGGGCGAGATCTGCGGCGTACTGCGCGACGAGTGGGGCGTTTACACGGAGCCGCCGGGATTCTAGGAGGGTGAGGGCGCTGGCGGCCCCGGGGCGTTGGTTGCGTCTGGGGTGGGGGCCGCCTTTGCCAAGGTTGGCGTCGGAGGCCCGCCCCTCAAGGGCGCTCCTGCGTCGCGTCGCCTGCGGCGATTGCGCTTCGCTTAACCCTTGACCGCCGGACCTCCGCCGCAATGCTTCTGGGGGGGGGCGGCCCCCGGGGGGAGCCCGGGGAAGGCCCGGCGATTGGTTGCTCATGCGCTGCCGGGTGGCGGGTGTGTGGGTGGGGCGCGGACGGTCCAGGGGGCGGCTCGGCCCCTGGTTCGGCGGGTGCGTGTACGGCCGTTTGGCTGGACATCCCCATTCCACACGTACACGCACACTGGGCACCTGCGCAGGTGGGCGCCCGGCCGGTGACGGGTACTTCTGCGCATCCGTGTGATGCTTCCGGGCCGTCTTGTGTGGCGGCGTCAGCCCGCGCTCCTCTCGCCCGAGTTCGCGTGCCACCTCCGTCCGATCGATCGGATCAGCGCCGGATACACCCCGAGGTACCGGAAGGGCCTGATACCTGCCATGTAGACGGCGCCGAACAGCCCGTTCGGCTTCACGAGCACGGCCATCTGGCCGCGGTAACCGCCGGCCCCGTCCGGGACCCAGCCGATGTGCATCACCCCGTGCACGGTCCGGTTGGCCATCTCCGCCACCCACTCGTCGTGCGTCTGGTAGACGGAGGTGAACGGAAGCGTCGCGATGTCCGTCCCCCGAGGGCCCTCGCGAAGGTCCGTCGGCAACCTGTCCCGCAGCGTCCGCACCCGGGCGCCGATGGCGGTGTCGGGCTTGTCCCAGCCGAGCAATGCCCCGAGCTTCCAGCGGATCGCGAAGAGCAGGCGCGGCACGGGGGAGGAGACGGGTGACGCGTGGTCGGTGTCGGGGGTCGTGAACTGGCGCACGAGTCGTGCGTGGTCGTCGGGACCGCCTGGCGTCGGTAGCGCCCACACGTCTTCGAGGTGGAAGTCGTCCGCGATCTCGTGGATCCGCCAGGGGCGGGAGGTGTGCGCGGTTTTGGGGAGTCTCATGAGCAAGCCCCTATCTATACGATGGCGTATAGACGAAGCTAGCACCGTCTATACGGTGGCGTATATGCGGTGCCGTATAAACAAGGCTGAAGTGAGGCAACACACACCATGGGCGTGACCCGCACACCTCGCGGCAAATGGATCGAGGAGGGACTGCGCGCGCTCTCCGCCGGCGGCCCGGAGGCCGTCCGGATCGAGCCGCTGGCGCAGGCGCTCGGCGTCAGCAAGGGCGGCTTCTACGGTTACTTCGGCAACCGGGACGCGCTGCTCACCGAGATGCTCGACACGTGGGAGCACGAGGTCACCGAGCGGGTGATCGAGCAGGTCGAGAGCGGCGGGGGAGACGGCAGGACCAAGCTGGAGCGGCTGTTCACGATCGTCGCCTCGTTCGGCGACGGACCGATGACGGGCACCACGGCAGACCTCGCGATCCGCGACTGGGCCCGGCGCGACGAGGCCGTCGCGCAGCGACTCCGACGCGTCGACAACCGGCGAATGGAGTACCTGCGCTCGCTGTTCCGCTCGTTCTGCCCCGACGAGGACGACGTCGAAGTCCGCTGCATGATCACCTTCTCCGTGCGGATCGGCACCCACTTCATCGCCGCCGACCACGGCGGTCGCAGCCGCGTGGAGGTGATGGAGCTGACCAGGCAATGGCTCCTGAGGTAGACACCTCCTGGACGACGGCCGTCCGCATCGGACTGGGGAGAGGTGGCGCGGGGGATGTGTCGGACCGGGGCTTGGCTAGAAGTTCCCCAGCCTCACCGCGCGTTGGCTACTTTGACCGTGATCTTGTGGCCGTCCAGCTGTGTGCCGTTCAAAGCTCGGATCGCCGCGTCAGCTTCCTGTGCGTTGCTGAAGTTGACAAAGCCGAAGCCCCGGGAATCGCCGGTGTCGCGGTCGCGCATGACGAGGCTGTCCAGGACGTGACCGAAATCCGCCTGCATGGTCATGCTCCCTCGTTCGACGAACGCCCAGGACGCGCCGGCCCGACGCTCGAAAGGGAGTGGCGCCGGCCACGACGGCCTGCGGCTCTGTGACCCTGCGGAACGGCCGCTCGTCCCCGTAAGACTGGCGCGTCAGCTGGTGCGAGTTGCCGCATGATGCCCGGACGTACGCATGAACATGCGCTAGCCACTCGAAGGTGTGACGATCAGGGCTTCGCGGTCGGCCGCTGTCAGGTCTGAGGAGAGGTCGCGGCTGCCGGTCCCGCCGTGAGGCCGTTCACCAGCAGGAGCGAGAAGGTGTGCGCCCAGTCACCGTCCACCGGTTCCGCGCTCACCAGGGCCCGGTGCACCACGGCGCCGGCGATGACGTCGAAGATCAGGTCCGCGTTACGGGCCGCCTGCGCGGGGTCCTCCTCGTACGGCAGCTCGCCGCGCGCCTGCGCCCGTTCCCGGCCGAGCAGCACCAGGCGCTTCTGGCGGTCGACGATCGCCGAGCGGATACGTTCACGCAGTGCCTCGTCGCGTGTCGACTCCGCGACCACCGCCATCAGCGCGGTCTTGGCCTCGGGCCGGTCCAGCAGCGCGGCGAACTGGAGGACCACGCCCTGGATGTCAGCCGTCAGGCTGCCCCGGTCGGGGAGCCGGAGTTCGTCGAAGAGGACGGCCACGGCGTCGACGACCAGCTCGCTCTTGTTCGCCCAGCGGCGGTACAGCGTCGTCTTGGCCACGCGGGCCCGGCTCGCCACGTCGCTCATCGTCAGCTTCGACCAGCCCAGTTCCACCAGCGCCGCCCTCGTCGCCTCAAGGATCGCGGCATGGGCCTCGACGCTGCGGGGGCGGCCGGTGCGGGAGGGAGTCTGGGTGCTGTGTGAGGGGTGTGGGGGGCGGCTCGATGGCATGAGCGCGACCATACCGGCCGGTAGGTGGTGTACGTGGCGTGTAGATAGCCGGGTGGCGGGTGTCAGCGCGGTCCGTGAGGGAGATCACCGTATGAGGGCGCACGGCGGCCCGTTTTCGAGTTACGCTACGACCAGTAGCGAAAGAGCGACAGCCACTGGCGCGAGGGTGGGGACCCCGCGCCGAAACCGGTCCTCCTCGGGACCCTGGGCCGTGTTCGTCCGTACGCCCCGCAACCGGCGGGGGGCTGCGGGCGGGCGCGGTTCGTGCATCCGGTTCACGTATCCGGTGGCGATTCGGTGGCCGTACCGCCGTGTACTGGCACCGGACGGGCACAAGTTTTTCTCTACCGCGCGCGAAAGGGGGAGGATGTACGCATGCAGCCTAGGAACATGTCCATGAGCGGCGTCGTCGACCTCGCCGCGGTGAAGGCAGCCGGCGAAGCCCGGCAGAAGGCGGAGCAGGCGCGCGCCGAGGCCGCCAGGGGCGGTGGGGGCGGCGGAGCCGTTGCCCCGGCCGGTCTGGTGATCGATGTCGATGAGGCCGGCTTCGAGCGCGATGTCCTCCAGCGCTCCGCCGAAGTCCCGGTCGTCATCGACTTCTGGGCCGAGTGGTGCGAGCCGTGCAAGCAGCTCGGCCCGCTTCTCGAGCGCCTCGCCGTCCAGTACAACGGTCGCTTCCTCCTCGCCAAGGTGGACGTCGACGCCAACCAGATGCTGATGCAGCAGTTCGGGATTCAGGGGATCCCGGCCGTCTTCGCGGTGGTCGCGGGACAGGCGCTGCCGCTCTTCCAGGGCGCGGCCCCCGAGGCGCAGATCCGAGAGACGCTGGACCAGCTGATCCAGGTCGCGGAGGAGCGCTTCGGTCTGACGGGTATCGCCGTCGATGCGGAGGCGGGCGCCGGTGCGGGTGCGGCCGAGCCGGCCGAGACACCTGCCGGTCCGTACGACGCGCTGCTCGAAGCGGCGGCGCGCGCGCTGGACGCGAACGACTTCGGCGGCGCGGTGCAGGCGTACAAGAACGTGCTGGTCGACGACCCGGGCAATACCGAGGCCAAGCTGGGCCTCGCGCAGGCCGAACTCCTCGCGCGCGTCCAGGGGCTCGATCCGCAGCAGGTGCGCAAGGACGCGGCCGAGAACCCGTCCGACGTCGCCGCGCAGATCGCCGCGGCCGACCTGGATCTGGTCGGCGGACACGTGGAGGACGCCTTCGCGCGTCTGGTCGACACGGTGCGGCGTACGGCCGGTGACGACCGTGACGCCGCGCGAGTGCGGTTGCTGGACCTCTTCGAGGTGATCGGCGGCGACGACCCGCGCGTGGCGCAGGCGCGAGCCGCGCTGGCGAGGGTGCTCTTCTGACCGGTGGTATCCCTGGTGCAACCAGGGTTGATTTGGCGACACAGTGACAAGAGGCGGCCGCGCTTTACTGAAACTTGGTAAACGCGGCCGCTGTTACTCGTAGTAAGTCCATCAAGGTGTTCTGCCCGTTTCTGGGCGACAATCACTGCGTTTCTGCCGTCACTTGGCGGCACCGTCCGTGGCCCCTCGATACCGGCCGGTCGCGCTTCGGTTATCCGGCCGTTACTAGCGAGTAACGAACCCCTTGTGTCCCGGCCTCGAATGCACCACGATCGGCCACGCTCGGTCCAATACCGCACCAGCCCGACAGCCAATCGGTGCCGCGGTCCCGTTGGTTCCCCACCGAGCCGGTCGGCGACAGTGGCGCCGGCCGTGGACAGGGGGGTCTCTGCCGAACGGCGGGGCCTGTCCAGCAGGTTGCGCGAATGCGTGGCCAGTGGTTGTCGCTCGGGGGTGATCGCCGGTGATTCGGAAGTCGTTCGCGCCTCCGATACGGGCGCTCTCCTTCCCGAGGACGTAGCACTTCTCCCATCCCCCTGCGGGCCCCTGCCCGTACCGGAGATGTACGTCCGAGAAGGAGGAAAGTCATGGAGTCTGCAGTTCGTGGCGGGACCAGATGGAAGCGGTTCGCCGTCGTCATGGTGCCGAGTGTGGCCGCGACGGCCGCGATAGGTGTCGCCCTCGCACAGGGCGCGCTCGCGGCGTCGTTCAGCGTCTCTGGCCAGAGCTTCAAGGTCAGCGCGGAGAGGCTCGAAGGTAAGGGCTTCTTCCAGTACGGAGGATTGGCCGAAGGCACCGACCTGGAGGGCAACAAGGCTGTCCACCCGGTCGCGGTGTCGGCGTTCAAGACCGCCGAGATCACCAAGATGTGCCAGTCGGTCGTGACGCCCAACGTCCCGGTCTTCGGCAACATCTCCCTCCAGCTCACCGCTGGCGGAAACGGTACGCCGGTCAAGGCAGAGAACCTGTACCTGGATGTCGAGGAGCTGGGCGCCAACGCCGAGTTCAAGAACATCGACATCGGTGTGGCGGCGGGCAAGGCCACCAAGGGCCCGGGTATCCAGCCGGGCACCAGGGCCAACCCGTACGGCTTCTCGCAGCAGGCCGACGAGGCCGTGCTGACGAAGGTGAAGCAGAAGGCGTGGGCCACCACGGCCGGCACCTTCAAGCTCAGTGGTCTGAGCATGAAGCTCCACAAGGGCGTCAAGGAGTGCTACTAAGCACTCCTTCTGCGGGCGGGGCACGTGATACGTCGTCCCGCCCGCTGTCCCTCCCTCATCTCTGCACAGCAACACCGGTTCCAGGGAGCTGTTTTCCATGAGCGCCGAGTCCTCGGGTCCGAGCCGCGATTTCACTTACTGGCGGCTGCGCTTTCGTGCCTGGCGGGGCGGCCGGCCGTTCTGGGCGGGCCTGCTCACCGTTCTGGGCGGTGTGCCGATCGCCTGGCTTCCGTACGCCGAAATCAAGATCGGCCACCTCACGATGGCCATGGCCACCACCGCGGGAGCGGGCTCACTGATCATCGGCGTACTGCTCGTCACTCTCGGCCTGACCATGTGGTACCACCACATCGTCCGGGTCTTCGCGGGCGTCGCCTCGATTCTGCTGGCGCTCGTCTCGATCCCCGTGTCCAATCTGGGCGGCTTCGGGGTCGGCTTCCTGCTGGCGCTGACCGGCGGAGCCCTGTCCATCTCCTGGGCACCGGCCAAGCCGGACGCGCCCGGTGAGTACGCGGCCGGTACGGGTCAGGCCCCGCCCGTGCCCGTGGGCGGCGAGCCGGTCGGCGGCCCGGGTGGCCCGGCCGGCACGGACCACACGTACGCAACCGACACATCTGTTGACGCCAATGGCGGGAGGAACAGTGCGGGGTGACGAGGCGGAGCTGACCGCGGCCGGAGGCGACCGGGCCCGTGAAAGAAGCGGGCCGCGTCACGCGGCCCCGAAGAAGTCGCTCCTGACGAAGCTGCAGATACCCGCGGGCAAGGCGATGGCTCTGGCCGCGATGCCCACGGCGGTGTTCGTCGGCATGGGGCTCACCCCGAAGCTGGCACTCGCCGACGACCAGGTGACGAACCCCTTCGCCCCCGGCCCCTGCGTAACCCGCTCCGACACCCCCGAGCCGGACGCCTCCGGGTCCGAGTCCCCGTCGGCCAAGCCCTCGGCGTCGGCCACCCCGAGTCCGGGCACCACGCCGGACAAGCCGGCCGAGACGCCGAAGCCCGGCGAGACCCCGGACGCGAGCGCGAGCAGCACCGCGCCTCCCACCGCTCCGACGACCGAGCCCACCAAGGAGCCGGAGGCGGGCAAGACCGTCACGCAGACGCCGACTCCGACTCCGACTCCGACTCCGACGGAGAGCGAGACCAAGAACCCGCTCGACCCGCTGGGTGTGGGTGACGCGATCAAGGACGTACTCGACGGGCCGGACAAGGAAACCGCTGCTCCGGAGCCCTCCGATACGGAGCCCGCGGCCGACGGCAACAGCTCGACGACCAAGCCCGACGCCGACAAGCCGGATGCCGACAAGCCGGATGCCGACAAGCCCGATGTCGACAAGCCCGACGCCGGAGACCCGAAGGACCCGGCTGCCGAGAACCCGGTGGGTGACGCGGTGAGCGACGCGGCCGACAAGACCAAGGACGCCATCAGGGACGCGGCGGACAAGGCGGGCGTCAAGGTCGAGGAGCTCGGGGACGAGGCCAAGGGCACTGCGGACGACGCGGCCGACGGGGACGACGCGGCCGACGGCAAGGCGGACGACCCCGCGGCCGACGCCGACGGCAAGAAGCCCTTCCCCTGCCCGACGGCGGACCCCGAGGCCCTCGCGAACGCCGAGCTCGAACAGGACATCCCGGACCTGCCGGACGACCCGTGGATCCTGGAAAGCTCGATGCTCACCCTGCGCGGGCTCGACTACAAGGGCATCGTCGAGGTCAGGACCGGCAGCGGCAAGATCAAGAAGGTCCTGAAGTTCACCGCCGAGGAAACCGACATCAACGACCTTCACCAGAAGGTCGTCGGCCCCAACGGCACCACGGCCCACGTCCAGGCGGCCAGCGGCTCCAAGTCGACCATTCGCAACGGCACGGTCACCATGTACACGGAGGAGCTGAAGGGCAACCTCTTCGGCCTCATCCCGGTCACGTTCAGCCCGGAGACCCCGCCGCCGCTGAATGTCCCGGTCGCCATGTTCACCAACGTCAAGGTGACCCAGGCCGGCCAGTTCGGCGGCACGCTCAAGGTCCCCGGCCTGCACAACTTCTTCACCGGCGCCAACAGCTGATCCCCCAGGCCCTCCCGGGAGCCGCAGACAGGCATGTGGCCCGCATCCTCATCGAGAATGCGGGCCACACCCATGCGCAGGAGAAGACACGGGAGTCTCCTCTTCGCCTACCCGAAGTCAGCTCTGACCTGATCGATGACGGCGCCTCGTCGTTCGCCGCAGTTTTCCGTGGCGGGGGGAGGCTCTGCGCCGCTGGAGACCGTGAGGTCGTGGGCGGACTTCGACAGCAGCGATACGTAGAAGGGGAGATCCGGCAGCGACGGAGTGGTGAGGCTCAGGACGAGGAGCCGGCCCATGCGGGTCAGGGGGAGGTAGACGTCGGCACGGGCGAGGGGCAGGGAAGGTGCCGTGTCGTCCCCCGGCTCGGACTGCCATTGAAGGCCGCACAGCACGAGCACGCCCGGACCCGCCGGGACACGGAGGTGCTCGACCGTGTTGTTCTCGTTCACGGACAGCGCCTCGAAAAGGCCGCGTGCCGACAGCTCGGCGTCCGGCTCGTCCAGCGGGTCGAGCCGGGCCAGCAGGGAGGCGGTGGTGAGGCGCCCGTCCGGTGCCTCGTCCAGGCAGAAGCCGGCGTAGAAGGAATTCTCCGCGAGGGCGTGGTCGGCCATTTCGCGGTACGAGTGGAAGGCGACTTCGCGTTGGAAATCGCTTCCGGTCGGCCAGATCTCCTTCGCGATGGACCAAAGCTGTTCGACCTGGGCCTCGGGGGCCAGGTCAAGCCCCAAGGAGCGGAATCCACCGGGGATGTCCAGATGCAATTCCGGTTCGGCAGGGGAGGTCATGCCACTTCCTCCCACAGCTGTCCTTCGAAGATGCGCAGACTCTTTCCGATGCTGCCGTCACCCGCGAGGCGAAGCCCGTGGGAGGCAACGATCTGTTCGATGGTGTTCTTCGGGATGCCGCGGTAGTCACGGGGACGGAGCGTGAGCCCCTTGCTTCCTGAGCTCGCCTTCCACCTGGGAGCGTGGAAGAGGGAGGTGGCAAGAGTGAAGCGCTGGGTGCGGAGTTCCTCGGCGAGTACGGCGACCTTCTGCTCCAGGTGAGCCTTTCGCTTTGCCGGGTCACGCGACATCTGGAAGCGCAGGCTGCGCAGCGAAGTTGCCCGTGCCACGGCGCGGCGAGGGTCGATCCCGTCGGCGGAAGTGGCGTCTCCAACAATCTTGACTGCCATGACCGCGATGCGTGCCAGGACTTCGAGGGGAATGGCGATCCACTGCACGGCGAACCAGAGGAGCAGTGCCGATCGGGGAAGTACCGGAAGTACCGGGGCGTCGGTTGGGGGATTCGTCATCACTTTTGTCCTGTGACGCTGTCGTAGATGCCGCTTGCGGTGCTGGGCACCTGGGACGCGAGTAGGGGGCCTTTCGACCACCAGGAGGTGGGATCAAGCGACCCGTCGGCGCGGAACGCAGACTGCAGGGAATCGATGTTCCGCACTCCGGGGATACGCCCGATGACCTCGCTGAGCCCTCTTTCGCCGATGCTCGCACCAAGGTTCTTGGCCACTGAGTGCTCCCAGGCGAGTTCGGCAATGCGTGCGGCGTGCATCGCCTCATCGACACTGCGTCCGGCGGTCGTAACCACCTTCACCGTGCCGGTGATCGCGGTCTTCGCGAACGCCGCTCCGGGGACGATGCCGATCGCGTCGTCCGCGAGGGTCATCAGTCCGACGTCGGCCCCGCCGATCTTCGCCGCACCGTGTGAGAGCAGGGCCCCCGCCGAGAATCCCGCACTTGCCAGGGCGAGCGCCCCGGACAGCGGCGGGCACCACAGGGTCAGTAGCGCCAGGATGCCGAGTACGGCGGAGATGTTTCCCAGCCAGTCACCGATCTTGTTCAGCAGGTCTTTGTTCCTGGCGCACCACTCCTGGATGGAGTGCCCGATCTCCTTGAACTTGTCGCCGAGCCGGTCCCAGAAGCCGGGATCGGGAGCGCCGTCCGTCGCCTTTCGCATCTGCCCCGCGACCTTGCGGGCCTCGTCCTGGTGTTCCTCAAGCAGTTGCTCGGCCCGCTTGATGATCTCCTCGAGTTCGCGCTGGGCCTGATCCAACTGCGCCGACGCGCCGGAGAGTTCACCGTCCGCCTGCTTCAGTCGCGCGTTCGCCGCGTCGACCTTCGCCTGGGCCTCCTGGAGGGCGGGGCCGGTGAAGACCTGGCCCGTCAGCCGGAACGCGGGGTCGGCCGCCGCCCGGTTGTAGCGGCCGGTCGCGGCGTCGTTGGCCTTCTCCGCCGAGGTCACCTTTCCCTTGGCTTCCTTGGCCTCAGGCGTTTGATGCTGTTCTGCGCGGTGTCGAGCGCGGTCGCGGCCTTTTTGGTACGCGCGGCGAGCGAGCCCACGTTGCCGGAGTCACCGGGCGCGGGGTCGAAGCCGAGCGTGGGGTACTTGTCGCTCACTTCCCGCCGCCCTTCGCGGCGAAGCCGTCCCGGATGGCCGCTTCGACGTCCCGGTAGGTGTCGCGGGTCTGCTTGAGCTTGTCCTCGATGACCTGCGTACCATCCGCGATCTTCTTGATCGCGTCGTCCCAGCTGTCGTGGAACTCGTCGCAGGCGTTGTCGAGTTCCTTGCTGCCCGTAGTCTTCGGGCCGGTGTCGCGCAGCGCGTTCAGCGCCGAGCGCATCTCCTCCTGGCTCCGGTGGAGTTCTCTGACGAGCCCGTCCAGTTCGCCGATCTCGACTTTGAAGCCTGCACCCATCGCGCCGTGCTCCCCCATGTCTCAGTTCACGGTCGTCAACGTTCGTCACACGCACGTTAATCGGCAGGCGCCAGTGGTGCCGAAGCGGGTTCTGCCCGTTCGCCAAACCTTCACAGCGCGTCTTCACGGCGGGTCCTCACAGCTGTGGCCCGCACCGAGTGGTCGTGACTTCGGTGCGGGCCACAGCTGTTGCGTACAGAAGCGGTACTAGGCGCTCTCGCCGCCGCCCAGGTGGTGGACCCGGACCATGTTGGTGGTGCCGGGGACGCCGGGGGGCGAACCGGCGGTGATGATCATGGTGTCGCCCTGGTTGTAGCGCTGGAGCTTGAGCAGCTCGGCGTCGACGAGGTCGACCATCGCGTCGGTGTTGTCGACGTGCGGCACGACGAAGGACTCGACGCCCCAGCTCAGCGCGAGCTGGTTGCGGGTGCCGACGTCGGTCGTGAAGGCCAGGATCGGCTGCGCCGCGCGGTAGCGGGACAGCCGACGGGCCGTGTCGCCGGACTTGGTGAAGGCGACCAGCGCCTTGCCGTTCAGGAAGTCCGCGATCTCGGCGGCCGCGCGGGCGACGGAACCGCCCTGCGTACGCGGCTTCTTGCCCGGCACCAGCGGCTGGAGGCCCTTGGACAGGAGCTCCTCCTCGGCCGCTACGACGATCTTCGACATCGTCTTGACGGTCTCGATCGGGTACGCGCCGACCGAGGACTCCGCGGACAGCATGACCGCGTCCGCGCCGTCCAGGATCGCGTTGGCGACGTCGGACGCCTCGGCGCGCGTCGGGCGCGAGTTGGTGATCATCGACTCCATCATCTGGGTCGCGACGATCACCGGCTTGGCGTTGCGGCGGCACAGCTCGATGAGCCGCTTCTGCACCATCGGGACCTTTTCGAGCGGGTACTCGACGGCCAGGTCGCCACGGGCGACCATCACACCGTCGAACGCCATGACGACGCCCTCCATGTGCTCGACGGCCTGCGGCTTCTCGACCTTGGCGATGACGGGGACCCGGCGGCCCTCCTCGTCCATCACCTTGTGGACGTCCTTGACGTCGTCCGCGTCCCGTACGAAGGAGAGGGCGACCATGTCGCAGCCCATCCGCAGGGCGAAGCGCAGGTCCTCGACGTCCTTTTCGGAGAGGGCCGGGACGTTGACCGCCGCACCCGGCAGGTTGATGCCCTTGTGGTCGGAGACCACACCGCCCTCGATCACGATGGTGTGGACCCGCGGGCCCTCGACCGAGGTGACCTTGAGCTCGACGTTGCCGTCGTTGATCAGGATCGGGTCGCCCTTGGAGACGTCGCCGGGCAGACCCTTGTAGGTCGTGCCGCAGACCGACTTGTCGCCGGGGACGTCCTCGACGGTGATGACGAACTCGTCCCCGCGGACCAGTTCGACCGGGCCCTCCGCGAACTTCGCCAGCCGGATCTTCGGGCCCTGGAGGTCGGCGAGCACGCCCACCGCGCGGCCCGTCTCCTCGGCGGCCTTGCGGACCCGGTCGTACCGGCCCTGGTGCTCGGCATGGGTGCCGTGGCTGAAGTTGAATCGGGCCACGCTCATGCCGGCCTCGATCAGGGCGACGAGCTGGTCATGGGAGTCGACGGCGGGACCCAGTGTGCAGACGATTTTGGAACGGCGCATGAGGCGGATCCTATCGGTTTGTTTCTCTGCGGAATATTCCGTCTGGTGGAATGTACAAATGGGCGGGAGGCCGCTCAGGCGTTGACCAACGCATACGTCTGCCGGGCGATTTCCAGCTCCTCGTCGGTCGGTACGACAGCGACCGCGACCCGGGCGTACTCCGGCGAGATCAGCCGCGCCGAATCCGCCCGTACGGCGTTGAGATCCGCGTCCACCGCCAGTCCCAGCTCCTCCAGGCCCGCGATCGCCGCCGCGCGCACGGGCGCCGCGTTCTCGCCGACACCAGCAGTGAACACCACCGCGTCGACCCGGCCGAGAACGGCGTAGTAAGCGCCGATGTATTTCTTCAGCCGGTGGATGTAGATCTCGAAAGCCAGCAGCGCCCGCTGATCACCCTCGTCGATACGGCGGCGTATCTCCCGCATGTCGTTGTCACCGCAAAGACCGACAAGCCCGCTTTTCTTGTTCAGCAATACGTCGATCTCGTCCGTGCTCATTCCGGCGACCCGCTTGAGGTGGAACGTCACCGCGGGATCGATGTCACCGGAGCGCGTACCCATCACCAGACCCTCCAAGGGGGTCAGTCCCATCGATGTGTCCACGCACTCCCCGCCCCGCACGGCGGACGCCGAAGCCCCGTTGCCCAGGTGCAGCACGATGACGTTGACCTCGGACGGGTCCTTGCCCAGCAGCTTCGCCGTCTCGCGCGAGACGAAGGCGTGCGAGGTGCCGTGGAAGCCGTAGCGGCGGATGCGGTGCGCGTCGGCGGTCTCTATGTCGATCGCGTAGCGGGCCGCCGACTCGGGCATCGTCGTGTGGAAGGCGGTGTCGAAGACGGCGACCTGCGGCAGGTCGGGGCGCAGCGCCTGGGCGGTGCGGATGCCGGTGATGTTCGCCGGGTTGTGCAGCGGGGCGACCGGGACGAGCCGCTCGATTTCCGTCAGCACCTCGTCGGTGATCACGGTCGGCGCGCTGAACTTCAGGCCGCCGTGGACCACGCGGTGGCCGATGGCGGCCAGTTCGGGGGAGTCCAGGCCCAGCCCGTCGCGCGCGAGCTCGTCCGCGACCGCCTTCAGCGCGGCCTCGTGGTCGGCGATCGGGCCGGTGCGCTCACGCTTCCCGGAGCCTTCGCCGCCGTCGCCGGTGAGCGGGCTGTGCACCAGGCGCGAGGTCTCCTCACCGATCCGCTCGACCAGGCCGACAGCGAGGCGCGAGCTGTCGCGCATGTCGAGCAGCTGGTACTTCACCGACGACGAGCCGGAGTTGAGGACGAGGATGCGGTGGGCTGCGGTCACGGGTACGGCGCCTTCTCGGTTCGGGGTGGAAGTCATGCGTTCTCGCCCTGGGCCTGGATCGCCGTGATGGCGACCGTCTGGACGATGTCCTGCACCAGGGCGCCGCGCGACAGGTCGTTGACCGGCTTGTTCAGGCCCTGGAGGACCGGGCCGACGGCGACGGCGCCCGCCGAGCGCTGGACGGCCTTGTAGGTGTTGTTGCCGGTGTTCAGGTCCGGGAAGATCAGCACCGACGCCTGCCCCGCGACCTCCGAGCCCGGCAGCTTGGTGGCGGCGACCGACGGCTCGACCGCCGCGTCGTACTGGATCGGCCCCTCCACCAGCAGATCCGGGCGGCCGGCGCGCACCAGTTCAGTGGCCTCGCGCACCTTGTCGACGTCCGCGCCGGTGCCGGAGCTGCCGGTCGAGTACGACAGCATCGCGATCCGCGGGTCGACGCCGAACTTCTTCGCCGTGGCCGCCGACTGGACGGCGATGTCCGCGAGCTGGACGGCGTCCGGGTCCGGGTTGACCGCGCAGTCGCCGTACACCAGCACCTTGTCCGCGAGCAGCATGAAGAAGACGGACGAGACGATCTTGGCGTCCGGCTTGGTCTTGATGATCTCGAAGGCCGGGCGGATGGTCGCGGCGGTGGAGTGCACCGAGCCCGAGACCATGCCGTCGGCCAGGCCCTCGTGGACCATCAGCGTGCCGAAGTAGTTGGCGTCGCCCACCACGTCGTACGCCAGCTCCATGCTGACACCCTTGTGGGCGCGCAGCGCCGCGTACGTCTCGGCGAAGCGGTCGCGCAGCTCGGACGTCTGCGGGTCGATGAGCTGCGTCTTCGTGAGGTCGATGCCCAGGTCGGCGGCCTTCTTGCGCAGTACGTCGACGTCCCCGAGCAGCGTCAGGTCGCACACGTCGCGGCGCAGCAGCACATCGGCGGCGCGCAGCACGCGCTCCTCCGTGCCCTCGGGCAGCACGACGCGGCGGCGGTTCGAGCGGGCCCGCTCCAGCAGCTCGTGCTCGAACATCATCGGCGTGACGCGCCCGCTGCGGGCCACCGACATCCGGGCCAGCAGGTCGGCGGTGTCGACGTACCGCTCGAAGAGGCCGAGCGCGGTCTCCGCCTTGCGGGGGGTCGCGGCGTTCAGCTTGCCCTCCAGGGCGAAGAGCTCACCGGCGGTCGGGAACGAACCGCCGGCCACCGAGACCACCGGGGTGCCGGGCGCCAGGCGCGCGGCCAGGGTGAGCACCTCGTCGCCGGGGCGCTCGTCGAGGGTCAGGAGTACGCCCGCTATGGGCGGGGTCCCGGCGCTGTGCGCGGCGAGCGCGCCCACCACCAGGTCGGCGCGGTCGCCGGGGGTCACGACGAGGCAGCCGGGGGTCAGGGCGTTCAGGAAGTTCGGCAGCATTGCGCCGCCGAAGACGAAGTCCAGGGCGTCGCGCGCCAGACCCGCGTGGTCTCCGAGCACCACCTTGCCGCCGAGGGCGTGGGTGATCTGGGCGACCGTGGGGGCGGCCAGCGCGGGCTCGTCGGGCAGGACGTAACAGGGGACCGGGAGACGGGCCTCCAGGCGCTCGGCGACCTCCGCGCGGTCCATCGGGGCGACCCGGTTGGCCACCATGGCGAGGACGTGGCAGCCGAGGGCCTCGTACGCGCGGTACGCGTTGCGGGTCTCGGCGCGCACCGCGTCGGCGGGTTGCTTCTTGCCGCCGACCACCGGGATCACCGAGGCACCGAATTCGTTGGCCAGGCGCGCGTTGAGGGCGAGCTCGTCAGGCAGCTGGGTGTCGGCGAAGTCCGTACCGAGGACGAGGACGACCTCGTAGTCCCGCGCCACCTGGTGGAAGCGGTCGACGATGCGGGTCACCAGCTCGTCGGTGCCCTTCTCGGCCTGGAGCGCCGACGCCTCCTGGTAGTACATGCCGTACCCGGTCTCCGGGTCCTGCGACAGCCGGTACCGGGCGCGCAGCAGGTCAAAGAGGCGGTCGGGCCCGTCGTGCACCAGGGGGCGGAACACGCCCACCCGGTCCACCTGGCGGGTCAGGAGCTCCATGACTCCCAGCTCGATGACCTGCCGGCCGTCTCCCCGGTCGATCCCGGTCACGTACACGCTGCGCGTCACGCGTGCTCTCCGTCCAGATAGGGTGGTCTTGCCCTCTTGACAATACCTGTGCGGGTGGATAGGGCGCCCGCCGGGCGGGGGATGTGCGGCCCCGGACCGATGGCCTCGCCGGGCCAGGTCCGCAGGTCTCCGCAACGTCCGCGTCCGGCCCGCGTCCGGCCCGATTCGGGCCCTGATGGAGGAGTAGCCGGAAGCGCGGAGCCCATGCAAGCCGTGAAACAATCGGATTCTGGCTCACATGTACCACTAGCGAGCAGGAGACACAGCACGATGCGTATCGGAGTCCTCACCGCAGGCGGAGACTGCCCCGGTCTTAACGCAGTGATCCGGTCGGTCGTGCACCGTGCCGTGGCGGGTCACGGCGACGAAGTCATCGGCTTCGAGGATGGATTCAAGGGCCTGCTCGACGGCCATTTCCGCCCCCTCGACCTGGACGCCGTCAGCGGCATCCTGGCCCGCGGCGGTACGATCCTCGGCTCCGCTCGCCTGGAGCGCGACCGGCTGCGCGAAGCGGCCGAGAACTGGCACGAGTTGGCGGAGCGCTCCGGCATCGACGCGCTCATCCCGATCGGCGGCGAGGGCACGCTCACCGCGTCCCGGATGCTGTCGGACGCGGGAATGCCGGTCGTCGGCGTGCCGAAGACCATCGACAACGACATCAACGGCACCGACCGCACCTTCGGCTTCGACACGGCCGTGGGCGTTGCGACCGAGGCCATAGACCGTCTCAAGACGACCGCCGAATCGCACCAGCGCGTGATGGTCGTCGAGGTCATGGGCCGGCACGCCGGTTGGATCGCGCTGGAGTCCGGCATGGCGGGCGGCGCGCACGGCATCTGCCTGCCCGAGCGGCCCTTCGAGGTCGACGACCTCGTGAAGATGGTCGAGGAACGCTTCTCGCGCGGCAAGAAGTTCGCGGTCGTCTGCATCGCGGAAGGCGCGCGTCCGGCCGAGGGTTCCATGCCGTACGAGAAGGGCGCCATCGACCAGTTCGGGCACGAGCGCTTCACCGGCATCGGCAACCGGCTCGCGAGCGAGCTGGAGAAGCGCCTCGGCAAGGAGGCGCGGCCGGTCATCCTCGGCCACGTCCAGCGCGGCGGGACCCCGACGGCGTACGACCGTGTCCTCGCCACCCGCTTCGGCTGGCACGCGGTGGAGGCGGTGCACCGCGGCGACTTCGGCAACATGACGGCGCTGACCGGCACCGAGATCACGATGGTGCCGCTGGCGGTCGGCGTCGAGGAGCTGAAGACGGTTCCGGACGCGCGGATGTACGAGGCCGAGTCGGTCTTCTGAACCGCCCCACCCACCGCTCACCCACACCGGCCTGTGTCACCCGCCGACCGGCCCTGATCGTCTGTCCCCGTGGACGACCAGGGCCGCTCGGCTTCGTCCGGGCCGAGTAGCCGCGATCTTCGGGTTCGATCCGCCCGTCAGGGCATCAGCAGCCAGAAATGGCTGACGATCTCGTCCAGGAACTCCCGGCCCTTCGCGCCGTCCCCCGAACCCCCGCCGCTCCAGCTCAGCGTCGAGACCATCCGCGACTGGTAGTCGGCGTGCAAGCGCTGGAGTACGTCCTCCAGTTGGCGCCGCGGCACCGGAACGAGCTTCGCCGCCGGGCGTACGTACGCCTGCCAGCGCGTCGTCACCGCGCTGCACAGGACCTCGGCCAGGTCCTCGTCGCGGCCGGTCGCCGTGACGAACTCCTGCGGTGAGAGCCCGAGGACCTCGGAGAGCGCCGAGGACTGCCGCTCGTTGCCGCGCCACCGCCCCGCGTCCTCCATCCGCTGGTACGCCGCCGGGTCGATGCCCACCAGCCGCGCGAGATCCGGCGCCGCCAGACCCCGCGCCATCCGGTGCTCGCGCAGCGTGCCCGGAGCGGCGATCAGGTCGCCGACGGCGCACCACAGGACTCCGGCGAGCGCCGTGATCTCCTGCATGTCGGGCGCGCGCTGCCCGCGTTCCCAGGCGACGACGAGGTCGGGGCCGATGTTCAGTCCGTACTGCGCTCGCAGCCCGTAGGCGACGTGACCGGGGGCCATGCCCAGGGCCTCGCGAAGTTGGCGCGCGGCGAGGGTGTTGAAAGGCGGAGAGGGGTGCACGGGCACACCGTACGGAGGAGAGGGGCCCGGTGACTACGGTGCGTTCCCCTAAGATCACAAATCGTAGGAACATCCTACGTCCCTACAGTCACTTCTTCACTCCCCAGGTTACCCTCCGGTCACCCTTTGACCGCCCCACCCAGCGCGAAACCGCCGCCCAGACGCCGTGAGATCGCGATGTACAGGACGAGCACCGGCGCCGAGTAGAGGATCGAGAAGGCCGCGAGTTGCCCGTAGACCGCCGAGCCGTAGTTGCCGAAGAACGTGAAGACCGAGACGGACGCCGGAAGCTGCTCGGGCGAGAGCAGCAGCATGAAGGGGACGAAGAAGTTCCCCCACAGCATGATGAAGGTGTAGATCGTCACCACGGCCACGCCGGGCCCCATCAGCGGCAGCGCCACCCGGACCAGGCTCTGTGTCATCGACGCCCCGTCCGTCCAGGCAGCCTCCTCCAGGACGCGGGGGACGCCGTCCATGAAGTTCTTCATCAGCCAGATGGCGAAGGGGAGTTGGGAGGTGGCGAGGAAGAGCGACGTACCGTGCGTCGTGTCGATGAGATCGACCTGTACGAACAGGCCGTACACCGGGACCATGACCGCCGTGATCGGCAGGCACGTCGTGAACAGGATCGTCAGCAGGTACGGCCGGTTGAGGCGCGACCGGTAGCGCGAGAGCGGGTACGCCGCCAGCGCCGCGCACGCGACGGTCAGCAGCGTCGCGCCGCCGCACAGCAGCACGCTGTTGAGCATCGGCGTGAAGGTGATCTCGTCGGTCAGTACGGCGTCGAAGTTGTCGAGGGTGGCCGCGTCCGGCGCGCGTACGCGCAGATCGGCGTCCGCGTCGACCGAGGCCAGCAGCAGCCACAGCAGCGGCAGCGCGAACGCCGCCGCGACCGCGAGCAGGGCGGCGTCGGCGGCGAGACGGCGGCGGGTGCGGCGCGTGGGCACACGCAGGGGCATGCGTCAGACCTCCACCTTCATCAGGCGCAGGTAGACGACCGAGAACAGCGCGCCGACCAGGAGCAGCAGCAGGGCGACCGCCGTGCCGTAACCGATGAGGCTGTTGGTGAAGGCCTGCTCGTACATGAACACGGGCAGGGTCTGGCTGCGGTTGCCGGGCCCGCCGCGCGTCATCGCCCAGATCAGGCCGAAGACGGACAGCGTCGAGAGGGTGTTGAGCATGAGGTTGGTGCCGATGGAACGGCGGATCATCGGCAGCGTGACGTGCCACAGCCGGCGCACACCGCCCGCACCGTCGACCTCGGCCGCCTCTGTGATCTCCTTCGGGATCTCGGCGAGCGCCGCCGAGTAGATCAGCATCGAGAAGGCCGTGCCGCGCCAGATGTTGGCGAACGAGACGGCCAGGATGGGCACGGTGAACATCCAGTTCTGGCCGGGAAGTCGGAGCCAGTCCAGGATGGCGTTCAGAGTGCCTTCGCGGCGGAAGAAGGCGTACAGGAGGAAGGCCGCGACGATTTCCGGCAGCACCCAGGCGGTGATGACGAGCGCCCCGGTCAGGGTGCGTACGGGCCGGGAGGCGGCCCGCAGCAGGCCGGCCAGTGCGAGTCCCAGGGTGTTCTGGCCGACGATCGCGGACACGAAGGTGAAGACGACGGTCAGCCACACCGCGTTGCGGAAGCCGTCGTCGGCGAAGGCGCGGCGGAAGTTGTCCAGGCCGACGAAGTCGGAGGCGGACGAGCCGGTGAGCTGGGTGTTGGTGAAGGCGATCCAGACGCAGTAAGCGATGGGGCCGGCGAGGAAGAGCAGCAGCAGGACGGTGGCGGGGGCGAGCGGCACCCACCGCCACAGCGTCCTGTTCGTACTGCTCACCTCGTGACCACCGCGCCGTCCACGATGGTCCTCAGCGCTTCGTCGTACTCCTTCGCGGCCTCCGCCGCCGAGCTGTCACCGGTCGTCACCTTCTCCATCGCCTCGCCGATGGCCGTGGAGACCTGCGGATAGACGGGCAGCGCGGGCCGGTAGTGGGTGTACTGGACGAGGCCGGTGAAGAAGTCGATGCCCGGCATGGACGTGAGGTACTCCGGGTCCTCGGCCACGTCGTCGCGGACGGCGATCTGCGCGGCGGCGACGTCCCAGTCGACCGCGTTCTCCCTGGTCTGCATGGCCTCGATGAAGTCCCAGGCGAGGCGGGGGTTCTTCGCCTTCTGCGGGATCGCCCAGGTCCAGCCGCCCGACATGGAAACCTTCCCCGGCGCCTGCCCGTTCTGCGTCGGCATGGCGGCCTGGGCGAGGTCCTTGTCCCAGTCCGGCCACTCCTTGGGCCCGTCGTTGATCCAGTTCTGGCCCATCCAGGAGCCGTCGAGCGAGATCGCGAGCTCGCCCTCGGGGAGCCACTCGGTCGCGACGCGGGTGCCGACGTTGGGGTCGAGGGCGTCGGAGACGTCCGGGCCGAGTTTCTCGGAGTACACGGTCCGTACGAAGTCGAGCGCGTCCGTGAATCCCCTGCCGCCCGCCACCCATTTCTTGGCCGAGGGGTCGTAGAGGGGGTCGGGACCGGTTCCGTACAGCAGCATCTCGAAGCCCTGCATCACGGCGGCCTCGCCCGGAGCCTTGCCGGTGTAGACGTTCAGCGGGACGACGCCGGGGACCTTCCGCTTGATCGTGCGGGCGGTGTCGAGGATGTCGGCCCAGTTCCGGGGCTGCCAGTCGGCGGGCAGGCCGGCCTTGGCGAAGATCTCCTTGTTGAACCACAGGCCGCGGGTGTCGGTGCCGTCGGGGATGCCGTACGTCCTGCCGTCCTCCGCCTTCGCGGCCTCCTTGGCCGTGTCCACGAAGCGGTCCCAGGTGTCCCACTGGGCGATGTAGTCGTCGAGGGGGCGCAAGTACCCCGCCTTGATGTCGGAGTTGATGCGGAACGTGTCTTCGTAGACCAGGTCGGGCGCGGTCTTGGGGGAGCGCATCATCTGCTGCACTTTGGTGGCGTAGTCGTTGTCCGGCGCCTGGATCGGGACGAGCTTGATCTTCTTGCCGGGGTGTTCCGTCTCGAACTGCCGCTTCATGGATTCGAGGAACGCGTCCTTGAAGCGGATCTTGTTGTCCGTGGAGCGGTTGTAGGCGACTTCGACGGTGTCGGAGTCACCGCCGGAGTCCCCGCCGCAGGCGGTGAGCGAACCGGCGGCGAGAGCGGCGACGAGGGTGAGCTTGGCGGCGAGACGAGCGGTGGGGCGCACGGGCACGACCTCCTTGGGCCACGCGACGCGGGTGGCCGCGTGGTGACCGTAGGTCGGGCGCGGGAACAGGGTCAATCCCTGTGCAGGGCACTCAACTCGGCGTCAGCGTACGGCGATCCACCGGTAGTGCAGCTCCGGGCGGCCCACCTGTCCGTACTGCGGAGCGCGCTCGGCCCGGCCCGCGGAGACCAGGTGTTCGAGGTACCGGCGGGCGGTGATCCGCGAGATCCCGACCGCGGCGGCGGCCGTCGCCGCGGTCGTCCCGGCCGGCGATTCGCGCAGGGTACGGGTCACCGCCTCCAGCGTCGGGGCGCTGAGCCCCTTGGGGAGCTCGGCGGGCTGCGGAGTGCGCAGGGCGGCGAGCGCGCGGTCCACCTCGTCCTGACCGCTGGCCTCTCCGGCGGAGGAACGGAACTCGGCGTAACGGGTGAGGCGGTCGCGCAGGGTGGCGAAGGTGAAGGGCTTCAGTACGTACTGCACGACACCGAGGGACACGCCTTCGCGTACGACGCCGAGATCGCGGGCCGAGGTGACGGCGATGACGTCGGCGGTGTGGCCGGCGCCGCGGATGGAACGTACGAGCTGCAGGCCGTGGCCGTCGGGGAGGTAGAGGTCGAGCAGGAGCAGGTCGACGGGTCCGCGGTCGAGGGCCCGGACCGCCGCGGCCCGCGTGTGCGCGACACCGGCGACGGCGAAGCCGGGGACACGGGCGACGTACAGGGCGTGGGCGTCGGCGGCGACGGGGTCGTCCTCGACGACGAGGACGCGGATCGGGGGCGACGCCGTGGTGGTCATGGCCGGACCCTCTCCGCCGCCGCCTTCGCGCGCAACGGCAGTCGTACCGTGAACTCCGCCCCGCCTTCATCGGCCCGGGTCAGCACGATCGTGCCGTCCGCCCGGTGCACCGCTTGCCGTACGAGGGCCAGCCCCAGCCCGCGCCCCGCGCTCTTCGTCGACCAGCCGCGGGCGAAGACCGCGTCCGCCGAGGCGGGGGCGACACCCAGGCCCGTGTCGCGGACGCGCAGCAGCAGCTCGCGGGCCCCGTCCGTGCGGGCCGTCACCGTGACGCGCGCGCCGTCGCTGCCCTGCGCCGCGTCCACCGCGTTGTCGATCAGATTGCCCAGGATCGTCACCAGGTCACGGGCCGGGAGCGTGCCCGGCAGCAGGCCGTCGTCGATCCGGCTGTCCTCGTCCAGTACGAGCGCCACGCCCCGCTCGTTCGCCTGCGCCGCCTTCCCCAGCAGCAACGCCGCCAGCACCGGCTCGCCGACCGCGCCGACGACCTGGTCGGTCAGGGCCTGCGCCAGCTCCAGCTCCGCCGTGGCGAACTCCACCGCCTCGTCCGTCCGGCCGAGTTCGATGAGGGAGACCACGGTGTGCAGGCGGTTCGCCGCCTCGTGGGCCTGCGAGCGCAGCGCCTGCGTGAAACCCCGCTCGGAGTCCAGCTCGCCGGACAGGGCCTGGAGTTCGGTGTGATCGCGCAGGGTCACGACCGTACCGCGCTTCTCCCCGCCGGTGACCGGGCGGCTGTTGACGACGATCACCCGGTCCGCCGTCAGATGCACCTCGTCGACGCGCGGCCCGGACGCCAGCAGCGCCGCCGTCAGCGGGCCCGGCAGGTCCATTTCGGCCACCGGGCGGCCGACCGCGTCCGGTCCGAGCCCGAGCAGTTCACGCCCGCCGTCGTTGATCAGGGCGACGCGCTGCTGCCCGTCCAGCATCAGCAGCCCCTCGCGTACGGCGTGCAGCGCCGCCTCGTGGTAGTCGTGCATGCGGCTCAGCTCACCGGCGTTCATGCCGTGCGTGTGCCGCCGCAGCCGGGCGTTGATGACGTACGTACCGAGGCCGCCGAGGGCGAGCGCGCCGGACGCCACGCCGAGCAGCGCCGTCACCTGCTGCCGCACCTGCGCGCTGATCGTCTCGATGGTGATGCCCGCGCTGACGAGTCCGATGATCCGTCCACCGCGGGCCTCGGTGTCCCGCACCGGCGTCACCACGCGCACCGACCGCCCCAGCACCCCCACGTACGTCTCGTCGAAGGTGCGGCCCGCCAGAGCGGGCCCGGTGTGCCCCAGGTACGTCCTGCCGATCTGCTCCGGCTCCGGATGCGTCCAGCGGGTGCCGTCCGGCGCCATGATCGTGACGAAGGTGACGCCGGCCTCCTTGCGCAGAGCCTCCGTGTACGGCTGCAGGAGCCCGGTCGGGTGGTCCGAGCGGGCCGCCTCGATCACCGCCGGGGACTTCGCGACGGCCGTGGCCGTGGCGGTGGCCTGCCGCCGCGCCGTCTCCTCGGCCTGGGACCGGTCCGAGACGTACGCGAAGACGGCGCACCCCGCGACGATCGCCGCCACCAGGACGACCTGCATCGCGAAGAGCTGGCCGGCGAGGCTGCGGGGGCGGGGTACGCGCATGCCGCAAGTGTGCCTGGCCGAAAACCCGTGAACGAAATGCACGTAACGGTGACGGGGGTCACAGCGTGATGGATAGTCGCCGGGACCCATCGGGACGTGGGTATCAGGACAAATCAAGGAGGACCCCGTGGCAGGCACAGCCGCAAGGCGGGACCGTACGCACTACCTGTATATCGCCGTCATCGTCGCCGTCATACTCGGCGTCGCGGTGGGCTTCGCCGCCCCTGGTGTGGCCGTCGAGCTCAAGCCGCTCGGCACCGGCTTCGTCAATCTGATCAAGATGATGATCTCGCCGATCATCTTCTGCACGATCGTGCTGGGCATCGGCTCGGTCCGAAAGGCCGCCAAGGTCGGCGCGGTGGGTGGCATCGCACTCGGCTACTTCACGGTGATGTCGCTGGTCGCCCTCTCCATCGGTCTGCTCGTCGGCAACGTGCTGCACCCCGGTGACAGCCTGGCGGTGACCGACGCGGTCAAGGAGGCGGGCCAGGGCCAGGTCGTGGCGGAGGCCAAGGACACGGTCGAGTTCCTGCTCGGGATCATCCCGACCACTTTCGTCTCGGCCTTCACGACGGGTGAGGTCCTCCAGACCCTCCTGGTGGCGCTGCTCGCCGGCTTCGCGCTGCAGGCCATGGGCCCGGCCGGCCAGCCCGTGCTGCGCGGTGTCGAGCACATCCAGCGGCTCGTTTTCCGCATCCTGGGCATGGTGATGTGGGCGGCGCCGATCGGTGCCTTCGGCGCGATCGCGGCCGTCACCGGCTCGGCCGGCCTGGACGCGCTCAAGAGTCTCGCCGTGCTGATGCTGGGCTTCTACGTCACCTGCTTCCTCTTCGTCTTCATCGTGCTCGCCGCGCTGCTGCGCATCATCGCGGGCCTCAACATCCTCACGTTCTTCAAGTACCTGGGCCGTGAGTTCCTGCTGATCCTGTCCACTTCGTCCTCCGAGTCCGCCCTCCCGCGGCTCATCGCGAAGATGGAGCACCTGGGCGTCAGCAAGCCGGTGGTCGGCATCACGGTTCCGACCGGCTACTCCTTCAACCTCGACGGCACCATGATCTACATGACCATGGCCTCGCTCTTCATCGCCGACGCCATGGGTGACCCGATGTCGCTCGCGGAGCAGATCCCGCTTCTCCTCTTCCTCCTCGTCGCGTCGAAGGGTGCGGCGGGTGTCAGCGGGGCCGGACTGGCCACCCTGGCCGGCGGCCTCCAGTCGCACCGCCCGGAACTGGTCGACGGCGTCGGCCTGATCGTCGGCATCGACCGCTTCATGAGCGAGGCGCGCGCCCTGACGAACTTCGCGGGCAATGCGGTGGCGACGGTGCTGATCGGCACCTGGACGAAGGAGATCGACAAGGAGCGGGTCGACCAGGTGCTGGCGGGCCTGGTCCCCTTCGACGAGAAGACGCTGCTCGACGACGCTTCCGCCGACCCGGCCGGCCCGGCCGACGCGGAGCCCAAGGGCCTCCCGGAGGCACGGGAAGACGACAAGGCGGCGGCGGGGGTCTAGCCGCGGCGCATGCGGGATCCCGTACGGCGGAAGGGGCGCAGCCACTGGCTGCGCCCCTTCCGCCGTACGGGATCCCGGCCCAGCCGCTACCGCTCGACCGAGTCCAGCAGCTCCGTCACCCGCTCCAGCGGGACACCCGCCGTGAGCAGCGCGGCCGACGCCGCCGCGCGGCCGCCGTCGGCCGCGTCCAGTGCGCCGTCGTTGACCGCTTCCATCAGGCCGAAGAGCGTCTGCTCGTGTACGTATCCGAGCGCCGCCGGGGGCAGCGGTGAGGTGAACACGCCGGCGTCCGCGCCGCGCCGCAGCAGGTCGACGCACTCCTTGCGGACCGGGGCCAGGCGCTGCTTGATGCCCTCCATCGTGACGCTGCGCTGGGCGAGGGCCACCAGGAGGCGGTAGCGGTCGGCGATCCGCCAGACCGCGAGCGTCGCGCGGGCGAGCGCCTCGGCCGGGTCGGCGACGTCGTCGCGGCCGGCCGCGTGGGCCTCGGAGACCGCGGCCACCGCGTTGTCCACGAGCGCCGCGACGAGTGCTTCGCGGCTCGGGAAGTGCCCGTACACCGTCCTGCGGACGACGCCGGCCGCCCGCGCGATCTGGTCCATGGAGGCGTCCGGGTCGCGCAGCAGTTCGGCGAGCGCGACATCCAGGATGCGGCGGCGGTTGGCGTCGGCCCTGATACCGGAGGTCATGGTCCCCATTTTGCACATGGCTGTGCAGCCCGCTAAATTGCACAGTGTTGTGCAGTTGCACAGCTATGTGCAAGATCGTTCGGAAGGGTGTGGAGCCATGCGCCTGGTCGTGAACCAGCCGGTGGAGGAAATGGAGCAGCCGTACCGGCGGCGCTGGTGGGCGCTGCTCGTCCTGTGCCTGAGTCTGCTGATCATCGTGATGGCGAACACCGCCCTGACGGTCGCCGCCCCCGACATGACCAAGGACCTCGGGCTCAGCAGCTCCGACCTCCAGTGGGTCATCGACGGCTACACCGTCCCGTACGCCGCGCTGATGCTGCTGCTCGGCGCGATCGGCGACAAGTACAGCCGGCGCGGGGCGCTCGTGCTCGGTCTCCTCGTCTTCGGTGCGGGGTCCGTCGCCGGATCGCTCGTCGACAGCTCCGCCGGCGTGATCGCGGCCCGCGCGGTGATGGGCGTCGGCGCCGCGATGATCATGCCGGCCACCCTCTCGCTCCTCGCCGCGACCTTCCCGCGCGCCGAGCGCGCCAAGGCGATCGTGCTGTGGACGGCCACCGCCGGACTCGCCATCGCGGCGGGCCCTCTTGTCGCGGGCGCGCTGCTGGAGAGCCACGGCTGGGCGTCGACGTTCCTGATCAACGTGCCGGTCGCGGCCCTGGCGATCGTCGGTACGTTCGTACTCATCCCGCCGTCGAAGGCCGCCCACCACGGGCGTATCGACTACGTCGGAGGGCTGCTGTCCGTCGTCTGGGTCGCCGCGCTGGTCTACATGATCATCCAGGGCCCGCACTTCGGCTGGGACGCACCGGCGATCACCGCCGCCGTCGTCGCAGGGGTCGGTCTCGTGCTGTTCGTCGGCTGGGAGCTGCGCCACCCGCGGCCCGTTCTGGACGTACGCCGCTTCCTCGACCGGGGCTTCGCCGGCTCGAACCTCGCCGTCGCCCTCTTCTTCCTCGCGGTCTTCGGCGCGTTCTACTTCCTGACCCAGTACCTCCAGTTCGTGCTCGGTTACAACGCCTTCGAGACGGGCATACGGATGCTGCCGCTGGCCGGCGCCGTCTTCGTCGGCTCCGCGCTGACCGGGTTCCTCACCCCCCGCCTCGGCATGAAGATCACGGTCACGGCGGGCATGGCCGGCGGCACGGCCGCCCTGGCCCTGCTCACCCGGATCGACGCGGACTCGGCGTACGGCGATCTCGTACTGCCCCTGATGATCCTCGGCCTGGCCATCGGGCTGTCCCTGTCGCCGTGCACCGACGCGATCATGGGCGCCTTCCCCGAGTCCGAACTGGGCGTCGGCGGCGCCGTCAACGACACCTCGCTGGAGCTCGGCGGCTCGCTGGGCATAGCCATCCTCGGTTCGGTCCTGGCCGGTTCGTACTCCTCGCACCTCGCCGACGCCACCGCCGGAACGAAGCTGCCCGCCGACGCGCTGACCACCGCCCAGGACTCGGTCGGCGCCGGATACGCCGTGGCGCAGGGCATCGGCGACCAGGCGAAGCAGCTCGCGGGCCAGGCGGCGAAGGCCGGCACGCCGGAGCAGGCCGCGCAGCTCAAGGGCCAGGCCGGGCAACTCGCGGACGGCGCCCGCCAGCTGGCCGACGCGGTCGGCGGAGCCTTCTCCGACGCGGTCGCGCACACCAGCCTGGTCGGTGCGGCGGTCCTCGGGGTGGGAACGGTGCTGGTCGCAGTTCTCCTGCCGCGCCGGGCGAGCGTGGCCCCGGTGGCCGAGGAAGCGGCGAAGAGCGAGGCGAAACCAGCTACTTACTAAAAAGTGGGTACTTGCTGGAAGGGCAGTGGCACCGAAGCATGGTGGTCATGACTTCCCACAACAGCCTTGTTCCTGTCGCCGTTCTCGGCCTCGGCGCCATGGGGCGCGCACTCGCCGGTGCCTTCCTGGACGCCGGGCATCCCACCACCGTCTGGAACCGTTCCGAGGGAAAGGGCGAGGACCTCTTAGCGCGCGGCGCGGTCCTCGCCCCCACCGCTGAAGCGGCCGTCCGCTCCGCCGAGTTGACCGTCGTCTGCGTGGTGGATTACGACGCCTCGCAGGCGATCCTCGAACCGCTGGCCGACGCCCTCGCGGGCCGCGTCCTGGTCAACCTCACCTCGGACTCGCCCGAGCGGGCCCGCACGGCGGCGGCCTGGGCGGACGAGCACGGCATCGCGTATCTGGACGGCGCGGTGATGGTGCCGACGCCGCTCGTCGGCGGGGCCGACGCGCTGATCCTCTTCGCCGGTGCGCGGCCGGCTTTCGAGAAGTACGAGACCACCCTCAAGGCCCTGGCCGGGCAGGCCGCCTACCTGGGCGAGGACCACGCCCGCGCCGCCGTCTACGACCTGTCGATGCTGGACTTCTTCTACGCGAGCATGTCAGGCCTGGTCCACGCCTTCGCCCTGGCACGGGAGGACAACGTCGCCGCCACGGCCCTCGCCCCGTACCTCGACAGCATCACCGCGATCCTTCCGGCCATCGCGTCCGGCATGGCGACCGCGATCGACGCGGGCGACTACGACGGTCAGCAGGCCAACCTGGGCATGATGACCGCCAGCGTCGACCACCTCCTGCACATGTCGCGGGACCGGGGCCTCGACACGGGCCAGCTTGAGGCGATCAAGGCCGTCGCCGACCGTGCGATCGCCAAGGGGCACGGCGCCGACGACTGGGCGAGCACGATCGAGGTGCTCAAGCGCAAGGACTGAGCACCCGGATCTCCTCCCTTGCCTTGACGCCGACGTCAAGGATTACCGTCGGGGCATGCGAATCGGCGAGCTGGCGGAGCGGGCGGGGACGACCACCCGGGCGCTGCGCTACTACGAGTCCCGCGGACTCCTCCCCGCCCGGCGCGCGGTCAACGGCTACCGCACGTACGACGAGGACGACCTGCGGCTCCTCCAGCAGATCCGGACCCTGCAGGACTTCGGGTTCGACCTGGAGGAGACCCGCCCCTTTGTGGACTGCCTGCGGGCCGGCCACCCGGCGGGGGACTCCTGCCCGGCCTCCCTGGAGGTGTACCGGCGCAAGCTGGCCGAACTCGACGCGCTGATCGGCCAGTTGGACGCGGTACGCACGCAGGTGGGCGCCCAGCTCGCCCGCGCCGAGCTCGAAGCGGAAGCGGCGCTGCCGGGCGGTCCCGAGCCGCGCTGTGAACTGACGGACAACTGAGGAGACACTGATGGTGCGAGCAGTGGGTGTGGACGCGGTGACCGACGCGACCTTCGAGGCCGACGTACTGCGGTCCGACCGGCCCGTCCTGGTGGAGTTCACGGCCGACTGGTGCGGACCGTGCCGCCAGCTCGCGCCCGTACTGAGTGAGGTGGCCCGCGAGGAGGCCGCCAGGCTCAAGGTCGTCCAGCTCGACGTGGACACCAATCCCGGCACGGCGGCGCGGTACGGCGTGCTGTCGATGCCGACGCTTCTCGTCTTCCGCGAAGGGGAGCCGGTGAAGCAGATGGTCGGCGCCCGCCCCAAGCGCAAGCTCCTCCACGAGCTCGCGGACGTGTAGCGGTCCGGACGTGTAGCGGTCTAGGCAACCAGGCAGCGGCCAGGCAAAAGAAATACCCCGGGTGAATTGACACCCGGGGTATTTCTCTGCGTATATTGAGCGTTTCCGTGACCACGTTTAAAATCGGTCACAGAGGTGCCGTATGGATGCAGCGTAGCTTGTTGGGAGCTGAATTGTCAACCGAGGAATTTCAGAAAGAGCAGGAATTCATCACCGGCCTCTACGCGCGCCTCGATGAACTGCGTGATCACGCCGAGGCCGCCGTACAGACCGCGTTGACGCAGGTGGGGGCGGGTCACCAGGAGAAGCTGGAGCGCGATGTGCTGGTCGCCGAGCAGTCCGGGCTGCTCGCCGCATTCAACGCGGGGGAGAACGGCCTCTGCTTCGGGCGGCTCGACTTCCAGGACGGACGCCAGTACCACATGGGCCGTATCGGAATCCGGCAGAACGACGCCGCCCGCACGCCTCTCGTCGTCGACTGGCGGGCTGACGTCGCCCGCCCCTTCTATCTCGCGACCGGTTATTCCCCGATGGGACTGCGCCGCCGCCGGCACATCACCACCGAGGGCCGCAGCGTCACCGCGCTGCACGACGAAATCCTCGATCTCACCGACACCACCCGCACCGGCCACGAGGGCTCCGCCGCGGACACCGTGCTGCTCGCCGCACTGGACGCGGCACGCTCCGGCCGGATGCACGACATCGTGCAGACCATCCAGGCCGAGCAGGACCGCATCATCCGCGCCTCCCACCAGGGCGTCCTCGTCGTCGAGGGCGGACCCGGCACCGGCAAGACCGTCGTCGCGCTGCACCGGGCGGCGTACCTGCTCTATGCGTACCGCGACCTGCTCGCCCGCCGCGGCGTGCTGATCGTCGGACCCAACCCGGCCTTCCTCGCCTACATCGGCGAAGTGCTGCCCTCGCTCGGCGAGACCGGAGTGCTGCTGGCGACCGTGAGCGAACTCTTCCCGGGCGTCGCCGCCACCGGCACCGACACCGCCGCGGCCACCGAGGTCAAGGGGCGCGCCGCGATGGCGGACGCGCTCGCCCGCTTCGTACGGGACCACCAGAGCGTGCCCGACCCGTGGATCGAGATCGAGCACGACGACGGCACGCTGTTCCTGGACCGGGCGATGGCGGAGGACGCCCGGGCCGCCGCCCGCCAGACCGGCCTGCCGCACAACCTCGCCCGCCCCCACTTCGCCTTCCGGATCATCGACGCCCTCACCGAGCAGCTCGCCGACCGGATCGGCGCCGACCCGTACGGCGGCCCCAACTTCCTCGGACCCGACGACCTCGCCCAGCTCGGCAAGGCCATCGCCCTCAGCGACGACGTTCACGCGGCCGTCGACCAGCTCTGGCCCCCGCTCACACCCCAGCAGCTGGTCGCGGAATTCCTCGCCGACCCGGCCCACCTCCCCGCCCTCGACGCCGAGTTGATCCGGCGGGACGACGGCGCGTGGACGCCCGCCGACGTGCCGCTCCTCGACGAGGCCGCCGAACTGCTCGGCCAGGACGACTCGGCCGCGCGGGCCGCCGAGGAGGCCGAGCGCCAGCAGCGCATCGCCTACGCGCAAGGCGTGCTGGATGTCGCGTACGCGTCCCGTACCTACGAGTTCGAGGACATCGACGACGAGAAGTCCGAAGTCCTGGGCGCGCACGACATCGTCGACGCCGAGCGGATGGCCGAACGCCACGAGGAGGCCGACCACCGCAGCACCGCCGAACGCGCCGCCGCCGACCGCACCTGGGCCTTCGGGCACATCATCGTCGACGAGGCGCAGGAGCTGTCCGCCATGACCTGGCGCCTGCTGATGCGCCGCTGCCCCACCCGCTCCATGACGCTGGTCGGCGACCCGGCCCAGACCGGAGACGCGGCGGGCTGCGACTCCTGGCAGCAGATCCTCGAACCGTACGTCGGCGACCGCTGGGAGCACACCCGGCTCGGCGTCAACTACCGTACGCCCGCCGAGATCATGGAGGTCGCGGCCGGTGTACGACGGGCCGAGGACCCGGCCTTCGAGCCGCCGGGCTCGGTCCGCTCCACGGGGACCCGCCCCCTGGCGCACGCCGCCGACCCGGACGACCTCGCCCCTACCGTCGCCAAGACGGTCATGGAGCTGGCCGGTGCGGAGGGCCGGCTGGCCGTCGTCGCGCCCATCGCCCTGCACGAGGAGCTCGCCGCCGCGCTGCCCGGTGCGTCGCACGGCCCGGCCCCCGACCTCACGCGGCCCGTCGTGCTCCTCGACCCGCGGCAGGCGAAGGGCCTGGAGTTCGACACGGTGGTCGTCGTCGAGCCCGGACAGATCCTCGCCGGCTCGCCGCGCGGCACCAACGACCTGTACGTCGCCCTGACCCGGGCCACGCAGCAGCTCGCCGTCGTCCACACGGGAGCCCTTCCCGAATGCCTCCGGGAAGGGCTCGCGCGGCGGACGGAGGAGGAGATCAGGCCGGCTTGAGCCACACCGTCGCCAGCGGCGGCAGTGTCATCTCCAGGTAGGACCGGCCGCCGTGCGCCCCGCCCGCCTCTGGCTTGAGCGGCTCAGGGTTGCGTACGTCGCTGCCGCCGTACCGGGCCGCGTCCGTGTTCAGGACCTCGGTCCAGGCGGGGATCAGGTCCGGTACGCACAGCCGGTACCCGTGCCGCACCACCGGTGAGAAGTTGGAGACGGCCAGCAGCGGGCCGCTCTTCGCGTCGAAGCGCAGGAACGCGAAGACATTGTCCTCGGCGGCGTCGCCCAGCACCCACGCGAAGCCGTCGGGGACCGTGTCCAGCTCCCACAGGGCGGGCGTGTCGAGGTACACCTGGTTGAGGTCGCGGACCAGGTCGCGTACGCCCCGGTGGTCGGGCTCCGCCGAGTACGACGGATCGAGCAGCCACCAGTCGGGACCGTGCCCCTCCGACCACTCCGCTCCCTGGGCGAACTCCTGCCCCATGAAGAGCAGCTGCTTGCCGGGGTGCGCCCACATGTAGCCGAGGTACGCCCGGTGATTGGCGCGCTGCTGCCACCAGTCGCCCGGCATCTTGCTGACCAGCGCCTGCTTGCCGTGCACCACCTCGTCGTGCGAGATCGGCAGGACGTAGTTCTCGCTGTACGCGTACACCATCGAGAAGGTCATCTCGTTGTGGTGGTACTTGCGGTGCACCGGCTCCTTGCTGACGTACACCAGCGAGTCGTGCATCCAGCCCATGTTCCACTTGAGGCCGAAGCCGAGACCGCCGCTGTCCGTGGGGCGGGTCACGCCGTCCCAGGCGGTGGACTCCTCGGCGATCGTCACGACGCCGGGGTTGCGGCGGTAGACGGTCGCGTTCATCTCCTGGAGGAAGGCGACGGCGTCCGGGTTGTCGCGGCCGCCGAACTCGTTCGGCGCCCACTCGCCGTGCTCGCGCGAGTAGTCGAGGTAGAGCATCGAGGCGACCGCGTCGACGCGCAGGCCGTCGATGTGGAACTCCTCGCACCAGTACGTGGCGTTGGCGACCAGGAAGTTACGCACCTCGGGGCGCCCGTAGTCGAATTCGAGCGTGCCCCAGTCGGGGTGCTCGGCCCGCCGCCAGTCCTCGTGCTCGTACAGGTTCGGCCCGTCGAACCGCGCCAGCGCCCAGTCGTCCTTCGGGAAGTGGGCCGGAACCCAGTCCATGATGACGCCGATACCGGCCCGGTGCAGCGACTCGACCAGGTACCGGAAGTCGTCGGGCGTGCCCATGCGGGCCGTCGGCGCGTACAGGCCGGTGACCTGGTAACCCCAGGAGCCGCCGAAGGGGTGCTCGGCGACCGGCATCAGCTCGACGTGGGTGAAGCCGAGATCGGCGACGTACGCCGGAAGCTGCTCCGCGAGCTCGCGGTAGGACAGTCCGGGCCGCCAGGACCCCAGATGCACCTCGTAGACCGAGAACGGCGCCTTGTGCACCGGCCGGTCGGCGCGGTGCTCCATCCACTCCTGGTCGCGCCACACATGGTGCGAGGCCGTCACGATCGAGGCATTGGCGGGCGGGCACTCGGTGCGGCGGGCCATCGGGTCGGCGCGCAGCGTGTGACTGCCGTCGGGCCGCATGATCTCGAACTTGTAGAGCGCCCCTTCCCCGACACCGGGCACGAACAGCTCCCAGATGCCGGACGAGCCGAGAGAGCGCATCGGGAACCCGGTGGCGTTCCAGTAGTTGAAGTCACCCGCGACCCGGACGCCGCGCGCGTTCGGCGCCCAGACCGTGAAACGGGTGCCGGTCACGCCCTGATGGACCATCGGCTGCGCGCCCAGCGCCCGCCACAGCTCCTCGTGGCGGCCCTCGCCGATGAGGTACAGGTCGAGTTCACCGAGGGCGGGCAGGAAGCGGTACGGGTCCTGCACCTCCAGCTCGTTGTCGTCGTACGTGACGAGCAGGCTGTACTCCGGCGGCACGGCGTCCAGGGGAAGTACGCCGGAGAACAGCCCGTCGCCGTCGTCGTGCAGCGCGGTGCGGTGACCGGCGGCCAGCACGGTGACGGCGCGGGCGAAGGGACGCAGCGCGCGGAAGACGACGCCGGTGGCCGCGCCGCCGACGGGATGGGCGCCGAGGAGTCCGTGCGGGTCGTGATGACCGCCGGCCAGCAGCCGGTCCCGGTCGCTCCCCTGGAGCGCGGGGCCGTCGGGCTCCCGCTTCTTCGGAGCCCTGGTGCGCCGCGCGGGCGTGGTGGACTCGGTGTCCTGCACGGCCTTCGGCGCGGAGTCGGGGGGCTGGTCCGCGGGGGTGGTGGGCTGCGAGGCGGTCCGCCGGGACTTGGCGGGCTTGGTGGTCTTCGCCGGCTTCGTTGTTTTGGCCGCCTGGACCGCCTTGCCGGACTCCGCGTCCTGTGCGGCCTTGGGGGCGGAGTCCGGAGGGCCGGCAGCATCGGCCTGCGCCGCCGCACCGGTCTTGGCGCTCTTGGCGGGTTTGGCCTGCTTCACGGCCCTGGAGGGCTTGCGCGGCGGCGGGGTCTCGGCGGCCTTCAGGGGCTGCGGAGCACCCTGCGGTGCCTGCGAGGGCTCGACGGCGTCGGCCTGCTTCGGGGCCCTGGCGGGCTTGGCACGCTTGCGCGGCGGTACGGGCGGCGCGCTCTCGGGCGGCGTGGGCACGCTCGGGGAATCGGCGGACTTGCGGGACGGTGGACGGGGGGTCACGGGTGCGGCCTCCTCGGGAGGATCCGGTCGGGTGCGGTGGACGGGGGGAGGTGGGCTGGAGCGCGCCGCGCCGGGGCGGCGGCGCCCGGGCGCGGCGG